>NZ_JAFMOS010000369.1 GCF_019049755.1 Rahnella perminowiae
TTCACTTCTATAGTGGGTGACGGTTTCCTGCCACTGCTGGAGTTTCTGGATCCACTGATTCATGGATTCGGTATTCTGTACGGCGTCGAATACCGGTATTCCGGCGCTCATCGCCTGGGTGGAAATAAACAACGATAACGCCAGTATGATATTTCTGAACCGCATTTTCATTACCTCCGTCATGAATATTACAGGGCTTGTTCAAGGAAGGCGGCTTTCCAGTCATCAGGGTGCATTCCTTCCTGAAACAGGGTGTCGAACAGTTTCAGGTTGTCTTCGCTCCCGCTCAGCATTTTGGTAAGTTTCCCGAGACCCGCTAAATCCATTTTCGCCATCGCCACAAAAGGCCGGGTTTCACCTGCGCGTAACGGCGTTTTCAGGACCACCATGTACCGCTCACCCGGATCGAGGTTTCTGACGATGTCGTACACGCTTTCCGGCACTTTCATCTTTTCCACGTAATCCGCCCGGCTGGCCTTTGGGTTGGCGAGAAAAATCTGCGTACTGCACTGCTCGATAATCGCCGGGGCAATCGGATGTTTGACGATTTCGTCAGGCGACTGGGTGGCTGGGACGAAGATGCCGTTCAGCTTGCGGATCACTTTCAGCATATTGAGCGAGAAGCGGGAGAATTCGACATCGGCCAGCCATTTCCAGAACTCATCCATGAACATTACCAGCCGGCGACCGTCCAGCAGGCTGGTGACGCGGTAAAGCAGATAAAACGTAATGGGGCCGCGAATATCGTCATCATCGAGAAATTCCGTACCGTCGATACCCACGTTATCAATGTTGCTGATGTTGAAGGTGTCCTCCTCATTGTCGAATACCCAGCCGAACTCGCCGCCCTGCGCCCACTGTTTAAGGCGGATGCGCAGCCCGTTTATGCGGGCGTCGGTGGTGGGCGGCTCCGGCAGGACTTCCAGCAGCCGGGTGATACCGAACTTACGGTATTCGGGCGGATAGTCGAGCATAATGGTATCTACGGCGGCACTGATCCGCTCCTCATCGCGCGGATCGAGCGGTTTGCCGTTGCGGCGGCACAGCATGCGCACCAGTCGTTTGATAAAGCTGATATTCCGCCGGGTCGGCGCAAGCTTAAACGGGTTAAACCCGGTGGGCGTGCCGGTACGGATACGGAAGTAGCGTCCGCCCATCTGGCGTATCGCCATCTCCGCCGCCCGGTCCTTGTCGAAATACACGGTGGTTAGCTGCTTAAGGGGGGCTGATTCAGAGAACGTCGCCGGATTGCGGTACTTCTGCATCAGTTGCTGCATCATGGTCATCAGCATCGTTTTCCCGGAACCGGTTTTCCCGATAATCGCCGTATTACCCGGCGTTTTTTCGTTGAAGTCATCCCGTCCGCTCTGGCTGTCGTGCAGGTTCAGGTAATACCCGCCGCCGCCGGGGGATTTGAGGATGGCGATGGCATCGCCCCAGGGATTGCCGTTTCGTTTGTGAGGATGAAAATTGTGCAGGCTCGCCAGGTCGGCAAAGTTCTGGCTGCTGATGGCCACCAGACGGGGGCGCAACGTATACACCCCCGGCAGTTGCGCCAGGTACGCGGCGGGCAGCGACAGCGTGGACAGCGTCGTCATGATGCCGAGGTCGGCGAAGGGCTGCGCCAGCGCGTTGGCATCCTTCACCACCTGCTCGGCGCTGTCTGAAGATACCAGCAGGGAAAAGTGGTATTTTCCGCAGGAGACATGCCCGGACTGGAGCAGGTCACGCAACACAATCAGCTCTTCGCGCTGCGAAATGGCGTCGTCATCCGCCGAAGTCAGGCGCTTTTCCGCCAAACGGATATGCTTCTGCGCCTCATCGCGGGCCATGCAGGTGAAGGATTGCGTCAGCACATACTCGCTTTCGGCATACAGCAGCGCGTCCAGCAGGCCGGTCGCGGTCTCCGGCGAATAATCTTTGATTTCCAGACTGCGGAAAAAACGGGAGCCGCCGACGGTCTGGCACTCGGCGGTGTCGGTGGTAAAAAAGACATCCGGCGTGCTTAATGTTTCATAAAACGGCGCACGCGTGACCGCCACCTTTTGCCACTGGCCGGTGAGCAGACGGTGATAAAAGGACAACTGGGCGGAATACACCCGCCCGTTGTCTTCATACATCCCCAGCGGCGTCGCCGTATAGCGGGACAGCGCGGAAGCCAGTGCCTCCCGGTATTCCAGCATCACTTTCAGGGCATCATCCAGCGCTGCGTTGCGTTTACCGGACGGCTGCGCCTTCATGGCCTTTTTCTCCAGCGGAGAGAAGGGCGCGTAGCAGAGGGTGAAAAACAGCCGGTGCCGCCAGAACGGTTTTTCGTTGATCGGCTGGTAATACTGCCGGGTCACTTCATCAGAAAAGGGAATGCCTGAATTCGCGTCAAAGGCATCGTGGTACTTTTCCCGGATACGGTGAAGATAGAAAGTGACCGGCAGGCCTTCATATGAACGAATCACGTTATTGAGATGCGTCGCCATTAACGTCAGATGATGTTCGTCCTCGCATTCAAAAACGGTGCCCTCCAGCTCCCAGCTGGCAACCAAATCACCCTGGCGGTTTCTGATGACGTGCGGATGAATATGGGAGGAATACGGAATATATTTATCCAGCGTAACGCGCTCGTTTAACTTCATTTTTTCAATAAACTCCGAGACGTCGACGGCGTCATAGCGGTTTGCGAGCAGGGCATTGGCACCAAAATGTTTATTGGTGCCAAACCGGCCACGGGTTTTAAAGGCCAGCCAGAGCAGCCCGAAATAGTGAATATCGGTTCTGGCCTTTGCCTTCATCTCCAGCCAGGCAGGGATAAGCAGTAATATCAGGTAATAGCTGACATAGACCGCCAGCAGGACGATGGCCCCGCTGACCATCACGAACGGCACGAGGGGAATGCCGGCTATGGCGGCAGGCCGCGTCAGCGCTTTGTTCAGCGTAGCCATCGTTACCTCCCTTATGACGCCCAGTAAGCACCGAAACCTGACGCACCGACGATAAGGATGGCGCCAATGATGACGTTGCGCATGTCATGCAGGCTCTTGCCGTCAAACAAGACTTTGTATCCCACCCACATGGTGGCCAGCGTGATGGTGACGGCGGCCAGTCCGAGCAGTCCTGTGGAGGTGTTGCTCAGCGTCTCATTGGCTTTATTAAATCCGCTGTCTGCTGCCAGCACCGGGCTTGCTATTAACAAGGAAGAGAGGACGGGCCAGTCAGTTTGTTTTCGTTTCATCATTGTTCCTCCTGGGGCCGGGAAAGGGTATCGCGCCGCGTATCACGGCATTGGGGTAGCGCAGGGATGTCAGAACTGACGTGGCGTTATTGGTAAGCTCGCCACGCATGACGGCGGTGGGGTAACGGATTTCAGGCACGAGCTTTTCGGCGAGTGGTCGCTGCCGGTCTTCCCGCGTTGACGGTACGGCGTAGCCGATGCGCTGGATGTAGCTGGTCTGGTTAAACGCGGATTCCGGCTGTTGGCCGGCCGTGAAATTTCCCGAGTAGTAGCAACTGAGCGCACGCATGAGGGAACCGCCGCGGCGGTAGCAGTCGGTGAGGATGCGCTCAAAGACGGACAGGTTGGTACAGGGGTCAAGAAGGTCACGGGCGCTCACGCCGTAATGACGGAAATTGGTGCTGGTGATTTGCATCAGCCCGACCGAATAACGTCGGCCCTGTGCCGCCAGCCGTCCGGTGAGGCTGAGGGCCTCATCCTTGCTTGTGGGGAAATGTGAAGTCACGCCTTTGCCACCGGGCAGGATTTCAGCGATGGCATACGGATTCAAACCGGATTCGACCCGCGCCACATCAAGTGCCGTCGACGGGTGAACGCTGGCGGCGCACTGCATGGCCGCCGCCAGAAATACGGTGGTGGAAAGCATGGTGGCCTCGGAACGGTAAACCGGGCAACGCGTGCCGTCATCAGACGGCACAGGGCCGGGAAAAGGGGGGAAGGGCGGTTAAATGGACTGAGTATCCTGTGTCGCGTCGCCGTCATCCCTGGGCTCAAGGAGCACTAACTTGCCGGAGACAGCAATACCGGGTGTCAGCATGATATTCAGGCCAGACTTACCGTTATGAGCGAACGCCACACCAACCCTGGTCCAATACGTGTTTATTTCGCCCTGTGCATCGGGTTGACTTTCCTGAGTGACAAATACGTGGTAAATGGGTTTTCGCATGACGCCTCCTCTAATAAAAACAACAATGAGTTAAATGAATGTCACATCCCAATTCTGCATTCCGGTTTAAACGGGGCAGCGAGAACATTCAGCGGCACCCTGAATTGTGGTTTCGTGACAGCCCGAACCTTATTTTTAAAGAGCAATGCCCGATCTGGGGAAATTAACGACCATTCGGGCAACCATTCTGTAATGACGTTTTCAGGATCAGATATCCGGGGCGGCATATACACGATAAATTCAAAGTTAAAATGAGAGAGATAAATTAGTGGTGGAGGGGGTAAGCTCTGCGAGAAATAAAAGTAAGTGAAATAGTTAATAAAGACGACTGTGGATTGATAGTTAATGATAGAGACATGCAGGGGAAATATTCCTGCATGTCTCTGTGACCATTATTAACGTATTCGACGTTCAAGTTTTTCCTGGCATTCTGTGCAGGTGGTTATGCCCGGGAGTGCCTGCCGTCGCTTTTCAGGAATGGGCTTACCGCATAGACGACAATGGAATAATGATGGCGTAGACCCTGGCTTAAAACGACTCTGTTCAATCATCTCCTCCAGTCGTTGCTCATTAAATTCCTGATCGCGGTCGATCTCATCTGGCATGTGCGGCCCTCCGGTCTGACGCCTCCCGCTCGCAAAGTGCGATACGCTTCCAGACGATGGTCAGTGACAATCCTTCGACTTTCGGCAGCAGGGTTTGTGTTACCTGCATCATGGCGTCCAGCGCATCGGTTGATTCCAGACTGGCCACCCGGCATTGTTGCCATTGCCGCCAGATGGCCGCATCCGTATCTTCGTCCGGCTCTGGCGTCCGGCCATAAGGTACACGGACGCCCAGTAACCGGCGGCGAAGGCAAACTTCGTTGGAGGTGAGGCCAAAATACTTGTTGAGTAGCGCAATTGACCCACCCAGCCGGATGGCGTGGTTGATACGCTGTTGCTGCAGAACCTCCTCACGGGATTTCGCCAGAAGCAGGCGTAACGCGTCGTGATGAACCGTCACAGCCAAAAATGGTGCAGACTCACGACTGAGGATAAACAGCTCGTCTAGTGACAATTGGTTGAGGGCATTCATTTCGTCGAAAGTGAATCCTAGCGATTCACAGTGACGAATATTGCCATCCTTCAATGCATGCAGGGCATCGGTTAATACGGCGTAATTCAGTGACGGGATAATCATGGTGTTTTCTCCCTTCAGCCTATTGAGCGTCGGACTAATTTGATATTGATCCATTCGTCAATTTCCGATTCGAGCCAGGCGACACTGGCCGGGCCAATCTTGATTGAGCGGGGGAAGGCACCGTCTTTCATATACAGATAGATTTGAGAGCGCTTCAGGCCAGTTTTTTCTTCAACCTGTTTCAGGCGTAATAACTGATGAGATGTCATAATTTCCTCCAGTACAGAAAAAGATGTGTCCGGAGATAACAAAAAAACACAGAGTAACGATGGAGGGGAAGTAGATAAAACCGTATTACGGATACTGTCACTCGTAATACGGGTTTTCAGATAACGAAAAAGGAATGTCATTTTAATTTTATGGTGAAGTGGAAGAAGGTGAGCCGCGTTCAAGTGCGGTTTTAAGCGTGTCTCCGCTCAGCCGATCAGTAATGCCTTCCGCTGATGCCCATTGCTCGAAAATAGACAGAAGCTTATAAGGTTGTCTGATTAGCGGACTTATGGTCTCATTATGTTTACAGGCAAGCCAGAACATGCGGGATAATGGCGTGGATATCCGTGTTGATGTCGGCGGAAATGATCCGTTTTTAACAGGCATATTGATTAACTTTTCAAGTTCAGCATACCGTATGACAAAACAGGCATCTTGCGGTAAATCATGAAGAGGGAAATGTCCTCTTTGGTTAAGCAAGTTTATTCTTTGTGGAAAAATATTATTTTCAATGTCCAAAGAAAAACTTCCAGCTAATTTAGCTGCCTGTTGTTTGATCCTTTCCCTCCAGGTAAGTTTTTCGAATAGTTGAAGTATCTCGCCAGATATAATGACGGAAAGACCATAATTGATATCATTTGCCCCGGTTAGAGGGAGAGGAATTCCTAGGGAATGAGCTAGCAATCTCTGTACCAGGACATACTCGTGACCTGATAAAGTTGTATCAATAACTCTTTGAGTAGGAAAAATATAATCTTCCTTTGTACTGATAATAAGGTTTCTACCAGAAAGGAAACAGTTTTTCTCAAGTGTGCTAATCC
>NZ_JAFMOS010000368.1 GCF_019049755.1 Rahnella perminowiae
GTTACAGCCGCAGACTCTGGTAACAAATTCAGGCCATATAATCTGCCGCGATAATCCGAAACTTTGATACAGGATAATCAATTATAAAGCTGATGAATGGGTTCCCACTTTTTGCGCTCCACTTCACAGATTTGATTGCTATGCTTCTTTTCTCTCACTCCTCTGTCCATAAGGCCACATCGCTGCAACATGGAAACCTGGAAAGTAAATTTAATCTCCGTCTGGCTGGGCTGTTTTTTCACCGGCATGGCGATGAGTCAGATCCTGCCTTTTTTACCGCTTTACATCGAACAGCTTGGCGTCACGTCTCATGAGTCCCTGAGCCTGTGGTCAGGGCTGGTATTCAGTGGCACGTTCCTGGTTTCCGCCGTCGTTGCGCCCTTGTGGGGCAGCCTGGCAGACCGCAAAGGTCGTAAACTGATGTTGCTGCGTGCCGCGCTGGGTATGGCAATTGTCATGATGTTGCAGGGGTTCGCCACCAACGTCTGGCAGCTTTTCATTTTGCGCACACTGATGGGGCTGACATCCGGGTATATTCCGAACGCAATGGCGCTGGTCGCCTCACAGGTGCCGCGTGATAAAAGTGGCTGGGCGCTGGGTACGCTGTCTACCGGCCAGGTATCCGGCGTGATTATCGGCCCGCTGCTCGGCGGTTTTATGGCCGACCATCTCGGCCTGCGCACGGTGTTTTTCGTCACCAGCGGCATGCTGTTTATCAGCTTCCTCATCACATTATTTTTAATTAAAGAACGCGTGGTGCCGGTTACCAAAGCCAACCGCCTGAGCGGTAAAGCAGTCTTCACCACGCTGCCTTATCCATGGCTGATTATCAGCCTGTTCGTCACTACCATGATGATCCAACTGGCGAACGGCTCCATCAGCCCGATTCTGACGCTGTTTATCCGCGAACTGTCATCGGATACCAGCAATATCGCCTTTATCAGTGGTGTGATCGCCGCTGTACCGGGCGTTTCCGCACTGATGGCCGCACCGAAACTCGGCAAGCTCGGCGACCGCATTGGCGCGCACCGCATTTTGATTGCTGCGCTGGTTTTTTGCTTCATTCTGTTCTGCCTGATGTCACTGATTAATACGCCTACTCAACTGGGGATCCTGCGTTTCATGCTCGGTTTCGGCGACGGTGCACTGATGCCCGCAGTGCAGGCATTGCTGGTGAAATACAGCAGTGATCAGGTTACCGGCCGGATATTCGGTTACAACCAGTCGTTTATGTATCTCGGGAATGTGGTGGGCCCCTTGATTGGCTCAAGTGCTTCTGCCCTGCTCGGCTTCCGGTGGGTGTTTATCGTGACGGCAATTCTGGTGTTGTTCAACACAGTGCAGGTGTGGTGGAGTTTCCGACAGGTGCCGACGGGAAGGATCAGGGTTTGATTTGCTCCTCCCCTTCGCAGGGGAGGGAGTAAAAAGCCTCACCAGCAGGCATAAAAAAAAGGACACTTCTCAGTGTCCCTCTCAATCGTTTGAAATCAAAAACCTTAACGACGGTTGCCGAAAATCCGCAACAACATCAGGAACAGGTTGATGAAATCAAGGTACAGCGTCAGCGCGCCAACAATCGAGTATTTACGGAAGTTATCACGGTCATCCTCTGACAACTGCGCACCCATGTTTTTCAGCTTCTGCGTGTCATACGCGGTCAGGCCGACGAAAATCAGCACACCGGCGTACGAAATGATATTCGCAAGGCCGGAGCTTTTCAGCCACATGTTTACCAGTGAGGCCAGCACCAGACCAATCAGCGCCATGAATAACATGCTGCCGATACCGGTCAGGTCACGTTTGGTCACATAACCGTAGACACTCATCGCGCCAAACATACCGGCGGCCACGATAAACGTTCCGAAAATTGAATCACCGGTGTAGACCAGAAAAATGCTGGAAAGTGTCAGACCGGTCAGTGCGGAATATAGCATGAACAAACCGGTGGCCACGGTGCCGCTCAGACGGTTCACCATACCGGAAATCACAAAGACCAGCGCCAGCTGCGCGATAATTAAACCGAAGAAAGTAATCTGGCTTGAGAAAACAAAGCTCATGATTTTTTCAGAGCCGGAAGCATACCAGGCCACAAATGCCGTCAGCAGCAAACCACAGAACATCCAGCCATACACTTGCGCCATGTACGCCTGAATGCCGGTGTTCGCGCGTTCAACAATTGAACCGTTACTGCGTGGATATCGATCCATGATGATTACCCTTTTGCATGGAGGATGAAAAATGAGGCCAAAACAGCCTCCCGATTTTTAAAGCGTATCACAGATAGGAAGAAAAGCATGGAAGGTCTGCGTGCGGTTGAGATGCTATTTACCAGCGGGCCGCCGCCTGTTTATCGCTGTCACGGGCATCGACCCAGCGGTCCCCCTCTTGCGTGGCTTCTCGCTTCCAGAATGGCGCGCGGGTTTTCAGGTGATCCATAATGAATTCATTGGCTTCGAATGCCATGCCGCGATGTGCACTGGTCACACCGACAAACACAATTTCATCGCCCGGATACATCGGCCCGATGCGGTGATAAACCGACACGCGTTGCAGCGGCCAGCGGTTACGGGCTTCGGCAATAATCTCGGCCAGCGCTTTTTCGGTCATGCCCGGATAATGCTCCAGCGTTAAGGCACTGACATGACTGCCCAGATTGTGGTTACGCACTTTGCCGGTAAACGTGACAACAGCACCGTCGGCGTCGGATTGCGCCAGCCAGTTGTATTCATCACCCACGCTGAACGGCGCAGCATCAACAACAATTTTCGTCTGATCCATCTCAGCCTCCGGTCACCGGCGGGAAGAACGCCACTTCATCACCCGCGCGCAACGGATGCGCCATCGTGGTTAGCGTCTGGTTAACCGCCACCAGTAATTTTCCTGATTCCAGCGCCAGTGCCCAGCGTTCTCCCCGTCCGGTAAGCGCAGCCCGTAACGCTTCCACCGTGGCAAAATCTGCAGGAAGTTGCAGGCTGGAGGTGCCGGTCAGTTCACGCACCTGTGCGAAGAATAAAATATCAATCATAGTACCGCCTTAAAGTCGCCTGATTTACCGCCACTTTTTTCCAGCAGACGGATCGGGCCGATCACCATATCTTTCTGAACCGCTTTACACATGTCATAGATAGTCAGCGCCGCGACGGAAGCCGCCGTCAGCGCTTCCATTTCCACCCCGGTTTTCCCGCTGAGACGGCAGCGTGACTCGATACGCACGCGGTTATGCTCCGGTTGTGCTTCCAGAGTCACTTCTACTTTGGTCAGCAACAGCGGATGACACAACGGGATCAGATCCCAGGTCTTTTTCGCGGCCTGAATACCTGCAATACGCGCCGTGGCAAATACATCACCTTTGTGATGATTGCCGTTAATGATCATCGCCAGCGTGTCGGCAGCCATTTCAACAAAGGCTTCCGCACGGGCTTCACGAACAGTTTCCGCCTTGCCGGAGACATCCACCATGTGAGCATCACCGGATGCATTAATATGAGTCAGTTCAGACATACTTATTTCTTCAAATGTGGAGTGAAATTACACGGCCCCTGACGGGCATCAAGCTGCGCTTCAATGATGTTATCCCAGGCGGTCTGGCAGGCGCGGGTTGAACCGGGCATGGCGAAAATCACCGTCTGGTTGGCAATGCCACCTATGGCGCGCGACTGAATGGTCGAGGTACCGATATCTTCAAACGACACCATGCGGAACAGCTCCCCGAAGCCTTCGATTTCACGGTCAAACAAGGGCTTCAGTGCTTCCGGCGTATTGTTGCCTGCACTAAAACCCGTGCCTCCGTTGATCAGAATCGCCTGGATTTTTTCATCTGCAATCCATGCGGAAACCACGGCACGGATACTGTAAATGTTTTCTTTGACGATTTGCTGTGCGACGACATGGTGGCCGCCTTCGGTGACGGCTTCTTTCAGGTAATGCCCGGACGTGTCTTCCGCGTCAGTACGACGGTCAGACACCGTCATGATCGCCACAGATAACGGCAAAAACGCTTTACTGGCTTTGCTCATCAGTTTGCTCCTTAAACGATTACTACCGGATTCAGCCGCCGATAAACGACAGATTCTGGGTGATCCCGGTATTGCCTTCATGCAGGAAGTGGGTCTGTTTTTTACGACTGAGGCCCCCCTGAATGCGATCCATCAGATCGTTCTGCTGCATGTCGTCGGCTAATAAATCACGCAGCGGAATACCCTGCTCGCCGAAAAGACATAAATGCAGATTGCCGATGGCCGATACCCGCAGCCGGTTGCAACTGACGCAGAAATCTTTTTCGTACGGCATGATCAAACCAATTTCACCCAGATAATCCGGATGGCTAAATACCTGCGCGGGGCCGTCGCTGCGTGAGCGAAGCTGCAACTGCCAGCCCTGATGCACCAGCTGTTCGCGCAGCACTTCACCGGAGATATGGTGTTTGCGGAACAGGTCACCCCCGTCGCCGGTTTCCATCAGTTCGATAAAACGTAACTGGATCGGGCGGGTTTTAATCCACGCGAGGAAGGTATTCAGACTGGCATGATTCACATCGCGCATCAGCACGGTATTGACTTTTACTTTGCTAAAACCGGCGTCAAAAGCAGCATCAATGCCAGCCATAACCTCGCGAAATTTATCCTGCCCGGTGATGGCATGAAACTGGCGGGCATCGAGACTGTCAACGCTGACGTTGATATTGGTGAGACCCGCGTCGCGCCATTTCGCAATATCACGCGCCATACGGTAACCATTGGTGGTAACAGCCAGAGTTTTAATGGAGGGGTTTTCGCGCACTGCGGCAATGATTTCGCAGAAATCGCGGCGCAGCGAAGGTTCTCCACCGGTCAGACGCACTTTTTCTGTTCCCAGATTGGCGAACGCACGGCTGACCCGACGGATTTCATCGAGCGAGAGAAAACTTTTATTGCTGTGTCCGTGCGGCTTATAGCCATCCGGCAGACAATAGGTGCAACGGAAATTGCACACATCAGTGATCGACAGCCGCAAGTAATAAAACTTGCGGGCAAAAGCATCAGTAAGTTGAAGCACCTTAACACCTTTCCAAATACGGGAGATGCGGGCATTTCTGCCGTGCACCCTGGTGACATAGTGTCACGGCCAGGGCTCCATATTGTTTCTGCGGGAACGACGTCAGAAAAACAACTTAGGAACCAGGGCTAGGAGTTGATTCATCCGGTCCGTAGCGGAGCGATAATGAATACGGGGTAACGGAGCATATTCTAACGCCGCAAAGTCCCGTTCGCCAAGGTGGTTTTTCGTTATGTATTTTGATATATAACGATATTTCACGACAAAAGGCAGCATTTTCAATGCCAAAAGCACCGGGTTTTTAATGTTCTCAGAGTGGCGAGAAGGGGTAACATCTTGTTGCAATATTAGGTAAAATCCGCCGCTGGAAAACGAGGTAAACCCGCCGCTCCCCATTTGAAAGGAAAACCATGCGCAATCGAACATTAGCTGACCTCGACCGGGTGGTGGCGTTAGGCGGAGGGCACGGGCTGGGCCGGGTGATGTCTTCACTTTCGCTGCTAGGCCCGCGTCTGACTGGCATTGTCACCACCACCGATAACGGCGGTTCAACCGGCCGTATCCGCCGTTCCGTTGGCGGCATCGCCTGGGGCGATATGCGCAATTGCCTGAATCAGTTGATCACCGAACCGAGCCTGGCATCGGCGATGTTCGAATACCGTTTCAGCGGCCAGGGCGAACTGGATGGCCATAATCTTGGCAATCTGATGCTGCGTGCGCTGGATCACCTCACCGTACGCCCGCTTGAGGCGATCAATCTGGTGCGCAGCCTGCTGAAAGTTGACGCAGAATTGATCCCGATGTCCGAACAACCCGCCGATCTGGCCGCGATTGATGCCAATGGTGAACATGTCCACGGCGAAGTGAACGTCGATAAACTGGCACAAATACCGCGTGAATTGCTGCTGGAACCCCAGGTGCCCGCTACCCGGGAAGCGTTACAGGCAATCGCCGAAGCCAATCTGATCCTGATCGGGCCGGGCAGTTTCTTTACCAGCCTGATGCCATTATTACTGATGAATGATATGACAGCCGCGCTGCGCCGCAGCCGGGCGCATATCGTGTATATCGGAAATCTGGGGAAAGAACTGAGTGTCGCCGCCGCCTCGCTGACGCTGGATGACAAACTGGATATGATCGAGAAGCGTATCGGCCGCCGCGCCGATGCCGCCATTGTCGGGCCTAAAGTCAACATCGGCAGCAGCGCCGCTGAACATCTGATTATTCAAAGCCCGCTCGAAGCCAGTGATGTGCCCTATCGTCATGACCGCGACATGTTGCGGATGGCGATTGACGAGACGCTGCAAAAAATGATC
>NZ_JAFMOS010000620.1 GCF_019049755.1 Rahnella perminowiae
AGCCAATATTGCAGACCAGGAAGAATCCGAACCGAAAAAAGATGATGATTTTTTTGCGCTGAGTCGCCTTTTTTCTTTGTCAGAATTAAATTACGTCGATATAGCCCGTAAAGAAAAAATCCCGCAACTAATGTCCCGCTGGCCGTTACTGGCTGAGCTGGCGCAATACGGCGAACACAGCGCGGAGAAAAAATAATATGGCTGTCATTGCCTTACAGGGCGTTCGTGGCGGTACGGGGACCACCTCGGTCACGGCTGCACTGGCCTGGGGTCTTGCGCAATTAAATGAGAAAGTGCTGGTGATCGACTTTTCACCGGAAAACTTCCTGCGGTTGCACTTTGGTATGCCTGTCGCTCAGGCATGCGGATGGCGCTATGCGCACAATACGGGGACGTCCTGGCAAAACTCTGCACTGCGCTACCATTCTCATCTTGATCTCCTGCCTTACGGGCATGTCGCAACGGACGATAACAATCAGCCTGATTTCGACTGGCAAAAAGCGATCACTCAGCTTAAAAATACCGGTGTCTATGACTGGATCCTGATCGACTCTCCGGCAGCCGATCCCTTACCTGCACGCACACTTGCCGACCGCACCGTCGTGCTTCTCCATGCTGATACTCAGTCACACCTGCGTTTACATCAGTATGTGCTGCCAGCCAACGGGCATTATCTGCTCAACCAGTTCATTCCTTCCAGCCAGTTACAGCAGGATATTCTGTTGTTATGGCAGGAAACCTTGCCCGCCCTGATCCCGGTGATTTTACACCGCGATGAAGCAATGGCGGAGTCACTGGCGGCGAAACAGCCTGTCGGGGAATGGAAAAATAACAGCAAAATCAGCCGTGAGATTAACACACTGGCGAACTGGTTCCTGCTGCACTTACGCCATCCCGGGGACGTGCATAGCCAGAAAACGCCGCGGAGCCCGGCAAAATGAACCGTCTGCTCAATCTGTTTCTGGTGCCGCCGGTCGTTCTCGAATTACAAAATCGCTACCGGCATTATCGCGCCAGCCATTCCTCACGTATGGCCGCAGGTCTGATGATTATCTGTGTGGCGTTGTGCTGGTTGTTTTTACGTTTTGAATCCCCGTTCTGGCAGCGCGTTAATGCACAGCGCACCCGCTGGTATCCGCAAATTTCGCCCTCTCAGCCGCGTCTGGCCGATCCGCTGCGTTATATCGTGCAAAGTGTGTGGCTGCTGATCATCCTGCCATCTGAAGGCAGACGCGGGCGTGTGATATATAGCCGCTGGCCGCAGCAGTTGCGCGGGAAAGTCCATTTGTGGCTCAGATCATTGCCCGGACAGGTCACCCAAAATCCGCTGGAAACTCAGGTCACACGACGTATCGGCAAAATGAACCGGCTCACTAAACGCATACTGGTGTTACTGACTGCTTTGCTGACGATCACGCTGGCGATGTTCTGCATTTCTCAGCCTTTTGGCTATATCGCGCAGTTTGTTTTCGTGGTGCTGCTGTGGAGTATTGCAATGATTATCCGCCGTATTCCGGGACGTTTCCCGGCGCTGATGATGATTGTATTGTCGCTGACCATTTCCTGTCGTTATTTATGGTGGCGGTACACGTCAACGCTGAACTGGGAAGATCCGCTGAGTCTGATTTGCGGTCTGCTGCTGCTAGGGGCGGAAACCTATTCCTGGACGGTGCTGGTGCTGGGGTATATCCAGACCATCTGGCCGCTTAACCGTAAACCGGTGCCCATGCCTGCGGATATCTCGACGTGGCCAACGGTGGATCTGCTGATCCCGACCTATAACGAAGATCTGAGCGTGGTGAAACCGACATTGTACGCCGCACTCGGGCTTGACTGGCCCCGTGACAAACTGACCATTTATCTGCTCGATGACGGCAACCGGCAGGCATTCGCGGATTTTGCCCATGAAATCGGCGTGAAATACATTGCCCGTGAAACGCGTGAAAATGCCAAAGCGGGCAACATTAACCATGCGCTGAAACAGGCGAAAAGCCAGCTGGTGGCGATTTTTGACTGCGACCATGTGCCGACCCGTTCTTTTTTGCAACTGACCGTCGGCTGGTTCTTTAAAGATAAAAAACTTAGCATGTTGCAAACGCCGCACCACTTTTTCTCGCCCGATCCGTTCGAACGTAATCTTGGCCGAATGCGCCGTACGCCAAACGAAGGCGAACTGTTTTACGGACTGGTGCAGGACGGCAATGACCTGTGGGATGCCAGCTTCTTCTGCGGCTCCTGCGCTGTGTTGCGCCGCGACGCACTCGATGAAATCGGGGGTATCGCTATCGAAACGGTGACGGAAGATGCGCATACCTCGCTGCGAATGCACCGCCACGGTTACACTTCGGCGTATATTCGTATTCCGCAGGCGGCAGGGCTGGCGACGGAAAGTCTGTCTGCTCACATCAGCCAGCGTATCCGCTGGGCGCGCGGTATGGTGCAGATATTCCGCCTCGATAACCCGCTGTTTGGCAAAGGGCTGAAACTGGCGCAACGGCTGTGTTACGCCAACGCCATGTTACATTTTCTGGCCGGTATTCCGCGCCTGATCTTCCTCACCGCGCCCCTGGCGTTTCTGCTGTTACATGCCTATATCATTTATGCACCGGCTGTTGCCATCGCGCTGTATGTGCTACCGCACATGATTCATGCCAGCCTGACTAATTCGCGCGTGCAGGGCAAATACCGTCATTCGTTCTGGAATGAAATCTACGAAACCGTGCTGGCGTGGTATATCGCCAGGCCAACGACGGTGGCGTTGTTTAATCCCCATGCCGGGACGTTCAATGTGACGGCAAAAGGCGGGCTGAACAAGCATGCTTACGTGGACTGGAAAATCAGCCGGCCATATCAAATCCTGATGTTGCTTAATCTGGCGGGTTTATTCTTTGGAATTTACCGCATTGTTTATGGACGTCCCGACGAAATTTTAACCGTACTGGTGAGCATGGCGTGGGTGATCTACAACATGATTATTCTGGGCGGGGCGATTGCCGTGGCGTTCGAATCCAAACAGGTTCGTCAGGCACACCGCGTAGAAGCCAGAATGCCCGCGTCATTACTCAAGCCAGACGGACATATTTATGTCTGCACCATCCAGGACTATTCCGACAGCGGTGTCGGGCTGGAAACCGCGAGTGCAAGCCAGTTTCAGTTTGGTGACAACGTCACGTTAATCCTGAGCCGCGGACAGCAGGAATATACCTTCCCGATGCAGATCAGCCGTGTGTTTGGTGAAAACATCGGTATGCAGCTATTGCCACTCACAACCCAACAACATATCGATTTCATCCAATGTACTTTTGCCCGGGCCGACAGCTGGGTATTACGCGAAGACAGTTTCCCTGAAGACAAACCGATGGAAAGCCTGCGTGAGGTACTGGGGCTGGGCATCCGGGGTTATCTGCGGATGCTGGACATCGCCCCGCAACGTTACCGACCGCTGGTGTCCCGAACACGATCGTTTGGCCGCTGGTTGCTGTCTTTTGCTCCGCGTAATCCATCGCTGGCCGTTCAGCCTGTTGAATCCAACCTGATGATGACAAAACAATGAAAAAACTTCCGATCACCACTTTTATGGCATCCGCATTGATGACATTGGCGTTGGGTTCTGCTGCACCGGCCTACAGTGAACAGGCTACTGCACCGGTTGTGCCGGGCAATGAGATACCTGCGCCTCAGGTGACGTTGCCGCTGGTGGCACCGGCGGTGAACCCGATGATTATTCCGGGCGCGCCGGTGCGCAACGTGATATTACCTTTTGCCGATGTAGCACCGAGGCCAGGGGCCATCACCTTGCGCGGTATTCAGCCGAACGGGCAGATTGAATTCGGTGTGCGCAGTGACGAAGTCGTGACACAGGCTACGCTGAATCTCGAGTTCACGCCGTCGCCGTCGCTGATCCCGGTCCAGTCGCATCTTAAGGTGTATCTCAACGACCAGCTGATGGGCGTTGAAGTGATTGATAAAGATCAGCTCGGCAAGAAAAATCACTTACAGATGACGATTGATCCGCGCTATGTCACCGACTTTAACCGTATCCGCCTGGAGTTTATTGGTCATTACCAGAACGTCTGTGAAAACCCGGCAAACACCACGCTGTGGCTGGAAATCGGCAAGGGCAGTTCACTCAGTCTGCAATACCAGAAACTGCCGCTAAGCAACGATCTGGCGCATTTCCCGGTGCCATTCTTTGATGCGCGTGACAGCCGTCCGCTGAGCCTGCCGATGGTATTTGCCGCCTCTCCGGATGCCAGCCAGCAACAGGCGGCGGCGATTCTGGCCTCCTGGTTCGGCACCAAAGCCCAGTGGCGCGGGCAATCTTTCCCGGCGCTGTATAACCAGTTGCCGGAAAGCCACGCCGTGGTGTTTGCGACTAACGGTCAGCGCCCTGATTTCCTCAAAGAAATGCCGCCGGTGAAAGGGCCCGTCGTGCAGATGGTCAGCCGCCCGGATAATCCGTACGTCAAAATGCTGCTGATCCTCGGTCGTGATGATCAGGACTTACTGACAGCAGTAAAAGGCATTGCGCAGGGAAATATCCTGTTCCGTGGCGAAACGGTCGGTGTCGATAAAGTGGATCAGATCCAGCCACGCCAGCCGTATGATGCGCCAAACTGGGTGCGCACCGACCGTCCGATGAATTTTGGCGAACTGAAACAGTATGCAGAACAGTTACAGTCTGACGGCATCCAGCCGAACCCGGTCACGCTCAACATTAACCTGCCGCCGGATCTGTTCCTGATTAACAGCACCGGTATTGATATGCGGCTGAAGTACCGTTACACCTCGCCACAGCTCAAAAACACGTCGCGTCTGAGCATCAGCCTGAACAACCAGTTTGTGCAGGATCTGACCCTGAAAACCGGACACGATGAGGATTCCCGGTTACTGCATCTGTCCCTGTTGCAGGGGCTGCTGGATGGCAGCAAGGATCTGAATATTCCGGCGCTGAAACTGGGTGCGGTAAACCAGATGCGTTTTGATTTTGACTACACGTCGCTGCTGGCAAGCGGCAGCGAGGGCCGCTGTGAAACCTATAACACCGTGCCAAATCATGTAGTGGTCGACGACAGCTCCACCATCGATTTCTCCGGATACCGTCATTTTATGGCGATGCCTGATTTGCGCGCCTTCGCGAATGCCGGATTCCCGTTCAGCCGCCTGGCGGATTTATCCCAGACGCTGATTCTGGTTCAGCCACAACCGCAACCTGAGCAACTCACCACGCTGTTTGATGCGATGGGCAATATTGGCGCACTCACCGGTTATCCGGCACTTGGCGTGGGGCTGACCGAAGATGCGGCAAAAGCAAGAACCACCGACGCCGATCTGCTGGTGATCGGTAACTTGCCTGCGGATTTGCGTGACGACAGCATGCGCGATGATAAAAAAGCTAACTTACTGATCGAGGCAGCCCGCGATGCGGTTAACACCCCCATCCGTCAGGCGTCGTTAACGGATAACAACTCACCTGCCAGCGATGCGCGGGTGGATGCCAGTGCGCAAATCAGTGCACAAGGTCCGATTGCGGCGATCGTCGGATTAAAGTCGCCATACTTTGATCAGCGCAGCGTGGTCGCGCTGATGGCAAACGGTCAGCAGGGCTTCGCAATGCTGAACACCTCAGTGCAGGATACCCGACAGCGTGCGCGGATCTTTGGTTCAGTGGCGGTGGTACGCGATTCCGGCATCAGTAGTCTGAAAGTGGGTGATACCTATTATGTGGGCCATTTACCGTGGTGGGAACGGGTATGGAACGCAATGGCGAACCATCCGGTATTGCTGGCAGTCATGGCGGTGATTCTGGTGTTCCTGGCGGCAATACTGCTATGGACCGGGTTACGTTCTCTGGCCCGTCGTCGTCTGTCTGATGATGATCAGGAATAATTTCGTGAACAGACACTCCACGAACCGGCTTTCCCGCAACAAACTGGCGCTGACCATTGCGCTGGCCCTGATGGCTGCGCCTGCGGTTTCTGCCCCGGTTGTGTCGCCGGAACAATGGTTGCTGGAACAGGTACGGATCGGTGAAGCCAGTCATCAGGATGATCTGGTACGTCAGTCACTGTTTCGCCTGGAATTAATCGATCCGCAGAACCCGAAAGTGATGTCCGCCCGTTTGCGTCTGCTTCTCCGCGAAGGTGACCAGACCAGGGCGCAGCAGCAGCTGGAAAAAATTAAACAGGTTGCACCCGGTTCGGATGAATATCAGCAGGCACAGCTGAGCCTGAAAATCGCCTCGCCGGAAATGCAGCAAAAACTCCAGCAGACGCGCTTACTGGCAACCGCCGGGCGGCTCGGTGAAGCTAAGGCGCAATATGACGAGTTGTTTGGCGGCCGGCCGCCGACGCTGGATCTGGCGGTGGAATACTGGCAACTGATTGCGCGCCTGCCGGGGCAGAAAGCCAGCGCACAGGCGCAGCTCCAGGCGCTGAATAACCGGTATCCGGGGGATGTGCAGTTACGCCTGCAACTGGCGCAGATGGCGTTTGACGCAGGGGATAATGCCAAAGCGGTGGCGCTGATTAAGCAAATCGCTGCCACCAATGAAGGGCGTTCGCCTGCCGCTGACTTATGGCTGGCTCAGATTAAAGACCAACCCGTGGGTCATCCGAGCGCTGAGGCCCTGCAAGAGTTTATTACTACGTTTGATACCGGTCCGCAGGTGATTGCCGCACAACAGGAGCTTCAGCGTCAGCAGGCGTTGCTGGCCGATCCGCGTTATCAGGCACGACTCCGGGGGCTGGCGCAAATTAATCGGGGTGGTTCAACCGGCGCGATTGCCCCGCTGAAGCAGGCATTGCAGGCGAAACCCAACGATGCCGAGGTTCTCGGAGCGATGGGGCTGGCTTACTCCCGTGCCGGTAACCGCCAGCAGGCGCTGACCTTATTCCGGCAGGCGAAAGCCGCCGAAACCGACGGCTATAATGCGGATAAATGGAACAGCCTGATCCAGACCAACAGTTACTGGCTGAAAATCGATCAGGGCGACAGGGCGCTGAAAACCGGACAGCTTGAACAGGCTGAAGCGGCCTACAACCAGGCACAGCGACTGGACTCCCGTGATCCGTGGGCGCAGATCGGGCTCGGCGATGTGGCGGTTAAGCGTAAAAATGACAGGCAGGCAGAGCAGGCTTATCGCCGCGCACTCAGGCTGGAGCGCGATAACAGCAGTGCCCAGCGCGGTCTGGCAAATATCTATCAGCGTCAGTCGCCGCAAAAAGCCCTGGATTACATCAGTTCACTGCCGGCTGCTTCACAGGCGAAACTCAGCGACAAACAGCGGGGACTTCAAAGTGACGTTGTCACAATGGAGGCGGAAAAATATGCTGCCCGGCACAACTGGAATCAGGCCGCGAACCGCTACGGCGAAGCGCTGAAGCTGAATCCGGACGATGTCTGGACGACCTACCATTACGCTAATGCCCTGCGTGAGGCGGGCGAACCGGCGCAGGCGGATACGGTTTTCGAACAGCTTGCGGCGAAACGTCCGGTGGATCCGCAACAGGTTTACGCTTATGCGCTCTATCTTTCCGGCTCCGGTCGTGATGATGCCGCTCTGCACCATCTGAATACATTGCCGCAGGCGAAATGGGACGCCAACATGCGTGAAGTGGCGCAGCGCATTCAGCTCGGTAAAACCCTGGCCGCTATCGATACTTCACTGGCCGCAGGTCATACGCAGCAGGCGAAACAGCAGTTGCAGCAGGCTGATCTGCATGACCTGAGCCTCAATCAGCAACGGCAGATCGCCATGGCCTGGCGTGATGTCGGTGACACTACCCGGGCCTTTGCGCTGATGCAGCCATTGAAAACGGCTGCGCGTTCACAACCGGCCGGACAAGACAAAGCACTGATTTATCGCAATGCCGCCAGCCTTGAGCAGCAGCTCGGCGAGCCAGAACTGGCGCGTCAGGATTACGGGCAGGCGATGGTCGCCAGTGGCATCACCGACAAAACGCCACAGGACAATGACAGTTATACACGTCTGATCCGCAACAATCCGGCGGATGACTGGCTGAAACGCGGTATCCGCTCTGACGCAGGTGATCTTTACCGTCAGCAGGATATCAATTTCACGGTGGATACGGATTCGTGGACCTCGAGCGGTACGCCGGGCAAATCTGATCTCACCGCCAACACCACCATGTTGCAGGCAGATATGCCGGTGTATCAGGGGCGGGGATTCCTGCGGGCCGACTGGGTGCGTATGGATGCCGGAACTTTTGATAACGAAAACGGTAATTACGAAGCCAGTTTCGGCACCTGTCGTGATCAGAACTGCCGCCGATATCGCAGCCAGACCGCTAACGGTGTCAGCCTTGGTGCGGGCTGGGAAAATGAACAATGGAAAGGAGATTTAGGCACCACGCCGCTGGGTTTTCCGGTGGTTGACTGGGTAGGCGGGCTGGCTTACAGCGGAGACTGGGGTGATATCGGCTGGACGACCACGGTTTCACGCCGTCCGGTGTCCAGTTCGTTACTTTCTTTCGCTGGCGCAAAAGATCCGGGCACCGGCACCACCTGGGGTGGCGTTCGCGCAACCGGTGCCAGCCTTGGGTTAAGTTACGATCAGGGGCTGGCCAACGGGGTGTGGGCTGACCTCAGCGCGCATCAGCTGACCGGTGAAAATGTCGAAGACAATACCCGCGAACGCCTGATGGGGGGGTATTACTACAAGGTTATCAACGAAGATAACCGCCGCGCGACGGTGGGCCTCAGCTCCATGCTCTGGCATTATCAGAAAGACCTTAGCGGCTACACCCTGGGACAGGGGGGATACTACAGTCCGCAACAATATTTCTCGCTTGCCGTACCGGTGAATTACCGGCAGCGCACGGAGAACTGGTCATGGCAACTCGGCGGTTCCGTCTCCTGGTCTCGCTCCTCAACCAGCGATCAAAAACGTTATCCGATCCAGAATCTGATCCCGGATTCATTACCGGATAAAAACGCCATTGAAACCGGCAGTAGTGGTTCTGGTTTTGGTTACACGTTGCAGGCACTGGTTGAACGGCGTGTCAGTTCTCACTGGACCATCGGCGGGGGAATTGATATTCAGCAAGCGAAGGATTATACGCCAAGCCATTTCCTGCTGTACGCGAGATACTCGATGAGCGGCTGGCAAGGAGATCTGGATATGCCACCGGAACCGTTAGTGCCGTACGCGGACTTTAAGTAATGCCAGACCGGGCATTAGGGCGGTTCCTTCACTCGGTCCTGGAGCCTTTGGTCTCCAGGCCGCTCCGTTCAGCAAGCTTTCTGAATCGCCCCTGGCTTTTAAAAAAACAAAACAAGTAAGGTTGCGACGTAGAAGCCTGAGGCCGGTTCCAAATACCGCCGGAGGGAGAGGTGGAAAACCGCGTGTCTTTTTACGCGGGTTGTAACCCGAACGAAGGGAACCGTGCAGCGGCGGGGTTTTGCGGCTATCCTTAGCGGCCAGCGAAAAGTGACATTAACCAGCGCCTTGTTTATAGCTGTCCGTCCCCCAATCCACCATTCCCTCCAGCAACTGCCTCAACAGCACCTGTAATTCGGCCGCCTTGTCAGGTGAATACGAAAACGGTTCAATCTCCTCCATATAATTCACCTGCGCCAGCTCAAGCTGAACGGCATGAATATCCCGGTCAGGCTGACCATAAGCTCTCGTGATATATCCCCCTTTAAACCGGCCATTAAGCACATGACTGAAGCGGGTTTGTTGCTGGCAGGTTCTGTCGAGAATTTCACTCAGCGCCGGTGAACAGCTTGCGCCGCTGTTGGTGCCCAGATTGAGATCCGGTAGCCGGCCGTCGAAAAGACGCGGTATCACTGACGCAATAGAATGTGCATCAAACAGCAGCGCATAGCCGGATTCCTGTTTCATACGCGCCAGTTCTGACTGTATTTTCTGGTGATAGGGTTGCCAGATTTGATCGAGATATTGCTGGCGCTGCGTGTCTGCCGGCGTCATGCCTGGTTTAAAGGTCTCGCGTCCGTCAAAAAGCGTCTCGGGGTATAAACCTGTCGTGGCGGTGGTATACAACGGTTTATCGTCAGCAGGCCGGTTCAGGTCGATAACGAACCGTGAATACTGGCCGACCAGAATACTGGCACCCAGTGAACGCGCAAAATCATACAGCTGCGGGATATGCCAGTCGGTATCGGAAAGCGGAAGAGCGGCATCGCTCAGACCGCTGGCCACTTCTGGCGTAAGCTGCGTCCCTGCATGGGGGATGCTGATCAGTAACGGCGCGGTACCCTGGGTAAAATGGTATGGCTCAGCGATAACATTAGCAGTTGAAAAACTCATGAACGGAACTCTCCTCGTACTTCTCCACGATAGACAACAGTGCAGGGCAACTGACCACCCAGCCAGTAAACCAGTTCCGCAGGACGTGACAGCGGCCAGTGTATAAAATCAGCAACTTTTCCCGCTTCCAGCGTGCCGTGTGTTTCCTGTAAACCGAGCGCGCGCGCACCGTGGCAGGTGATCCCGGCCAGTGCTTCCTCAGGCGTCAGTCGGAATAACGTACACCCCATATTCAGCATCAGACGCAAAGAAAGCGCAGGCGATGTGCCCGGATTAGCATCACTGGCCAGCGCCATCGGCACCTGATGTTTGCGGAACGCCTCCACCGGCGGGCATTGCGTTTCGCGCAGCAAATAATATGCCCCCGGCAGTAATACCGCGACGGTGCCGCCGGCGGCCATGGCCTGCGCATCTTCGTCCGTGGCGTATTCCAGATGGTCGGCTGACAGTGCATGATGTTTTGCCGCCAGCGCACTGCCATGCAGCGAAGACAGTTGCTCGGCGTGTAATTTTACCGGCAAACCTAAGGCTTCTGCGGCATTAAAAACCCGTTCAACCTGGTCCGGTGAGAATGCCAGGTGTTCACAAAAGGCATCGACGGCGTCGGCCAGGTTTTCACTGGCAACGACTGGCAGCAATGTGTTGCAGATGAGATCTATATAGTCATCCGCGCATCCTTTGAATTCCGGCGGCAGGGCATGGGCGGCAAGGCAGGTGGATTTCACGTCGACCGGCAGCATGACGCCTAACCGGCGGATCACCCGCAGCATTTTCAGTTCACTTTCTACGCTCAGTCCGTAACCGGATTTAATCTCAACACAGGTCACGCCTTCGGCCAGCAACGGTTGTAAACGGAACAGCGCCTGTGCCAGAAGTTCATCTTCAGTGGCCTCACGGGTCGCATTCACGGTGGACAGAATACCGCCACCGCCTGCAGCAATTTCCGCATAGCTGACGCCGTTCAGTCGCTGTTCAAATTCTGCGCTTCGGTCACCGCCAAATACCAGATGCGTATGGCAGTCAACGAAGCCCGGGGTGATGATCCCGCCCTCGAATTCATGCTGTGTGGCGCCTGCGAAAACCGGACAATCTCGGGCGGGGCCGGTCCAGACGATCTTCCCGCCTGCGACCGCAATCGCGCCGTTTTCAATCAGGTTGTAATGCCCGTCCTGCATGGTCACCAGGGTGGCACCACGCCATACGCTGTCACAACGCGCAGGCGGCTCGGAGGAAAAAGAAGGGGATATAGCTACCGGCATGACAGGCTCCAGGCTGAATTCATCTTGTATAGACAACTAAAGTCAACCTAACGCATAACGGTAAAACCGGCAAGTCAGCCAGCGATAGTTTTTTCTTATTACGAGACGTCTTCCAAAATTCGAACGAAGCGATAGCGGCCATGCAAAGCCGCCATTAAGGTGTGCCGGAATCAGCCATGGCTGGTGAAACGTCCAAATAATTGATAACGGGAACCCGGATAAATCAGACGCGCGGAAGTCACTACGCGGCTGCCGCTCCAGGTCCGGCGGTGGATCAGGAGGCAAGGCTCATGTTCATTAAGTTGCAACAATTCGCGCTGCTCATCGCTGGCACTGATGGCTTCAACGCGATGTTCACCCGCCGTCAGCGGCGCGATTTCCATCAGATACGTATAGGGTGTCTGCTTGTTCAGCACCTGTTGCAGATAATCGGGGGCGGTTTCCGGGTTCACAAAACGGTCTTCAATCTGCACCGGTACGTTGTTCTCGTAATGAACAATCTGCGAATAAAATATCATCGTACCCGTGGCGATACCCAGTTGCAGCGCCTGATCAGCGTCGGCCAGGCGTGCCTCGCACACCAGAATCTTGCTGTCATGACGATGACCGCGCCGGGCAATTTCATCGGCAATGTTGTGCACTTCCAGCATCGGGGTATAAGCCTTGGCTTCGGCCACGAAGGTTCCGACGCCCTGCATGCGGATCAAAAATCCCTCGCTGGTCAGTTCGCGCAGGGCACGGTTGATGGTCATCCGGCTGACGCCAATCTCATTGACCAGTTCACTTTCAGACGGCACCCGCTGATGCGGTTTCCAGACACCGGCGCGGATTTGGCTGATGATCGCCTGTTTAACCCGCTGATAAATGGGTGCGGGTGTGTCGCTCATCGCAGCCGCCAGTTCGGACAATGTCTGCTGTGATACTCCCTGCTGTGGCACGGCACCATTTTGCAAAAGTGGTGTGGGCTCCGACATGACTCTTACCTCACTCAATGAAATTCCAGAAATATTGGGAAAGTTTGCCTGTCCGCCCGGCAGTTTCCATCAGAGGAAAGTAAACGGAAAGGGCGTGACAGAAAACGAAATTTATAAAAAAAGGGTTGTTGCAAGTTTACAGCGCAATCAGGCATATGTATATGTATAGACAAGTCGCTTAAAAGTTTTGCAATTGTTTCCATAAAATTGCGTTTATGTTTCTTCTTACTGCTCAGGAATGCTGTCATGCCTGCTTATTTTGCTCCACGCGCTTTACTTGCTGATGGCTGGGCGCACAACGTGCGGCTGGATGTCGATGTTGCCGGAATGTTGACTGCGGTGATCCCGGACGGCGATCCGCAGGGTTGTCTGCCCCTTTCCGGCCCGGTGGTTCCGGGCATGCCGAACCTCCATTCGCATGCATTTCAGCGGGTGATGGCCGGACTGGCGGAAATCGCCGGGGATCCTCAGGACAGTTTCTGGACCTGGCGTGATCTGATGTACCGCATGGTGCAGCGCCTTACACCTGAGCAGGTGGGTGTCATTGCGCGTCAGCTCTACATAGAAATGCTGAAAGGTGGCTACACACAGGTGGCTGAATTCCACTATCTGCATAATGATATCAGCGGACAGGCTTATGCCGACCCCGGCGAAATGGCCGCGCATCTCAGTGAAGCCGCCTCGCAAACCGGCATCGGGCTGACCATGCTACCGGTGCTTTATAGTTATGCCGGATTTGGCGCACAACCGGCACAGGCCGGACAGAAACGGTTTATTCAGGATACGGACAGTTATCTCAGGCAACAGGAAATTATCCGTAAACGGCTCAGTGGTAAAAGCCTGCAAAATCAGGGGTTGTGCTTCCATTCCCTGCGCGCCGTAACCCTTGAGCAAATGCAGCAGGTGTTGCAGTCCGGCGATAAAACCCTGCCGGTGCATATTCATATCGCCGAGCAGCAGAAAGAAGTGAATGATTGTCTGGGCTGGAGCGGGCAGCGTCCGATTTCCTGGCTGTATGACAATCTGGATATTGATTCCCGCTGGTGCCTGATCCACGCCACGCACGCTGACCGTTTCGAGCTGGCAAGTATGGCAAACAGCGGAGCAGTCGCGGGGTTGTGCCTGACTACTGAGGCTAATCTGGGGGACGGGATTTTTCCCGGCGTCGATTATCTGGCACAGTCAGGGCATTGGGGCATCGGTTCTGACAGCCATGTTTCTCTGAATGTGGTTGAAGAACTGCGATGGTTTGAATACGGGCAACGCCTGCGTGACCAGCGGCGTAACCGGCTGACGACTTCAGCGCAAAACTCGGTGGGCGATGTGCTTTACACGCAGGCATTACTGGGCGGCGCGCAGGCTTGCGGCGCGGCCATCGGGCAGCTTTCTGTCGGTTATCGTGCCGACTGGCTGGTGCTCGACGGGCAGGATCCTTATCTCGCTGCGGCAAAAAATCATGAACTGCTTAACCGCTGGTTATTCGCCGGTAATGCCGGACAAATTCGTGATGTGTATGTTGGCGGCGTACCGCGCATTGTGGACGGCCAGCATGAACAACAACAGGCTGCGGCGGCGGATTTTCTGGCGCTTCTCCGCCACCTTGCGGAGGATGCCGCATGATCGCCTGGCACCATTTTGCCTTCGATGAACTGCCGGTCAGCCCATGGCGTAACGGCGGTGGCGAGACCCGTGAAATCTTCAGTTTTCCTGCCGGTAGTCATGATTTTGACTGGCGCGCCAGCATTGCCACTATCGCACAGGACGGGCCGTTCTCGGCATTTCCCGGCATTGACCGCTCCATCACTTTGCTGAACGGGGAGGGCGTGCATCTGCAGGCACCGCCTGAGGTTGATCACTTACTCAATGTTACCGGTGAGCCGTTTGCCTTCAGCGGTGATAGTGCGCTCAGTGCCCGTCTTCTGGGCGGTGTGACGACCGATTTTAACATCATGACGCGACGGACTGAATGTGTGTCACGGGTGGTTACCGCGCAACAACATCTTCATGTGACCCGTGAAAACGGCGGGGTGGTTTATGTTATCAGCGGGACGTGGCAACAGGCGGATGGCCAGCCCCTGCGGGCGGGCGAGGGATATTACTGGTCTGAAACAGCGGCAGCATCGCGACAGGCATCGGTGAGTCTGACCCCTGTTGATCAGGTACAGAGAGGCCTGCTGTTATGGGCGGCCATTACACGATAAATACTCTGCAGGGTTGCGCTAAAAGGGAGCATGCAACGCACTGAATTGATTCACCAGCCCGCATGGGACGAGGCGTAACCGCCGCCGGATGTGGCAAAACGGCATCAGCATAAACTGGCATAAAGCTTGCTTTGTTATTTTCGACTCACTTGTATAGACAAGAATATACAGTAGCGTAATTTGCTTGCGGCGTTTGACAGTCACAGGCATTTCCCCGAGACAGGCATATTGGCAGGAGTGGCAGATGAGCAACAAGATTACCAGGGTTGTACTGAAACGTTCGTTGTCGTTGTTAGGGCTGGCAGTAGCGCTGGGCAGTATGGCTGTCAGTGCGGCACAGGCGGCCGATACGCCGGTTGCTGTGGGTATTTCGGGCTGGACGGGGTTTGCCCCCCTGACACTGGCAGACAAAGCGGGCATCTTTAAAAAGAACGGTCTGGATGTCACGTTAAAAATGGTGCCACAGCAGTCGCGTCATCTGGCCATCGCTTCCGGTTCCCTGCAATGTGCGGCGACCACGGTTGAAACCTATTTAACCTGGAACGCCAGCGGCGTGCCGATCAAACAGATCGTACAGCTGGACAAATCCTACGGCGCGGACGGTATCGCCGTACGCAATGGCATCAGCAAAGTCAGCGACCTGAAAGGCAAAACCATCAGCGTGGATGCACCGGGCACGTCTTCTTATTTCCTGCTGGCGTGGATCCTGGATAAAAATGGCATGACGATGAAAGACGTCAAACTCGCCACTCTCGGGCCGGACGCCGCCGCACATGCCTTTATTGCCGGACAGAATGATGCCGCCGTGACTTACGAACCCTACCTTTCCACCATCCGTCAGAGCCCGGACAAAGGAAAAATTCTGGCAACCACGCTGGACTATCCGATGGTCATGGACACGCTGGGCTGTACGCCAGCCTGGCTGGATAAAAACCCAAAAGCCGCGCAGGCGCTGGTGAACAGCTATTTTGAAGCGCTGGATATGATTAAGAACGAACCGGAAAAGTCCAACGAAATCATGGGTGCAGCGGCGAAAGAGACCGGAAAACAGTTTGCAGAAGAATCCAGTTATCTGCGCTGGCAGGATCGGGATGCCAATAAGAAATTCTTCAGCGGTGAGATTGTGACCTTCACTAACGAAGCGGCGCGACTGCTGACGGAGATGAAAATTCTGCGTAAAACGCCGGACATCAACACACTCTATGACGCGAAGTATGTGAAATAGCCATGAAGGACGGCGATATGAACACTCCTGTCAGTCAGGCAGCAGAACAACCCATGACGACAGAGTCAGCCTTACGTGAGCCGGCACCGTTGCCGGCAAGCAAAAAAGTCTGGCATAACCCCATGATGGTGCCTTTGCGGCCGGTTGCCGCGCGGCATCGCGTGTTCCTCGGGTTCTGTTTCTTTGTGCTGTTTTTTGCCGTATGGGCGCTGGTGACGTTTACCGGCCTCGTCTCCGCCACATTTCTTGCCAGTCCGGCGAGTATGTTGCAGGAAGGTATTTTACTGTTTACCGATTTTGATTTTACAACTGACATCGGCATGACCGTCATGCGGGTGCTGGGTGGATTTATTCTGGCTTGCGCCATTGCCGTTCCGCTCGGCATCTTCATGGGGTCTTACAAACTGATTGAGGCTTTTTTCGAGCCGTTTGTATCGTTTTGCCGTTATCTGCCTGCGTCAGCATTTGTGCCGTTGCTGATCCTGTGGGCGGGTATTGGTGAAATGCAGAAAATACTGGTGATTTTCATTGGCTCTTTTTTCCAGATAACCCTGATGGTGGCGGTGACCGTAGGTGCAGCGCGGCGTGATCTGGTCGAAGCTGCGTATACATTAGGCGCAACCAACCGGAGTGTTGTGCGCCGGGTAATCATTCCCGGTGCGGCACCGGAAATAGCCGAGTTGCTGCGCCTCGTGCTTGGCTGGGCGTGGACTTACGTGATTGTGGCAGAGCTTATCGGCTCTTCAAGCGGTATCGGTCATATGATTGTTAACAGCCAGGCGCTGCTCAATACCGGGCAAATGATCTTCGGCATTATCGTGATTGGTTGCATTGGTTTGCTCTCCGATCTGTTGTTCAAAGCGGCCAACCGTCGCCTGTTTGTATGGAGTTCATTGTGATGAGCCATCCGAAACTGAGTGTCCGTCAGGTTGAACGTATCTTTACCGGTCCGCAGGGTGAGAAAACACAGGCGCTGTTACCGGTGGATTATCAGGTTAATGAAAACGACTTTATCACCATCCTCGGGCCCTCAGGCTGCGGTAAATCTACATTACTGCGTATTGTTGCCGGGCTGGATCAACCGACGCGTGGCGAAGTGTGGTTAGACGGTGAACGCGTGGAGGGACCCGGTGCCGATCGTGGCATGGTTTTTCAAAGTTATACCTTGTTCCCCTGGCTGACCGTTGAGCAAAACATCTGTTTTGGTTTGCAGGAGCGTGGTGTAAGTAAGGCAGCGCAAAAAGAACGCAGCGACTACTTTATTCATAAGGTCGGGCTGCGGGGTTTTGAGCAGCATTTCCCGCGTCAGCTTTCCGGCGGGATGCAGCAACGTACCGCCATCGCCCGCGCGCTGGCGAATGATCCAAAAATTTTGCTGATGGATGAGCCTTTTGGCGCCCTGGATAACCAGACCCGCGTGATGATGCAGGAACTGCTGTTATCGATCTGGGAATCCTCACGCAAAACCGTGTTGTTCGTGACGCACGATATTGATGAAGCCATTTTTATGGCCAACAAAGTGGCGATTTTCAGTGCGCGACCGGGGCGGATCAAAACCGAGGTGGCGGTTAATTTCCCGCATCCGCGGGACTATACCCTGAAAACCTCGCCGGAATTTATGGCGCTGAAAGCGCAGGTTACCGAAGAAATTCGGACCGAAACGATGCAGACAATCGAACACTGATTTCGTTGCCATGTGTCTGCAGATAACAGGTTTTTGATTCGTCATGTAATACATATATACCCGGCGGGCTGAGTCCTTCGCCGGGTTTACTTCCGGTTTAACTTGTCTATACAGGAATAGATTATGGCTTCTTCATCCCATGTGTTAACCCTTTGCCGCCTGCAACCGGGTCATGTTGATCTGCCGATGCTGCGCAAGATTTATCAGGGCAATGTTCGCCTTGAACTGGCTGAGGAGGCGCGCGCGGGCGTGCTGGCGTCACAGGAAACGGTCACCCGCATTGTTGAATCAGGAAAAGTGATTTACGGCATCAATACCGGTTTCGGCAAGCTGGCCCAAACGCGTATTCCGGCGGAACGTCTGGCGGAACTGCAACGCAATCTGGTGTTGTCGCACAGCGTCGGGATCGGCAAGGATCTGGCGGATAACGTGGTGCGTCTGGTGATGGCGACCAAAGTGCTGAGTCTGTCGCGCGGCCATTCCGGTATCCGTATTGAGATTATCGATGCGCTGATTGCTTTGTTTAATGCCGGGGTTTATCCCTGCATTCCTGAGAAAGGCTCTGTGGGTGCATCCGGTGACTTAGCACCGCTGGCACATCTTTCCCTGATGCTGATTGGCGAGGGTCAGGTTACGGCACAAGGCGTAAAAATGTCGGCAACTGACGGTCTGGCGACGGCGGGTCTGAAGCCGTTTGAACTCGGTCCGAAAGAAGGGCTGGCACTGCTGAACGGCACTCAGGTTTCCACTTCTCTTGCACTGTCCGGCCTGTTTGAGGCCGAACGTGTATTTTCTGCCGGGCTGGTGGCGGGCGCATTGTCGCTCGAAGCGATTAAAGGTTCAGTGAAACCGCTGGATGCGCGGATTCACGAAGCCCGGGGGCAGCAGGGGCAGATGGGGGTTGCAGCCGCGTTGACCGCTATTCTCTCAGGTAGTGACATTGTCACGTCTCATGCGGATTGCGGCCGGGTACAGGATCCTTACTCTATCCGCTGTGTACCGCAGGTGATGGGGGCCTGTCTGGATAATCTGCACCACGCTGCGCGCATTCTGCGCATCGAAGCGAATGCGGCCTCCGATAACCCGCTGGTATTTTCCGAAAACGGTGATGTGATTTCCGGTGGTAACTTCCATGCCGAACCGGTGGCTTTTGCCGCCGATATCATTGCGCTGGCCGTCGCTGAGATCGGTGCGATTTCCGAACGCCGTATGGCGCTGCTGCTCGATACCGGGCTTTCCGGTTTGCCTGCGTTTCTGGTTAATGACGGTGGTGTGAATTCAGGTTTCATGATTGCGCAGGTTACCGCAGCGGCTCTGGCGTCGGAAAACAAATCGCTGGCGCATCCAGGCAGCGTTGACAGCCTGCCGACTTCGGCGAATCAGGAAGATCATGTATCCATGGCCACCTATGCCGCCCGCCGTCTGGGGGACATGTGTTTTAACACCAGTGTGGTCGTAGGCATAGAAGCGATGGCCGCCGCACAAGGTATTGATTTCCATCGTCCGCTGCGCAGTTCAGCCACGCTGGAAAATGAAATGAAAGCGATCCGTGAAAACGTAGCGTTTCTTGAAAAAGACCGCCTGATGGCACCGGACGTTGAAATGATGCGTCTTTGGGCTTCCCGCGAGCATTGGCCTGCTGCGATTGAAGCGCTGCTGCCAAGCTTTGCCTGAGCAATTTTGTCTTATACCGACTGATTTATAACCCCTTATTTTAGAGAAGGAAACGACGATGAACGCTCCACAAAAAACGGCCGTTGCCCGCGTAATCCGTGCGCCACAGGGCACGGAACTGAGCTGTATGAACTGGCTGATTGAAGCGGCATACCGCATGATCCAGAACAATCTCGATCCGGATGTCGCTGAGCGTCCGGAAGATCTGGTGGTTTATGGCGGTATCGGTAAAGCGGCGCGCAACTGGCCGGCGTTTGAAGGCATTCTCGACAGTTTACGTAAGCTGCGTGAAGACGAAACGCTGCTGGTGCAATCCGGCAAGCCGGTCGGCGTTTTCCGCACGCATACCGATGCACCGCGCGTGCTGATTGCCAATTCCAACATTGTCCCGCACTGGGCAAACTGGGATCACTTTCATGAACTGGATAAAGCCGGCCTGATGATGTACGGCCAGATGACTGCCGGTTCCTGGATTTATATCGGTGCGCAGGGCATCGTGCAGGGCACTTATGAAACCTTCGCGGAAGCAGGGCGTCAACATTACAACAGTGACCTGCGTGGCAAATGGATCCTGACGGCCGGTCTGGGCGGCATGGGCGGCGCTCAGCCACTGGCTGGCGTACTGGCCGGAGCCTGCGTGCTGGCGATTGAATGCCAGGAGTCGCGCATCGATTTCCGTCTGCGCACCCGTTATCTCGATTACAAAGCACACAGCATTGATGAAGCGCTGGCCATGATTGAAAAAGCCTGCGCTGAGAAAAAAGCCATTTCCGTCGGCCTGCTGGGCAATGCCGCAGAGGTGATGCCACAACTGGTTGCCCGCGCGAAAGAAGGCGGTCTGCGCCCGGATATTGTCACTGATCAGACCTCGGCACATGACCCGTTGAACGGTTACCTGCCGGAAGGCTGGAGCCTGGAAAAATGGCAGGATGCGCGGCAGGCAGATCCGCAATCGGTGGTGAAAGCTGCCCGTGCGTCAATGGCCAGACATGTTCAGGCAATGCTCGATTTTCATGCTATGGGCATTCCGACTGTCGATTATGGCAACAACATCCGTCAGGTTGCCAAAGACGAAGGCGTGGAAAATGCCTTTGATTTTCCGGGCTTTGTGCCGGCCTATATCCGTCCGCTATTCTGCGAAGGTAAAGGTCCGTTCCGCTGGGTGGCGCTTTCCGGTGACCCGGAAGATATCTACAAAACCGACGCAAAACTGAAGGAACTGTTCCCGGACAACGCAAACCTCATCAACTGGCTGGATATGGCGCGTGAACGCATTGCCTTCCAGGGGTTACCGGCGCGGATCTGCTGGCTGGGTCTTGGCGAGCGCCACCTTGCCGGTCTGGCATTCAATGAAATGGTCCGTAACGGTGAACTGAAAGCACCGGTTGTTATCGGTCGTGACCATCTCGACACCGGTTCTGTTGCCTCACCAAACCGTGAAACGGAAGCCATGAAAGACGGTTCTGATGCGGTTTCTGACTGGCCGCTGCTGAATGCATTGCTTAATACGGCGGGCGGCGCAACCTGGGTGAGTCTGCATCACGGCGGTGGCGTCGGAATGGGATTCTCACAGCACGCCGGAATGGTGATCGTTGCTGACGGTACCCGAGAAGCAGATGCCCGTCTTGAACGTGTGCTGTGGAATGACCCGGCGACAGGGGTGATGCGCCATGCAGATGCTGGCTATGAACAGGCACAAGACTGTGCTGAACGCCATCATCTGAATTTGCCGATGCTTGGCAAGTCATCACTGTAAGTGATTAATACGTCAGGAAATTAAATTGAACAATACTCACGGGCAGCGGCGCAGGCCGTTGCCCGTTTTGTTTCTAAAGTATTCGGAAAATGCTGTAAAAAGAGGCGTAAAACACCGCTGATTTACGGCATACTCGGGAGCAACTTAGCAGCGTGAGGTGAATAATGGCTTCAGATCTGGCAGTTTCTGATTCGGTATTTGAAAAGCAGCAACAGCTCCTGGAAAAACTGGCAAGGCCCGCAGCACGGTCGCTGAGCGCTTATAACGCCGGGCTTGCGGCAGAGGCTGTGCAAAAAAAATATGGCGTGACGCATGTTGCCAAACTGGCCAGTAATGAAAATCCGTTGGGTGCCAGTCCGCTGGCGAGGGCCGCATTAGAAGCGGACGCCTGTTTCAGTGCGATTTATTCTGATGCATCAAGCATGGCGCTGCGTGATGCGCTGGCCGCAGATACCGGGGTGGCAGCCGGAAATATTGTTATCGGCAACGGTTCGGAAGACATTCTGCATATGCTGGCGCTGGCGTTTCTTAGCCCCGGCGACCGCGTGGTCACGCTGATCCCCTCGTTTGGTTTACATGAAATCTTCCCGCGCATGATGGGTGCCGATGTCACCATGGTGGGTGTTAATGCACAGCAGGAATTTGATATCGAAGCCTGGGAAAACGCGCTGTCCGGACCGGCGAAGATGTTGATTTTCAGCAACCCTTCCAATCCGGTGGGCTGCATGCTCAACCGGGAAGGATTCGCCCGTATCATTAATGCCGCGCCAGCGGATTGTGTGCTGGTGATTGACGAAGCCTATTTCGAATATTGCGAAACCGATCCTGAATACCCTGACAGTCTGCGCGTACTGGCTGACCAGCCACGACCGTGGATCGTGCTGCGGACTTTCTCGAAAGCGTACGGGCTGGCCGGGTTGCGGGTGGGGTATGGTTTAGCCAGTCATCCTGAACTGGTTAACCTGCTGGACAGAGTGCGTACGCCTTTCAACATCAACCGTTCGGCGCAGATCGCTGCCGTGGCGGCATTGCGGGATAAAGATCATGTCCGCGAGAGCATTGCGCTGGTCAGCACGCAGCGCGGACGCGTTGCGACAGAACTTACCGCGCTTGGTTTTAACGTCGCCTCATCGTATGCCAACTTCCTCTTCTTTGATTGCGGCCGCCCGGCCACAGAACTGGCACAACGCTTGCTTAGTTTCGGTGTAATTATCAAACCCTGGCGGGAAACCGGTTATGAAAACTGGATCCGCGTGTCCATCGGTAATGAACAGGATAACCGTCAGTTTATCGACAGCCTGAAATGTATCCTGGCGGAGGGGGCAGCGTGAAACGTGTTGCGCTGAACATTGACGATTTGCGCTGGCAGGCGAAATGCGCATTGCCCCGTTTTGCATTTAGCTATGTCGAAGGCGGGGCGGATGATGAACAAACGCTGAAAGACAACCGGGAGGTTTTCGGGCGCTGGCGCTTTATTCCGCCGGTGCTGAACGATTCCAGCCAGCGCGATTTATCCGTCACGGTGTGCGGACAGCGCCTTTCAGCGCCGTTGCTGATTGCGCCGACCGGCTATAACGGCATGTTGCGTTTCGGTGCGGATGCCATGCTGGCCCGTACAGCGAAACATGCGGGTATCGGTTATATCCAGAGCACCGTTTCAACTGCATCGGTTGAAGAAATCGCGGCAGAAAACCTGCCGCAGCATTGGTTTCAGTTGTATGTGCTCAAAGACCGTGCCGTCACTGCCGGACTTTTGGCGCGCGCGAAAGCGGCCGGTTGCACCACGCTGGTGGTCTCGGTTGATGCGGTGCATTTCGGTAACCGTGAAAAAGATAAGCGTAATTACCGGCGGCCAATGAAGCTATCGCTTTGGAGCATGCTTGATGTTGCGCTGCATCCGGGCTGGGTATGGCGAACCTTAAAACCGGCGGGAATGCCTGGGTTCGGTAATCTCAAACCCTATGTTCCGGCGGATAAGCAACGCGGGGCGGGTGGGGCGAGCTACTTCTCGGCGCAGATGGATACCCGTCTCAGCTGGGAAACTCTGCGCTGGATCCGCAGTCAGTGGCAGGGTGCCCTGTTGATCAAAGGGATCCTGGCGCCGGAAGATGCACAACTTGCTTTTGCGAGCGGAGCCGATGGCATTGTGCTGTCAAACCACGGCGGACGTCAGCTTGACGGCTCGGTGAGTGCGCTCGAGGTGCTGCCGGATATCCGGACACTGTGCGGTTCGCAGGCGACGATCCTTATTGACAGTGGCTTTCGCCGTGGCACTGATGTCGTGAAAGCACTGGCGCTCGGTGCGGATGCGGTCCTGCTCGGCAGACCGATGCTGTATGGCGTCGCCGCAGCCGGTGAGGCGGGTGCGCAACGGGCACTGGAGATTATTTTGCAGGAAGTTGACCGCACAATCGCGCAGCTTGGTTGCACGTCGGTCAGCCAGCTGGGGCCGCATTTGTTACGTCTTCAGCCATAAGCAGTTGAATGAACAGAAAGATCCTTTGAGCATTTTCATCCGATCCGTCAAACACAACATTACGAAGAGGCAGTTATGCAGGCACAGAATATTATCTTCCCGGCACAAATTCTGCGCGGGCCCGGTGTTATCTCTCAGCTTGGTGACATTTGCGCACTGCTGGGCACGCGTGCGCTGGTGATTGGCGGGCATCAGTCACTGGCCGTCGTGGGGGATAAAATCCGTCATCAGCTGGAAGGTTCTGCCGTGGAACTTGCCGGCAGTGAATGGTTCGGCGGTGAAAGCAGCGAGCGTCATATCAGCCGTCTGGCGAAAATCGTTAAAGATAAAAAAGCCGATATCGTGATTGGCGTGGGCGGCGGTAAATCTCTTGATACCTGTAAAGCGGTTGGCGCAGAAACTAACGTGCCGGTCGTCACGATCCCAACGATTGCTGCGACCTGCGCGGCCGTCACACCGCTGACCATCCGTTATCACGACGACGGTCATTTCCGGGATTTATTCCCGCTGTCACAGGCACCGGCTGCAGTGATTATCGACAGCGAAATTCTGGCCGCTTCACCTTTGCGCTGGCTGGCGGCTGGACTTGGGGACACGCTGGCGAAATGGTATGAATTTCGTGCCATCAGCACTCATCACGGTCAACTGAGCGGCGTCGCACGTTCTTCCAGTGCCAACAGCCGGATCTGCTATGACCTGATCGCATCTTTCGGCCCTGCTGCCTGCGACGCGGTCCGTGCCGGTAAACCGAACGCCGAACTTGATCAGGTGCTTGATGCCATTTTCATGTTTGCGGGCCTGACATCGCTGATGAGCAGCGGGGCGCACGCCGCTGCTTCCCACGCCATCTATGAAGGTTTTACGGTGTGTGATAAAACCCGCGAATTTGGCCACGGCCTGCTGGTCGGTTTCGGCAACCTGTGTCTGCTGGCGCTGGAAAACCGCAGCAATGAGGAATTGCTGGAAGCGATCAAACTTGCTCAGGCCTGCGCGGTGCCGCTGCGTCTGAGTGAGATCGCAGATCTCAATGAGGATGAGCTGGAAAGTATTGTGCAGGCATCACTGCACGCGCCAGATATGGAGAATATGCCGGGGCAGGTGACGGCAGGGGCGTTGTATGCGGCGATTTCGCGGGTAGAGAAAATGGCGGATCGGGTTTACCAAGAGAGGTGAGGTTGTGAAGTAGAAGGCTGCGGCCGGTTCCAAAATCACGCCGACGGAGAGGTGAAAAACCGCGTATCTTTTTACGCGGGTTGTAACCCGAACGTAGGGAACCGCGCAGCGGCGGGATTTTGCGGCTATAGCTGTGATACCTGAAACATTGTCAGCGAGCGGAGCACGCAGTTTAAGACGTGGAGATTCCAAAGAGGGCTCGTCATAGCCCTCTTTGGTCGGTTTAGGCATGAGAGGCTGTGTGATAACTGTTATTGAAAAACCGAAATTGTCTCAATCCTGCACTACGCTGCAAGCGAAAAAGCCCTCACGGCAAGTGAGAAACCGCTTCGATGTCCGGTCTGACATCAGATCCCCGCCAGGTATCCCCCGTCCACATACAACACCTGCCCGGTGATATAGGCCGCTGCCGGACTGCTCAGAAACACGGCTGCGCCGATCAAATCATCCAGTTCACCAAATCTTCCCAGCGGGATTTTTGCCTGCATCTGCTGGCACCAGCTGGCGTTATCATAAAACTCAGCGGTGAGATCTGTTTTGAAATATCCCGGCCCGATGCCGTTCACGCGGATGTTTCTGGCGGCCCATTCTGTCGCCAGAGTATGTGTCAGGCCAACCATGGCCGATTTCGATGCACCGTAGGCAGCCGCGCCGGGCACCCCGACCTGGCTGGTCAGGGAACACAGGTTGAGAATGCTGCCGCCGCCGTTTTCAGCCATCAGACGCGCAGCGGCCTGGGCACAGAAAAATGCGCCTTTGAGATTAGTGGTCAGAATGGTATCCCATAGCACTTCGTCAACCTCCATTGAGGGACATAATTGTTCGGTACCGGCATTATTAACCAGCACATCCGGTGGCGCGGACAGGGAGGCGAAAGCGTCGGCAAAGGTGGCGGGTTTTGTGACATCCAGCACCAGCGGTGTGGCATCACCGCCTTGCCGGCGGATCTGCTCACAAACGGTATTCAGGGTGGTGATATCGCGTCCGCTGATCGTCACGCGGGCCCCCGCCTGTGCCATGCCAGCAGCCAGTGCCTGACCGATGCCGCGTGAACTGCCGGTGATCAGCACCCGCCTGCCTTGCAGCGAGAAACGTTGCAGGGAGAAAGGAGATATCATAATGGTTGCTCCGCCGGGCTGATCCCCGTCAGCCATTCGCTGAATTCATCAGTGTCTTCAACCGGTTCGCTCCCGAGCATCATTGCCATCGCCAGCCCGAGGGCGGAACTGGTCTGTGTATGGCCGCTGAATCCCCCGGCGCGTAAATCAAGGACCAGCGTCGGGCAGCAGAACATGGCGAGGCGGAAAATCCGCTGCCAGTGGGGCGGCAGCCAGCCGCGGCGGGCGAGTTGCGCCAGTAACGGCTGCCAGTATTCCTCACCTTTATCGCGTAAAAATGCGGCGCGCAGCGGGGTTAACTGCCAGTTATGATCGACATATAATGTGTCACCCCGTCTCATGACGGTTACTTTGTAAAGTTCGCCGCAACGGGAAGGCTCATACAACCATAACGGATGGGCAAAAATGTTGTGGAAGGTGGCTTTTACTTCCGCCAGCAGCGCCGGAATATTGCGACCGGCAAACGCCGGGTCGAAGCTGACCAGTTGCGGAATTTCCTCCGAAGTGTCGTACCAGACATTCGCATTATGCGCATCACCGTGCGCGGTAATCACACCGTGGCCGGCCAGCGCTGCCGGTGCCAGGCGGATCCCGGCTTCAGTGAATAATTGCCGCAGGCTGTGCTGATAGGTCACGCCGTTGATCACCCAGCGCAGGTTGCTCAGTGTCTGCCATTCCAGTTCTTCATCTTCCAGACGGAAAGTTTTACCGACATAAAAACGGGCCACACGGCCACCCAAACCGGCAGTGATTTCCGGGTTTTCCGGAGAAATCAGACGGTGATAGAACAACTGATGGACAGGTTCGGCCGCCACCGCACTGACCAGGCCGGGCTTCAGCGTCGGCAGGGTGTGAGTCAGAATATCGCGGTCGGCGCGACGCTGCGCTTCTTCAATTTCTGCTTCCTGATCCCACGCCTGTTGTTGTTCGATATCGCGGCAGATGTCTGCCATGCGCCGGTCATGACGCAGGGTGTACATCAGGATCTGCCGCCCCGGCTCGCCGCAGGCATACACCGGCACGTCTACCCGAAAGCCGCTTTCACGCAACAGTTCCGCGTTGTAATACTCCTCAATGGTTTTATCTTCCCCTTCTTCATTGTGATATTTGAAGAACAGGGCGCGGCCATCATCAAGGGTCACGGTGCCGTTGAGGGAGTTGAGGCTGTACTGATCGCGGTTGATGGTTAGCTGACCGGCTGCCACGCCGGTCACTTCGCCGATAAGCTGGCGCAAAACGTCCGCTGCCTGCTGCCATTCTCCCGCCTGCACTAACTGACGCGCCTGCGCGGCCAGCGGTTCACTGCCCGTCATATTGCTCATCATTACTGGCCTTTTTTGTTGAGGATCTCAGTGCGTAATGCCGATACCGCCAGCGCGTGGCCGGGGAATCCCTCATACAACGCAAAGGCGTGCGCTTTATCGGCCAGCGGCTGATAGCCTTCGCGGGTGACGTAGCCTACGGAGATCCGTTTCATGTAATCGAATACAGACAAAGGTCCGACAGTTTTGGCGGCACCGTTGGTCGGCAGAACCGCATTCGGTCCGAGAACGAAATTGCCCAGCGTGATCGGCGTGTAATTACCGAGCAGTATTTCACCGGCATTACGGATTTTGCCCATGACAGCCATCGGTTCCTCGGCCAGAATTTCCAGATGCTCCGGCGCGTACTGATTAACAAATTCAACGGCGGCGGCGAAATCTTCGGTCAGCACTACGCCGCCATGCGTTCCGCACAATACGGCCTGGGAGAATCCGGCCCGTTTTTCGTCGAGCTGTGCCCAGTAACCGGGCAGTGCGGCGATGGCCTGTTCCGCGACCCGACGGCTGCTGGTGACCAGATACGCCGAAGAGTCCGGGCCATGTTCAGACTCGATAATCAGATCCAGCGCCGCCAGCGCGCCGTCCACACTGTCATCAGCGAGGATCAGACTTTCGCTCGGACCTGCCGGAACGCCGGGGTCGATAAGACCGGAAAGCTGACGTTTGGCCGCCACCACCCACGGGCTGCCGGGGCCGACAATTTTCAGGCATTTCGGCACGGTTTCAGTGCCGAACGCCACGGCGGCCACGCCCTGTGCGCCGCCGCATTTGTACACTTCGGTGATGCCAACCAGACGTGCGGCCACCAGCGTGGCGTCATCGACTTTACCATCCGGCCCCGGCGGGGTAATGACAATGGCGCGTTTTACGCCTGCCACCACCGCCGGAATGGTGGTCATCAGTAATACGCTCGGGAATGAGCCTTTACCGCGTGGCACGTAACATGCGACGGAATCGATCGGCACATGCCGGTCACCGGCAAACGCGCCCGGGCGGATTTCTTTCATCCACATATCTTCCGGTTTTTGTGCTTCATGGAACGCACGGACGTTTTCGACGGCGAAGCGGATCGATTCCACCACCTGCGGATCGAGGCGTTCGAATGCCGTTTCGAATTCCGTGTCTTCCGCCAGAATGCTCATATGCGGCACGCTAACGCCGTCGAAATCGCGGGCAAAACGGCGCAGGGCGGCATCACCTTCGGTACGCACCGCTTCAATGATCGGCGCGACGCGCTCGGTGAAAAAGGATAAATCGGCTTCTGTACGTTTGAACAACTCCGCTGGCAGTTCGGAAGAACCACTCAGATCATGAAAAGTCACGGCTTGAAAAGGTGCAGACATGGTCAATCTCCGGTTATCAGGCCAGTGCAGCGCGGGGATGGCCGCTGCGGATAGTATGCAGAACCTGGCGTTGCAGGTCGGTGAATTCAGGGCTGGCGGTCAGTTCCTCACGACGCGGACGGGGTAGCGGCACGTTGTAAGTCGCCGCAATCGTGCCGGGGCCCATCACCACAATACGGTCAGACAGATACACCGCTTCTTCAATATCGTGTGTGACGAACATGACGGTCAGCCGGTGCTGTTCCCAGATGCCGGTCAGTAATTCCTGCATCTGGTGGCGGGTCATGGCATCCAGCGCGCCAAAGGGTTCATCCATCAGTAAGATTTTAGGGCGGTAAGACAGTGCACGGGCGATGGCGACGCGCTGTTTCATGCCGCCGGAAAGCTCCGCTGGCCAGGCATCAGCAAACGATGTCAGTTGCACCAGTTCGAGATGCTCACTGGCCTTTTCACGACATTGTGCGCGGCTGAATCCGGCGGCTTTCAGCGCAAACTCAATGTTTTGGCGCGCCGTCAGCCAGGGCAGCAGGGTGTATGACTGAAACACCACGCCACGGTCAATGCCCGCGCCGCGAATGGTTTTGCCGTCCACCTGAACGTCGCCGCTGTCGTAATCTTCAAGCCCGGCCGCAATTGACAACAACGTACTTTTACCGCAGCCGGACGTACCGACCACCGAAACAAATTCGTTGTCTGCCAGCGTCAGGCTGATGTCGTGCAATACCTCGCGCGTTTGCCTGCCAACCTGAAAACTTTTGTGCAGATGGGAAATGGTTAACACCGACATCAGGCACGCCTCTTGTTGTAGCGGAACAGTACGCGCTCCAGTGCACGCATGATCTGATCGCTGATTAAACCCAGAATACCCAGCAGCAGGATGTAACCGATGATGGTGTCAGTCTGGAAGAAACGTTGCGACACCACGATGCGGTAACCGAGGCCCGAAGTGGATGCCACCAGTTCGGCCAGCACCAGCCACGTCCATGCCCAGCCAAGACTGATGCGCAGGGCATCCCAGATGCCCGGCAGTGCGCCCGGTAACACGATACGGAACAGGATTTTTCGATCCGGCATGCCTAACGTGCGGCCTAAACCGACAAAATCGCCGGGTACCCGTTTCACGGCGTCAATCACCATCAGAACCTGCTGGAAGAAGGTGCCGATCCAGATAATCAGGAATTTTTGTACATCGTCAGTGCCGGTCCACAGAATGGTCAGCGGTACAAACGCCACCACCGGCATATAACGGATGAAATCCACCAGCGGTTCGGTCAGCGCTTTGAAGAAGCCGTAGCAGCCCGCCAGCACACCAATCACAATCGACATCACCGAGGAGATTGCGAAGGCAATACTGATGCGGTACAGGCTGCTTTTAATGTCGCTCCACAGCGTGCCGTCCTGCGCCAGACTGACCATCTTCAGCCAGACATCGGTCAGTTTGGGCAGGAAAATCGGCGGGATCGCGCCGCTGCGGGTTGCCAGTCCCCAGGCAAGAAACAGGACCACGAACAGCGCCACGGCGATGCCGACGAACAATTTGCGCGACGGCAGTCGGCCAATCACCATCAGATTGAGCGGTTTACGACGTGAACTCATGGCAGGCTGTTCACGAAGCTGGCGTCAATCACTTGCGCAGCCGTTACCGGTTTTGGAATAAGCCCGGCGGCCGTGGCGGCTTTGAGCACGTGCGCAAAGGTCTGGCCGGAGAAGGAATGGCTGAGTACCTGTTTGTTTTCCGCCAGCGAGTAATATTTCACGCCGTCAAACGCGGTTTCCAGATCAGCCGGTGTTGCGCCAACCGCTTTGGCGATGATGGCGCGATCCGCCGTGGTATTGGCCTGATAGTGGGTCAGGGCGGCGTCCCAGCTTTTAATCAGGGCGGCGATTTGCCCCGGTTTTTCTTTCAGCACCGAATCACGCACCACCAGCACATCGCCAATCAGTCCGGGATCGGAAGAGCCGCTGTAGAGCATTTTCAGTGACGGGTCCTGCTTTTTCGCGGCAGAAATATAGGGTTCGTAAGTCACGGCGGCAGTCACACGTTTAGCGATCAGCGCGCTGCCCGCTGAATCGGCTGGCATCGGCACTGGTTTGATATCACTCCATTTCAGACCGGCGGCATTCACCGCACTGTGCAGTAAAATATCGCTGGTCGTGCCTTCTTCAAAGGCTATCTGTTTGCCTTTCAGATCCTTAAGGGTAGTGATGTCTTTGCCGACCAGCAGGGCGTCAGCGGTTTCACTTTGATCCAGCAACAGCACGACTTTTATGGGTAAACCGGCGGACACCATCGCCATTGCGGTATGTGTGGCAATATTTGCACCGTCAATCTGGCCGCTGGCTAAAGCGGCGTTGATGTCTTTATCTTCGGCGAAGTTAACGATATCGACCTTTTCCAGCCCCTGCTGTTTAAAAATGCCCTGACTTTGCGCGACATGCCACTGGCCGTAACCCAGCCAGGGCTCAATGCCCATTTTGAAGGTGCCCGCTTCGGGTGCAGCGGCTGAGGCGCTCAGGCTGAATGTGCCGAGGGCACTAAGGCAGCAGGCCAGTGCCAGTTTGTTTTTGAAAAAGCCCGTAAGGGTCTGAGAAGGTGACATAATTTCCTCGCTTGGTGTGGGAAGAGAAAAAGACGGCTAATAAAAATCCTAATGTGCAACCCTGTATAGACAAGCTGATAAAGCAATTACCACGCCACAGTTGAAATCGCGGAAGGAAATCATGCAGGGCATTGATGTTATACATTTTTAGATAATTGATGAGAAGAAGGTAAACGAATTTATAATTAAAAGTGATAATGTGCACCACAACATGACTTTCTTTGCTCTCTCAGGGTGCAGGAAAAGCGATTGTGCCCTAATAGCGCACAGGGTTTCAGCTGGCTCTGGCTTCAGGAACGGGGATTAATGCCTGTTTAAGTGCATTGGAGAATAAAGTCATTACAGAATTAAAAGGTGCACCTTTTTTCAGTACCAGACTGAACGGTGTAGCAATCTCAATATTATCCGGCATCAGTGCGCGAAGTTTTTGTCCTCCCATAAAGGCACTGGCATAATGTTCCGGCAGAAATCCGAGATAATTCCCCGTCATCAGTAACATGGTAACGGCTTCGACTTGTACCGCAATGGCATGTGAGGAAGTGACATCCGAAAAGATATTTTTCTTGCTGTGATTAGCATAAAAATGATTCACCATTTGTGATGATTTGATCTGCGACTCTTTTATTTCACTGGCAGGAACACTGAACAGCGGGTGTTTATTTCCGCAATAAAGGTAGGCCATTTCGTGATAGAGAAAGTAATAATCAAACTCGGGTTTTTCCTGATATACCGGCATAATACCGCAGGTGAAACGTCCGTCGATAATCCCGCGTTCAATCTCGTCCAGCTGGGTGGCGTGCAGGCGTATACTGACCTTCGGAGCCTGGCGATAAATCTCGCCTAATGCACTGATTACCGGCGATTGCGGGTCGGTGATGGTGTTATCGATAATACCAATGTTCAGCTCGCCGAACAGCTCGTGACGGGCGTGATTGAGTTTGTCGCGAAACTGATTAATGGATGAAAATAAATCCAGGCATGCCTGATAAGCCACTTTACCGTGTTCGGTTAAATAAAATCCTTCGCGCCCCCGGGTACAAAGTTTCATGCCAAAACGGATTTCGAGATCAGAGATTTGTTTGCTGATCGCCGCGAGTCCAATATTCAGTTCGTTGCATGCTGCGGTAAAGCCACCGGCTTCCACCACGGTTTTAAAGACGCGCAAAAGCTTTAAATCGGCGACGCCAAGGTTGTGCTGATTAATATCACTTTTTGCGGGTGATGTG
>NZ_JAFMOS010000367.1 GCF_019049755.1 Rahnella perminowiae
CTATTAGCCCGCTATTAATTTATGCCGTGACTAGATGTATACTCATTTCCGTGGTGTGAAGCACCAGTTGTTAGAAACATAATAAAATCGACGAGGTCAAAATCATGAAAGTTAAAACTACTATCGCAACATTAAGCATTCTCTCTGCATTGTCATTTGGTGTTTTTGCAGCACAACCTGTTACGCAAGAACAAGCTTCAACAATGCAGCCAACAGGCATGATCAGCGTCAGTGGCGTAGCCGGCGCCCCATCAGATATCCGTCAGGCGCTGTCAGATAAAGCCGATACCAAAGGTGCTAAAGCATTCAGGGTTATCGAAGTTCGTGAGGAAGGTAACTACCACGCGACCGCAGAAATTTACCAATAAGTTCAGGTAAAAGAAGCGAAGGGGCCTGAATGACTCGGGCCCGCGCAATGCGCACTAAGAAGGATTTGTCACTGCACCATCTACGTTCCCGCACGCTTTACGTGCTCCTGAACCCGATATTACAGCCCTGATAAATCCAAACCTCAATTGACGTTGCTCTCTGATGAAAAGCACCAACGTCTGTATATTCAGGAAAATATCATGAAAATTATTACCACTATTGCCGCACTTAGCCTGTTGTCTGCTGTTTCTTTTGCTACCTCTGCCGCGCAGCTTGTCACAAACCAGCAAGCAGAAAATCTGCGACCTATGGGCACGATTAGCGTCAGTGGCGTCAACGGCGTGCCAATGGATATCCGCCAGCAGTTGTCTGATAAAGCTGAAAGCAAAGGCGCGAAATCTTTCCGTGTGATCGAGGCTTATAACAACGGCGCTTATCACGCGACAGCAGAAATCTATCAATAAGATTTCTGAGTTTCTCACTGAGATAAAACCACTGTTTGAGTATTTATTGAATTAGCGTTACCGGGTTTCAACAGCCACAAACCAGTGATAATGAGCGCTGTTGAGGCTGGAAAGAGAGTTGACACTGCCACTGCCTGACTCTCTTGCTAACGATACCCTCGTCGTCCTGTCCGACGACACCCTTTGGCCCTCAACTTTTCGAGGGCTTTTTTTTGCCCGTTAATGACTTGAATGACTTGCTCCGGCCACTCACAGACATAAAAAAAGCACAGCGACTGCTGTGCTTAACTCTCATAATGCGCCAGGATTATTGCTCCGGGACGGTTTTCGCTTTAACAGCCAGTGCCGCCAACAGCTTTTCATGTATGCCACCAAATCCGCCATTGCTCATGACCAGAATATGATCGCCAGGCTGCGAGGCCTTAATCACCATATCCGCCAGAGAATCGACATCTGCACTCCAGTGAGCTGGCTGAATACAATGTTCAGCCACTTCGGCCACCTGCCAGGGAATGTGCTGTGGCTGTAAAAGGAAAACTTCATCAGCACGGCCCAGCGAAGGTGCCAGTTCATTTTTACTCATGCCCATTTTCATGGTATTTGAACGGGGCTCCAGCACCGCCAGAATACGCGCAGTTCCGCCGACTTTGCTGCGCAATGCAGCAAGCGTCGCCAGTATAGCCGTCGGATGGTGAGCAAAATCGTCGTACACGCAGACGTTATTTTCTACGCCGCGCAATTCAAGGCGACGGCGGGCATTAATGAAATCGCCAAGTGCCCTGCAGGCATCTTCCGGCTTCACACCCACATGGCGTGCAGCAGCAATCGCCATCAGACCGTTATGCATGTTGTGCTCGCCAACCAAACTCCAGTTCACCTGCCCGACGGCTTCGCCATGCAGATAAACCTCGAAAGTGCTGGAATCCGGCGTCAGTTTTTTCGCATCCCATACACAATTTTCGGCATCACCGACAAATTCCTGCTCACTCCAGCACCCCATTGCCATCACTTGTTTCAGCGGCGTGTCGTGCTCAGGCAGAATGATTTTCCCCTTGCCTGGCACCAGACGTACAAGATGGTGGAACTGTTTCTGAATCGCTTTCAGATCATCAAAGATGTCAGCGTGATCGAACTCAAGGTTGTTGAGGATCAGCGTACGCGGGCTGTAATGAACGAATTTGGAACGTTTATCGAAGAACGCACAGTCATATTCGTCGGCTTCCAGCACCATAAACGGGCTGTTGCCCAGACGCGCGGACACCTCAAAATTGCCCGGAACGCCGCCGATGACATACCCGGGTTCATAACCACAAGCCTCCAGGATCCACGTGACCATGCCGGCAGTGGTGGTTTTACCGTGCGTCCCCGCAACAGCAATGACCCAGCGCTCTGGCAGGACATGATCATGTAACCATTGCGGGCCCGAGACATAAGGGATCCCCTGCTCCAGCACGGCTTCGACGCAAGGATTACCGCGCGTCATCGCGTTGCCGATGATCACCAGATCAGGCTGAGGATCTAACTGGGCAGGATCGTACCCCTGGATCAGGTCGATCCCCTGATTTTCCAGCAGCGTACTCATCGGTGGATAAACGTTATCGTCCGAACCGGTTACCTGATGCCCCTGTGCACGTGCCAGCATCGCCAGCCCGCCCATAAACGTGCCGCAAATCCCAAGAATATGAATGCGCATATATTTTCCATTAATGCCTTTAAGTCAGCCGCTATTCTAACGCTCAGAATCCTCCAGAAGAAATGGATTTGCCTATGATTCGTCCATATATTTGGGCTAAACTGCTCACGTTCTTGTGAAATTTTTATTAACGTACCGTTATCTATCCTCGATTCAGGGAAAGTGTCATGAAAACGTTAGGCGAATTTATTGTTGAGAAGCAGCAAGATTTTCCACATGCAACTGGTGAACTGACAGCGTTACTTTCAGCAATAAAACTTGGCGCTAAAATCATTCACCGTGATATCAACAAAGCGGGTCTGGTCGACATTCTGGGTACCAGTGGTGCCGAGAATGTGCAGGGTGAAGTGCAGATGAAACTTGATCTGTACGCAAATGAAAAATTAAAAGCCGCTATGAAGGCGCGTGGTGAAATTGCCGGTATCGCGTCAGAAGAAGAAGATGAGATTGTCATTTTCGAAGGCGAACGGGCAGAAAATGCAAAATACGTCATTTTGATGGATCCGCTGGATGGTTCTTCAAACATTGACGTTAACGTCTCTGTCGGGACAATTTTCTCGATTTACCGCCGGACTACCCCGCTGGGCCAGCCGGTAACGGAAGCTGACTTCCTGCAACCGGGGAACCGCCAGGTCGCCGCAGGTTATGTGGTGTATGGTTCTTCCACCATGCTCGTTTACACCACCGGCGCGGGCGTACATGCCTTTACCTACGATCCTTCACTTGGTGTTTTCTGCCTCTCTCACGAAAAAGTCTGTTTCCCTGAAAAGGGCAATATGTACTCGATCAACGAAGGTAACTACATCAAATTCCCGCTTGGCGTTAAAAAATATATCAAGTATTGCCAGGAACAGGATGAAGCGACGCAACGCCCTTACACCTCACGCTATATCGGCTCGCTGGTGGCAGATTTCCACCGCAACCTGCTGAAAGGTGGCATTTATATTTATCCAAGCACGGCCAGTCATCCGAACGGAAAACTGCGTCTGCTGTATGAATGCAACCCGATGGCTTTTCTGGCTGAGCAGGCAGGCGGTAAAGCCAGTGACGGTAAAAACCGTATCCTGGATATCATCCCGCAGAAACTGCATGAACGTGCACCCTTCTTTGTAGGCAACTGTTCAATGGTGGAAGACGCGGAACGCTTTATCGCCCAGTTCCCTGATGAATAACCGAAATACGCATCAAAAATCATCAAAGAATGAATGTGATACCGGTGTAGCTTAGCATTGACCCAAACGTAAAAAGGTGGCTTTCTGAGCCACCTTTTTTATTGTTTACCGCTCAGGATTTCTATTTTCAGAACTGATCGGCACGATTGAGTTTAAATACCGCCATGCTTTTTGCCAGTAACTGCGCCTGCTCTTCCAGCGAACGCGTGGCCGCTGTTGCCTGTTCCACCAGCGCGGCATTTTGCTGCGCCACCTGATCCATCTGCGTAATCGCCACGTTCACCTGTTCGATGCCGTGCGTTTGTTCTGTCGTCGCGATAGTAATCTCACGCATCAGGCTGGTCACACGCGTCACTTCGCTGGAGATTTCCAACATGGTATCTGCGGCCGATTTCACCATGTCCGAACCTTCAGAAACCCGGTTTTCCGAATCCACGATCAGCTCTTTAATCTCTTTAGCTGATTGCGCACTTCGCTGCGCCAGGCTTCGCACTTCACCTGCCACCACCGCAAAACCACGCCCCTGCTCGCCTGCCCGCGCAGCTTCGACTGCTGCATTCAGTGCCAGAATATTGGTCTGGAAGGCAATGCCGTCAATGACCGTAATAATGTCGCCGATACGTTTTGAGCTCTCCGTAATGCCCTGCATTTTATCCATGACCTGATGGACGACTTCGCTGCCTTTATTGGCAATCACTGACACGCTTTGCGCCAGCTGATTGGCCTGGTCAGAGTTCGCGGCATTCATGCGAACGGTTGAGGTCAGTTGCTCCATGCTCGCGGCAGTTTCCTCCAGCGATGCGGCGGATTCTTCGGTACGCTGCGCCAGATGGACGTTACCGGCAGCCAGTTCGCGGGAACCGACATCTATCTGATTCCCGGCATCGCGTACGCGTCCAACAGAAAGCGCCAGCGAATCCTGCATTTGCTTCATCGCTTTCAGCAGACGCCCCATTTCGTTATTACGGGAATCATCGATTTCATGGGTCAGATCGCCTTGGGCGATGTATTCCAGCTGCGCGATGGAGAATCTCAGCGGGTGCATAATGATTTTTTGCAACGCGAACCACGCCAGCACGGCGATAATCAGCGTAATGATGAAGCTAATAGCAATGATTGTCAGCTGGATACGCGCATTGGCGCGAGCCTGTTCGATGCGCTTATTGGTGTTATCGACGGCGTAGGCACGGAAATCCGCCAGCGCTTTATCATAAGCATTGCTGTAAGGCGTGATTTTGTTTTCCAGCACATCGTAATAACCGTCTGCACTTTGCGCCTGAATTGCGGCCAGTAACGGCATTAAACCGTGAGCTTTATAGGCATCGTAGGTTTTCTTCACCGCGTCGGATAAATCTCTGCCTTGCTGAGTATCATCCTGGATGCTGACAAATTTCGCCAGATCGGTATCGGCTTGCTTAATATAACCGCCAATGCGGTCCGCTGTATTTTTCGCATCATCCATCATGCCAATTTCCAGCTGTCGCACCGCCACGCCGCTGGCGACACGCGTGCGCAGCGAGAAACTGTAGCTGTCGGCCAGTGAACCGAGTTCATCGCCCTGAAGCTGATTAATTTGTTGCAGAGAAACCGCACTTTGCCGGATGGCATTTGCACCCAGTACGCTCACCAGCAAAAGAATCAACGTCATAAATACCAGCAGGCCAATCAGACCGGCTTTTACGCTCAACTTATTCAACATACGGTGTTATCCAGCCATTCAGGTGAAAAGGAGATACTTCAGATGGGTAGGGATCAGGTTAATCCTGATTTTTTGTTTGAATATTGTTATCGGCAATCGCCTGAATATCTTGATAAGAAAAGCAAATACAGGCAGTTACGCGGAAAAGTGGCAGATAAGGAAATTTTACTGCCAATACGGAAGATTTAGCCGAGGTTGAACAGCAGGTCATGCCGGGAAATGCACGCACACGATTCGACGAAAAGGGCGGGAAATCGCGGGAGAGTTGGCTATAATGTGCAGCACTCTATTCCTGGTTCAACGAAGGAAACCAACAATGAGCTTACTGAATGTGCCGGCAGGCAAAGAACTGCCAGAAGATATCTACGTAGTGATCGAAATTCCTGCAAACGCAGACCCAATCAAGTACGAAGTAGACAAAGATACCGGCGCACTGTTTGTAGACCGTTTCATGTCTACTGCGATGTTCTATCCGTGCAACTACGGTTACATCAACCACACGCTGTCTCTGGATGGCGACCCGGTTGACGTTCTGGTGCCCACTCCATACCCGCTGCAACCTGGTTCTGTGATCCGTTGCCGCCCTGTCGGTATGCTGAAAATGACCGACGAAGCCGGTGAAGATGCGAAACTGGTTGCCGTTCCGCACACCAAACTGAGCAAAGAATATGATCACATCAAAGATGTGAACGACCTGCCAGAACTGCTGCGCGGGCAGATCACCCACTTCTTCGAGCAATATAAAGCGCTGGAAAAAGGCAAATGGGTCAAAGTTGACGGCTGGGCTGATGCTGCTGCGGCAAAAGCTGAAATCGTGACTTCTTTCGAACGTGCTAAAAACAAATAAGTTTTCCGCCGTTTGAACGACCGCCGTTCGAATAAAAAAACACCGCCGGATGGCGGTGTTTTTTTA
>NZ_JAFMOS010000366.1 GCF_019049755.1 Rahnella perminowiae
GCTGTACATCAAACTGTAAAACATCACGATCCCATGGCTGATCTGTGACCGCTATCATTCTTTCGTATGCGACAGAACTACCTGCTGGTAACACCTGCTGCCTAGCGGTTTCCCAATTATCCTTAAGTTGTTTCAGGTCAGCTTTTTTCTGTGGGTTACACAAATTTCCGATTTTGGCCGAAGCTTGGGTAATGTTATTAATTTTGTCCTGAATATCGCCAATATCGAAAAGGTGCGCAATCTGGCCCTGTCTGTCTTTTTCCTTTTTTTTTAACAACCGGGTATTTTCTTCCTGCTCGACATAATGGAATAATTCAAAATCGCGCTGATACTGATCACCAAGTAACGCAGAAAGATAAGTTTCTTCCTGTGAAATGGCCTCATCCCGCTCCGCTCCGAAGTCTACCAGTTCATAAAGAGGAAGCCTTAAATCAGTTACACCACTATGCTCGTCCAGTACAGCTTTACTCGCTGCTCTCTCAAGGAAACGGCTCTGCTCATTAACTACAATCTCTGCACGAATTGAAAGCCAGTCATTTTCCCTTGCTTGTTTGAACAGCCAGGGGCAGCCTGGTTTCAGGCTACGTCGATCTACTGTCAGCTCTTCAAGCTCAATATAGCGACGGATTTTTCCTGTCAGCAGGAGTTCCAGTGCATCAAAAAATGATGATTTTCCGAAACCGTTGGGGCCATCAAGAACGACGAGATGATCACTTTCGAGGGTTAACTCAATCTTTTCAAAAACCTTGAAATTACGTACTTCTAGACGCTTAACGATCAATTTCATAGCCTGCCTCAGACAATTTCTCATCCATGAAGGTCAATAAATCTTCTGGCATCACATTCGGCGATGCGATCTGATTTGCTAGAGAGTCAATAGCCGAATCTGTTGCAACCAATACACCAGAATTAGCTGTACGCTGGATTTTTTCCTGAATATTTCGCTCGAGGCTGGCTAGATCGGAATTATCCGAACTATTAACTGCGATAAAAGGAAGCTTAATTGCAAGCCTGTATAATAAGCTTTGCCAGCCTCCTTCTAGGTAGTGTGATTTATATTCAGTAAATGTGCTAGGTGCGGTAATTGATTCACGAAAAACAGTTGTAAAGCCTTGAGTGGCAATCTGTTGACGTAGTGATTCCAGTTCTTCGGTGGTGTAAGGAAGCACGTGCTTTTTAAAGAAGTAGCTGTCTTCTTCTATATGATGAACTCGTTTATTGGCGAGCACACTGCTGCTGTCAGTATTCCAGACAATCAATAAGTTAATATTTTTCTCAAGAGCAGGATCGGCTGTGGCATTTTTACATTTACTTAACCATCCAGCTTGGATTTTAGGAGTAATTATTGGTTCGTCATGAATTACCAGCCAATAATTTGTCTTTCCAGGAGTACTGTATTCGTATAATGCCAAGTCAGTGGAGGTCTTACGCGCCATTCCTTCTGACGCCAATAATTGCTCAATTAGGTTATGCATCTTTTAGACTCTCAGGTACATTGTTTAAAGATACCATCGCTATCTTCTTATAATTCCCGATGCGATTTTCTCTCAGTAACTCATGTTCAGCGGTGTCTACACCTTCTGTGGCATCGATACCAACCATGACATTCGAGATTGATGGCCTGTCTATAGCGCTAGTGATGAGTGCACCGCACTCGAACAAACATTCCACGTCTTCACTGAGTGCTTGTTGCATGATGTCGTAACAGATACTTTCCTGATGCTCTGCAGCGTGGTGGATACCTGTTGGATAGTAGAAAAGCCCGTCATCTAGCCACGAGAATGCGACATCAGAACCATCATTACGTGCAGCCTGAACTAGTTTCCAGAAAATCATAAACATCCCAAGTCGCATTGCATCACGATCAAGTGATTGGTCCTTAAATTCACTAAGTGTTTTAAAACGTCCCTTTTTATGCGGCATAGTTGCTCGCAGGAATGACTTCATTCCCTCAACCTTCAGCGCAGTAATAGCAGCCAGATAGTCATCCAGCTTTTGGCATGTTGCTTGGGAGAGGCCGTCCTGGCGTTCACAAAACTCTTGGTAGTATGTACCGATATCAATCTGCAGACGACTAAGGAAGAATACCTCATTCTCAAACTGAGCATAATCATCTGCTTCGATTACACCATACAGTTCTGAAAAGTCGATGAATTCGCTGGCAGCTATTACGGCCTGATGACATGTGGAACTGTGTATTTTGCTATGGGTCATAACGACCTTCGAATTCACTATTGCTTCAAGCGTATTCTGAATACTCGCGACAATTGAATTTTTCCAAGCGGGTTGCCGTGCAACATTAGTAAGCAGGCTGGAGAGTTCATTCCGAATAAATATGTCCACTTGATTCAGCGGGCAAAACAATTGTGTGATATTCCCGGCAACATCAGGAGGAATGGGATAAGTATAAAATCTCACTGGTCCATAGTCAGCCTCAAATGTTGCCGGGATATTCGTTACTGCGCGTGCAACATGAAAATAAGCGAGTGGCACTCCCCGTTGTCTCGCATTATCCCGTTGGGTCGTGATGCCAACGTTGTAGGCAGAAAATCGCGTGTCCTTGTACGCTTTGACCTGATGCATTGACAGGCATTGCTGGTGACGAAAAATTGCGAAATCATCCTGACTTTCTAATTGTAGTTTCAAATCCCGGTTCGCTTCATAATCTGAGGACATCATCTTCAAACAATGGTACAGCGCCAGCTTGCCCTGATAGACAAATCCACTCCACGTAGAAATAGCTGTGTGTGGAAAAACTTGAGGAGCTACTGCCATGAGATCCCTTATCACTTTAGATTCGCATCAATCGGGAAATTCTCAGCACGGAGACTCTTCCCATCTACTAGCAATTTTAAGTATATAGCCTATTGATATATAAAATACTCTTAGAATCTTCAAGAATGTTGATTTACTCCCTAGATTTACATGTTTGTTGCTTATCATATGCTTGCACTGAATCTTCGTTGGTTTGGTCAGTGCCAATGTAGTGGCACACTGAATTTGGCCACCTGAATAGAGGTGATATCATCACCTCACAGTAAAAACAGGTGACATTATGACCGGACGTAACAGACGCAATTTTAGCCCCGAGTTTCGCCTCGAAGCTGCCCAGCTTGTACTCGATCAGCATTACACCGTTGCCGCCGCTGCTACGGCAATGAACGTCGGCAAATCCACAATGGACAAATGGGTTCGACAACTGAAAGAAGAGCGAGCGGGAAAATCACCCACTGCTTCACCCATGACACCTGAGCAGATTGAAATACGCGAGCTAAAGAAAAGACTTCAACGCGTTGAAATGGAAAGGGATATATTAAAAAAGGCTACCGCGCTCTTGATGTCAGACTCCCTGAACAATTCTCATTAGTTGAGAAACTCAGGGCGCGGTTTCCTGTTGCCGTTGTGTGCAACGTGTTTGGGGTTCATCGCAGCTGTTATAAATACTGGCGGCAGCCCAGGAAGCCTGACGCCACGAGAGTGGCATTACTGAGCCTTGTGCGTGAAGTTTATCGCGAAAGTAACGGCTCAGCAGGAGCGCGAAGCATTGCCGCGATGGTCACCACCAAAGGTATAAAACTGAGCCGCTGGCGGGCAACAAAGCTAATGAAAGCGCTCAATATTATCAGCTGTCAGCAACCTGGCCATCGTTATAAGAAGGCGTCTAAGGAACACATTGAGATCCCTAATTATCTGGATCGCCAGTTTGCTGTTACCGAGCCTAATCAGGCCTGGTGCGGTGATGTGACTTATATCTGGACGGGAAAACGCTGGGCTTATCTGGCTGTAGTACTCGATTTGTTTTCCCGTAAACCGGTTGGCTGGGCGATGTCATTTTTCCCTGATTCAGCACTGACAGGTAAAGCCCTGTCGATGGCCTGGGAAGCACCGGGAAAACCGGCTAATTTACTGTATCACTCGGATCAAGGCAGTCACTATACCAGCAGGAATTTCAGGCAGTTACTGTGGAGATATCAGATAAAGCAAAGTCTGAGTCGCCGGGGAAATTGCTGGGATAACAGCCCAATGGAACGGTTCTTCAGAAGTCTGAAAACAGAGTGGGTACCGGATAATGGCTACGCTAATTTTAGCCAAGCCAGCACGGCAATAACGAATTACATCACAGGATATTACAGCCAGCTCAGACCTCATCAATATAATGGTGGTTTGACGCCGAATGAATCAGAAAGATTGTTTTGGAAAAACTCTAAAGCCGTGGCCAGTTTTTGTTGACCATATATGGACGCCCCGGGTGTTACAAGTACTGGTTCGATACGGTTTGCGACCATATATCCGGCGTCGTTAGTGGGTTAATTTACCCGCGCCATGATGTTATCCGAGCCCTGTTTCCTTATCACTACACCGGTATATGATTACCCAGGTCAACTTCAGGCTGTTACAGGGACGGTAGCCGTTTTCTCATCAGTGCCTGCAAACTCAGTTAAATAAGTTTCTGTAAATTGCTGTTTTTAGCTAATTCATCGCAACGGCCTTCTGCATATTAAAATCAACCCCATCTGTCAGCACACGCCAGATAATTCTCGTCAGTTTATTCGCCAGTGCAACCGTGGTTTTCAGGAACCCCCGACGAGCTTCAAGCCTTTGCAGCCAAAGGCCCAGACTGTCATCGCGCTTTTTCATACAGCGCATTACAGACCGTGCTCCATGGATGATTAATGTTCTGAGACTACGATTGCCATTTTTTGTCACGGAGGATAATCGTTGCTTGCCTCCCGAACTGTGCTGCCGGGGAACCAGGCCACACCAGGCGGATAACTCTCTGCCGTTGGAAAATTGCCCTGCATCCACTTCACTGATAAACGCTGCCGCGATGAGCGGGCCGACTCCCGGAATAGTTAACAACTGGCGATAGGCAGCTTGTTGTGAAGACAATGCAGCAATTTCCTTATCCAGTCCGGTGACGCGTTCATTCAGCGCCTGCATGTCTTCCCGCAATGTAGAAAGTAAACGGCGGACAGTGAACGTTAACTCATTCGACGCGTCTTCCATCAGTTCAGGCAGGTGCTGCTGGAGGCACTGTATCCCGACAGGGATAATGAGACCATATTCAGCGAGCAGAGAACGAAGCTGGTTAGCCAGCGCCGTTCTTTGCTCAACCATGAGCTGACGGGTATTTCGCAGCGCTTTGATATCCTGCTGCTCAGCAGTTTTGACCGGAACAAAGTGGATGCCAGGGCGGAGTGCTGTTTCACAAATCGCCAGCGCATCATTAGCATCGTTTTTCTGGCTTCTGACAAAGGCTTTAACGTGCTGGGCAGGTATCAGTCTGACGTTGTATCCCATCGTTCTGAAGGTTCTGCCCCAGAAGTGCGAAGTAGAGCATGCCTCCATCGCGATAAGCGTTCCGGGCTCGAAGTGTCGAACGCAATCCAGCAATTTTGAACGGGAGATCTTCTTGTTATATGCAATTGAACCATCAACCATCCAGACGCATACCTGAAAAACAGATTTGGCAATGTCGATACCAACAACTCTGATTGTGTTCATGTGATATCACTCCTGAATTAATTGCAGTCAATAGAGTATGGCACTGGCTACTTCAGGGAGGGGCGTCCATAACATCACTACAACTTACAGAATGAAGTAAAACAAAGCTTTCATCTTTTGTTAGCATCTGCTTTCCTGCGGATATCAATCATCCTGACATACATCTCTCTCAATTCATTATTCTGCTTGATTACCATTTCCTTGGGCAAGGATGCACGCTCATTATTCCATTCATTAACGATATCCTCGCACGCCTTATAAGCATCATTAACAATATTCTCAGCAGGAATCGTCGTGTTGATATATGGAATAGTATGTTTGTTCAGGCATATAGAGATGGGCGGACCATAATCATGGTCTTCGGCATGGAGCGGAAGAGCGAAAAGCAATGTAAACAGTGTCATAAATCTCATTTTCATTTTCCCCTGTAGCCACAATGTGGCCAGAAACGCCTGTCCTCTGCGATAATATCGATTTTATGATGAACCGTTAGTCGCTGAAGAAAGTTATTATGCATATGCTATGACGGCTTACACAATACCCGCCAAGTGACAGCCATCCTATATCAGGATCAGCTTGTGAAAGTTACAATGTCCGCTTCACGCCCTGAGACATTCGACAAGCTTTTTATGGCTTCAGTAAGGGCGAGTGTCGCGCTTCGAGAGCCAGCAAATACTTTGCTTCATCGTACTGGGTTCTGGTCTTCCAGCAGCGGTAAA
>NZ_JAFMOS010000365.1 GCF_019049755.1 Rahnella perminowiae
GTTTTTAGAGTGACCATGCCATCAATATTTATTACCCATTGACCATCGACTACTTCAGTATAATTTTTTTCCGCTATAAAATATGAAGAATCTGATATGTAAATGTGCGGTTTTCTAATTGATGTAGAAAGCATCGCTTTATCATAAAAAAAGAAACTGCTATCGATAAGTTTACCATCTGAAATTTTACTGGTCGGAATTCGGACAATATCTTGAACGTTATTGCGGTTACTATTTCCTTCGCCAGTACACAGCCATTCGAGAGAAACGTTAGTTTCTAATGCACATTGAATTACCCACTCTGCTGGAAAGATATCTCTCATGAATCTTGTCGCAAGGGTACTTTTTGATACACCTAGATGATCACACAACATCTGGCGTGTTGAGAATCCATAAGCCTCAACAAGTCTCAAAATTACTTGCTGCCCGCCTGTTTTAAAATCCATCAAGTTCGCTCCAGAGAACAAAAATCAATTGACAGATTCCCAAAGCGATCTTAATGTCCGCCATGAAGTTCGATTTGGGAAACTTCACTTGTAATCACTATTAATTACGGCTCGCCACAAGCCAAAAGGAGATGTTGCCCCATGAGACCTAACATTTCAATCACTCTGATCACCCCGCACGTCACAATTGAACGCTATAGCGAACTCACTGGTTTAGCAGAGGATACGATCAACGACATGCTAGCTGATGGACGTTTACCACGTCACCGCTTGCGCAAAGACATGAAGCGCGAAAAAGTGATGATTAATATCGCCGCTCTAACAGTAGATGCGTTATCAGAATGTGACCTTTCGGTTGCTTAGTTCGATATTGCAATATCGTTGAGGTCATAGCCATGTTTGATTACCAAACTTCGATACATCCGCATTTGGACACCGCTTGCCGCCGTTTCTCTTTGGCTCACAACCTTACTGAGTTGGCGGCGGTTATCGGCATTTCTGCCCAAGTGTTACGCAACAAACTGAATCCAGAGCAGCCCCACCGGTTAACAGTAAACGAACTGATATTACTGACGGATATCACAGATGATTCGGCGGTTCTGGATGGTTTGCTGGCACAGCTGAAATGTTTACCTGCAGTGCCGGTGAATGAAGCGAAGCCAGATAATTTATCAATGCACACCTTAAGTGCCACGGCCGCAATCGGCGTTATTGCCGGTGAAGCCATTTCCCCTGCGCCTATGACGCAATCACGTAGAAACGCCATTTTAGACCGAGCCAACCAGGCGATCCGCGATCTGTCCTTGCTCGTTGTGTCTGTTGAGTCGCGTTTTCACACAACGCCTGTGCTGGCATCCGCAATGGACGTAATCAGTTCATGCGGCGTCATGCCTGGCCTGAACTGAGACTATTCGATGAAAGTTTTCGCACAACTACTAAAGCAACAATCGCCAACGGCTCAACTGCAAAGCTATGGCCACGGTTGGCTTGAACTGCCAAATGGTCAGCGCTGGCAACCGGCCGCAAGCAAAGTGGCGTTTCTAAGTGGTTGCCGTCACCCGATGGTGATGATTAGGCGCCGCCCTTGGTGGTTCCGCCTGATGGGATTAAGGGGGTAAGCATGGAACAGCAATTGCCGAAATGGATTAGTGAAGCCCGAAAGATGATTTCAGGCACGGAAAACCGGGTGAAAAATTATTGGGAAAATCTTCCAGAAGATGAACGCCGCGATCTCTGTTTCCTCTCCCAGTTGAAAAGCCGCCATGTGAAATGTGCCTGGAACGATTTGACCGAGGCGGAAAAAATCGCGCTGTGGCAGGGCGTTTTGAAGGTCAGAAAAATGCAGCAACAAACCCGTTTGCTGACGCCGGAGGATTTCAAAGGCGTTGTTGTTTGCAGTGTTAGCCGTCGAGCTGACGAACAAAAAATTTCAAATCCGATGCACTGAGGGAAGTATGAAAATTATCACCGTAGACGAAATTGGTTTGATCGAATCATTCGCAGCTTTTGGCGTTAAGTTCAATTACAGCCGTTTATTCCTGAGTAAATGCAACGTGTCAAAAGGCCGCGTTGCGCTGACGCCTTTCATGTTCAATGACACGGTTCACCTTGATAACCCGCACCAATGGTTTGCGGCTAATGCTGCGTTTTGGGTTCGCGCCTACCGTGAGTCTGAAACGTTGGTCGAACAAGTCGAAACAATGGCCAGCATTCGCGCCCTGTATTTTTTGGCCGGTTCTTTGGGGCAAGGTCATGCTCATGCGCTGATCAGCACCTGGTTTGTTACGACCAAGGAATTGCACGGCATGGGGGCGCTTAACCTGTCACCGCTTGCGCCGCTTCCTAAAAAATACGAAACAACGATTTCCCCGCTTAGTTTTCATTAATTAAATCTTTCGAATGCCCACGGCTTCCGTCAGGTTGCCGGGGTTTCTTGCTGCCAAAATTTGGAGTTGTTCCATGAATCTATCCCGAAATGATCGCCCGAAACGCGCGCCAGTGCTGCGAGATTTTGACCAGTCATCACCGGCTTATCAGGACTCTGAACGCCTGGCCAGCATGTTGAAGAACGCCCGCGAAGAAACAATGGTGGATGCAGCTATGAAATATTCCGGCCGCCTGGATCGGCTGGCGTCTCATATTGTGAATGAAGGGTTCAGTGCTGCTGAAATCGTTGAACTGTTACGCCAGGAATCAGAACAGTTTGCCCGCGCTGGCCAGGGCGGTGCTTTGTGAAAACTGTCTTGAAATGGGCTGGTTCAAAAGTCCGCATTATCGAAAAGCTAAAGGTGTATTTACCCGCTGGAGAGCGGCTTATTGAGCCGTTTGCAGGATCCTGCGCGGTGATGATGAATACGGATTACCCGGCTTATTTAGTGGCTGATGCAAACCGCGATCTGATCGATATGTACAAGCTGATTGCAGAACAACCGGCCGCGTTCATCCAGACGGCTGAGGCGCTGTTTGCAACGGGAAACACTGAGGCGGAATATTACCGTTTACGCTTTGCGTTCAACTCCAAACCGGCCGGTGATAAAGACCGCGCCCCGCTTTTTCTCTACCTAAACCGCCATTGTTTTAACGGGTTATGCCGGTACAACAAAAATGGCGAATTCAACGTTCCTTACGGCAAATACAAAAAGCCGTACTTTCCAAAAGTTGAAATCCTGGCATTCGCTGAAAAAGCCAAGCTGGCTACGTTCCTTTGTGGGAACTACAGCGAGGCATTGAAAGCCGTGCAAGCTGGGGACGTGGTTTATTGTGATCCGCCGTACCTCACAGAAACAGCCAATTTTACCGCTTATCACTCTGTTGGATTCGGGCATGAAGAACACGGCCGGTTAGCCAGGAGTGCACGCCGTTTGGCTGGCCGTGGCGTGCCGGTGGTCATTTCTAACAGTGATACAGATATGGTGCGTTATCTCTATAAAGATTTTTCCATCAATAAAATCACCGCGCCGCGCAGTATAGGAGCGGCGGCCGGCAGCATCAAAACTGCCCAGGAGGTGATTGCAACCGTGGCGTGGGATTGCTGAATGGCATCTTTTGTTAACGGCCAGCATCATGAAACCCGCCAGTGGCAGCAAGAGCAATTTGCCCCTGGCGCACCTGATGAAATCAGCCTGACCGAGCGGCAGTTATGGCACCTGAATAAAGCCGATCATGATTGGCGTGCGGAGTATCTTGGCGAAATGCCGGATTTCTTGGCACGCTATTTTGGCGATCGATATAGCAAATTATTGGAGGGTGGCCATAACGGCCGCCGCCGTGCCAATACGTTTTTACGCACTACGGTGGGTAAGAGCGTATTGCCACGTCTACGCAATGTCTGCGAACAGTACACGACAAAACACCAGGCTGCGGGGGTGATCCCTTTCCCGTTCCTGGCTGACCTTGAAAAACTCCCTACCTTTGGGCGTGATGAAGTGCGTAATCTTGCGCACCGCGTCGCTGATTTTATGTCTGAGTCATTTACCGATTTTATTGATCTGGCTTTTGACGGCGCAGCTGCTGATCAGAAAGAAATGACGCGCCGCACTTTTGCCACCTTTGAGCACCTGGGCAAGTTGGCCAAAATGGCCGGTATCACGCCGCCATACTGGCAGCAATTTCTTTCAGGTCGCACTTTCACAACCCGCACCGCGGAATCCGGTTTATTGCGCATGGTGGCACCGGAGTGGTGGCGTACTAAGTTGAAGCGCCGCCGTGATCTGCAGCGTGAGCATATGGCCATTGCCGTTGGCCAAGTTCAAAAGGCGGCATCGGCTTACGTCAGCCGTTCCACGCAAGGGGAATGGGTGGAGCAAAAGAAACGTAACCGGGAGTTTTTTAAATCGTGTGATCTTCAAAATCAGGAGACGGGGGAACGTCTTTCCCTGGCTGACATGGTGGACGGCAGCAACGCTAACCCGGCAAAACGTCGCTGCGAACTGATGGTTCGTATGCGCGGGTTTGAAGATTTGGCCACTGAAATGGGGATGGCCGGAGAGTTTTACACGATCACCGCGCCGTCAAAATATCACGCCGTGCACAGCAAAGGCGGGTTTGTGTCTCAGTGGAACGCGGCCAGCCCGCAGCAAACGCAAAAATACCTTTGCGGCGTATGGGCAAAAGCCCGCGCTGCGTTTTCCCGCGCCGGGATCCACGTCTTTGGTTTTCGCGTAGTCGAACCGCATCACGACGGGACGCCGCACTGGCACATGCTGCTGTTCATGCGGCCGTCAGACGTGGCCGAGGTGCGGGATATTCTCTGTTATTACGCCCGCCGCGAAGATTCCGAAGAACTGCAATCCGCACACGCGCTTAAGGCGCGTTTTCACGTTGAGCCTATCGATGAAGAAAAGGGCAGTGCTACGGGCTATATCGCTAAATACATTTCTAAAAATATCGACGGTTACGCCCTGGATGGTGAAACGGATGAAGAAACCGGCGAAAACCTGAAAGACATGTCCAAGGCGGTATCTGCCTGGGCAAGCCGCTGGCGGATCCGTCAGTTTCAGCAAATCGGTGGCGCGCCGGTAACGGTCTGGCGTGAGCTGCGCCGTATGCGTGATATCACCCTGGAAAACAAATCTATGGATGCGGTGCTGGCTGCGGCGGATGTGGGGTGCTGGGCATCCTATACTCAGGCACAGGGCGGGGCGTTGGTGGCGCGTCGTGATCTGGTTGTGCGCCTGATGTATGAAATCACTGAATGCGGCAATGAATACGGGGAAGCTGTTCAGCGTATTCAGGGGGTTTATTCGCCGTTATCGGGTCAGGAATCAGAGGTATTAACGCGCCTGGTTAAGTGGGCGATTGTTCCGAAGTTGGCCGACAGCGCAGCGGAGGCTGCTTTTTCTGGCGGCATCGCCGCCCCTTGGAGTTCTGTCAATAACTGTACTCAAAGTACGATCACCGAGTTGAAAAAAGGCATCGGTATTCAGTCCCAGGATGCTGGCCAGATGGCCAAAGCGCTGGCCAGGGGCAATATCGTACCGCTGGATCGGGAAACCGAAATGCAATTAGTGGGTAACCGGCTGGTGATCAGACGACGGAAAGCATATTGCAAGGAGTGTGGGGAGGTTATCACGCCTGAAAATGAGTCATTCGATTCACCTGGCGTGTGCTGGGTGTGCGCTGATGGTCATGTTTTGCTGGCCGATCAGAGTGATGCCGCTAACCGGGCGTTTGAGGTGTTAGGCATTTAATGCAAGGTAAAAACTCGCAAATGCACGCTCAGTTTGCTTTTATTCTGCAATATTTTGAGATACTGTGTATTCATACAGTTTTTTTGTTAGGGAGGTTGAGGAATGCGAGATTTATTTTTTGAGACGCTCGCGGTGCAGCGGATGGCGTTGATGTCTCGTTTGGTATCTACAGGGGACTGTGGCCAGGAAGATAAGGAGATTGCTATGGGTTGGATTGCTGAACTAAGTGCTGATTTGCTTGAAGTAATGAATGATTCAGATTCTAAACGCGCTAAAAATAATTAAGTTGTAGTTAAGTAAACTTTTGGTATTTTAGTGCTTAATAGATAAGGATTCCGAATCCATTATTATCAATAGGAAACTGTATGTCTGCTACTGATTGTCAATTCGATTATAAACAATACCAACGAATGTTTCATCCTAAGTTACCTGAGATCTGTGTTTATGTGTCTCAGATTAAGCGTATTTCAGAGTATGAGTTACAGAGGATGTTTAGAGTCAGTAAAGCCGATGTTCCTTATATTTATCACGCTCTATTGTTAATGGGTGTTATAGAGTTAGTCGAAGGTGGAATAGACTAT
>NZ_JAFMOS010000364.1 GCF_019049755.1 Rahnella perminowiae
GCCCCGCACAGTTAAATGCGGGGCTTTTTTGTCGTTAAATCTCGAAATGGTCAATATGTGGACGTGGTTTGAAATAAATGCATATATTTCAATTTGGTAAACCCTAAATCATGTCACCTTGAACTGTCTTAATAGCAAAAACAAAAGGAAATGCGATGAATCGTTTTGTTAAAGAAGTGTTTGATGCACATGTATTGATCCAGTGCTGGTTTTCCGATCCCGCTGCACATCAGCAGGCAGGAACCGAACTCCTGGCGCGTTTTAGTCCGGCATTTTCGATGGTAACCGTCACCGGTTACCGGTTGGATTATCCTGCATTATGTGCCTTTTTCAGGGAACAGCGGGGCACGAAAATCGGTTTGGAGATTAACGTTGAAGCACCTGTTGTTATTGCTGAAAATGAGGCAGGCGCAGTCGTTGCGTATCAGGAACGCCAGCAACTGCCAGGTCAGCCGGAGACGTTGCGTTATTCGACAGTGGTATTTGAAGTCGATACTGACGGGAAAGTGCTGTGGCGGCATCTGCATGAAACGGCGGCCGCTAATGGTCACTGACAATAATTCTTTTTCTTTCAGAAAATGATGCGGGTCAACAGCAGCGTTTATTACACAATAATAATCTGTAATCAAACTCGCTGACACTCAGTTTATGATAAAATCACGCCGCCTTGCAGGACAGAGGCTTATTCCCAACGGAGAGGGATGCGTGATATGACGTTATTTGATGTTAAAGATAAGTGTAAGTTAAATATGTTAGTGTTTTTCTTATACATATTGATTGTTTTAGTTCCTGTTACGGTGATGTCTCATCGCTATTTTTTTCATGAAACGCCTGCTGTAGTCTCAATATTTCCCGTCACTACCGCCATTTTATTTGTGCTGCATACCCTTATCGCCTTTTTCATGCTGATGCAATACATGGCGAATCGCAAGAAACTCTACCTGGCTGTATTATCCTTTGCGTACTCGTTGTCGGCATTCTATCTGGTTTACAAGCTGCTCTATTATCCGGGGATCTTCCTGACCGGGGCAGTGCTTGAAGGCTCCGTCAATGATCTGGCTATTTACTGGGTCTTTCGCAGTATCTCGATGGCCGCTGTATTTTTGCTCACCGCTTTCCTGTATCAGCGCAGGGATACTCTGTGCGTCAGCCATCGTCGGGTGCTGAGCATTGTGCTGGCCGCAAGCTGCCTGGCTGTGATTTTTGCCTATTTTCTTTCCAGTAAAAATCCGCTGTTCGGCATGGAGATTGTAACGGCAGACGGGCGTGATTATAGCCAGCTTTGGTCTGGAAAAATGGGGTATATTATTGGCGGTATCTGGGCACTGGCCACCGTCCTGATTATTTCTGTGACCCGGCTTAAAAATACCTTCTGGCTGGCCATCGGATTGAGCTGCATTTCCTATTTAGGCAACGTATCTATTTTACACAGCAGCATTTATATTCATTCGCTGGTCTGGTATTACGCGCGTTTTTTTGAGGTGTTATCGACGTTCTTTGTCGTGATTGTTTTACTATACGATATTTCTATGGTTTACAAGAAAACATTGATGAAATATCAGATTTCTTATGAGTCTTCTATTCGCGATCCGCTGACTAATCTCTATAATCGCCGGTATTATTACGATGCAATGAAAACTTATTTAGATAAAAAACAATCAGGGGTAAGGCTGGCGGTAATGGTGGCTGACATTGATTATTTCAAACGCTTCAATGATACCTACGGACACATTCAGGGCGATGAGGTCATTAAATATGTTGCCTGGTCACTTTCCCATTCCCTGCGTGATCAAGATATTCCTTCACGCATTGGCGGTGAGGAATATTCCGCACTGGTGATCGGTGCCTCTGAAGAGGAGGTTCGTACGATGGCAGAGCGTTTTCGTATCAACGTGACACAACATCATAGATCAGAATTTCCCGGCACTCTCCCCGCGCCGGTAACGGTCAGCGTCGGCATCTATTTTATGGGTAGTGAGGATGATAAAGCCGAAGCTTGTGTGGCGAAAGCTGATGCTGCGATGTATCAGGCGAAGCAGAGCGGCCGCAATCGCATCGTGGTGTTCGGCGAGGCGTCCCTTTGAGAAGATGACATAAAAACGGCCTTCCGTCAGGAAAGCCGTTTGTTGATGAGCAGAACGTTTAGTGAGCCAGAGTTTTTCTCACTTCACTGACGTCTTTTGCTGTGACAGCCGGTGCGTTGTTGCTCCAACCCTGACGGATGAAGGTCGACAATTGTGCTGCTTCTTCGTCAGTCAGACGGTGGGCAAAGCCCGGCATGACCAGTGTCGACGGTGCACGTGCCGTTGAAGGTTGCTGTGCACCCGCGAGAATGGTGTGGATCAGTCCTGTCGGGTCTTTCGCGTTCACAATCGTTGCCTGATCCAGCTGCGGGAACACGCCTGGTGCGCCTTTGCCAGTCACAAAGTGGCAGGCACCACAGTTATCCAGATACAGACGCTCGCCTTCGGTGAGATTTTTCGCTGCCGTCAGTCTGGCTTCGGTCGCGCTGGCTTTCTGCGAATCTTGTGCCGGAACCGGTGGATTACCGCCCAGGAACTTGATGTATGCCGCAATGGCTTTGAGGTCTTCATCGGTCATATGGGCGGTGCTATTTTCCACCACAGACGTCATTTCGCCGCCTACCGCCGCTTTGTCGTTACGCCCTTTGCCCAGATAATCGACGATCTCCTGTTCGTTCCAGTGCGCTACGCCGCGCAGCGACGGGACGTCCCAGTTATTGAGGCTGCCACCCGCCAGAAAATCAGAGTCGCTGCTGTCGAGTGCTTTTTCATTCATGCCGAAGCCGCGCGGAGTGTGGCAACTGCCGCAGTGGCCCAGGCTTTCCACCAGATAAGCGCCGCGGTTAACCTGTGCGGACGCACCGCCGATTGGCTGGAATGGTTTGTCAGACGCGAACGCCCAGTTCCAGAAGCGCATGCCCCAGCGCTGGCTGAACGGGAAGCTCAGATCCGTTTCCGGCGGTTGTTCCGCGCTCGGTTTTACGCCCTGCATAAAGTAAACGTAGAGTGCGTGCATATCCTCATCGCTGATTTTGGCGTAATCAGGGTAAGGCATCGCCGGATACAAACGGGTGCCATCCGGCAGCACGCCTTTACGCACCGCATCCGAGAACTGGGCTTCGGTATAACCGCCAATGCCGTGGTCTTTATCCGGCGTAATGTTGGTCGAATAAATGGTGCCCAGATTCGAGTTGATCGCCAGCCCGCCTGAAAACGCCGGTTTGCCGGCCACCGTATGACACGCGCCGCAGTCGCCCAGGCGCGCCACATACTCACCTTGTTTTATGAGCGCGACGTTGTCGGCTTGTGCATTCGTGGCTGCCTGCGCATTCGCCATAAAACCTGCACCCAGCAGCAAGGCATTAGCGATAAATAAACTTTTGAGTTTCATCGTGTTCATCTCCGCTTATGCCTGAACCAGTGGACCAGGATTTTTCAGGTACTGATCTTTAATTGCCTGCGCTGCCATCAGGGTGATCGCACCGATGGTATCGGTCGGGTTGGCCTGGAAGTTTTGCGGGAAGGCATTGCCGCCCGGCACAAAGACGTTATGTACATCCCAGCTTTGCAGGAACTTGTTCAGCGCAGAAGTTTTCGGGTTGTCGCCCATCACCGCGCCGCCCACGTTGTGCGTGGAAACGTATTTTGTCAGGTCAAAGTGCGCGTCCATCGGCAGGAAACTTTCGCTGTAGCTGTCCGGATTCAGCTCTTTAGTGATATTGCCAACGATACCTTTCAGATATTGCTGCAATTTGAGTTCGTTCTGTTTCCAGTCGAAGGTCATGCGCAGCAGCGGATAGCCATATTCATCTTTATAATTCGGATCGAGATCCAGATAAATATCGCGATAAGACTGGCAGGTAGTGGTAATGCTGATTTTCATCGAATGGCCGTACCATTCTTCCATCCCTTCTTTCCAGCCGGTGCCCCACGCCGGGGTGCCTTTTGGCAGCGAGGTGCTGATTGGCGTGCCGGTGGCCTGCGAACTGTGGATTTTCGCACCGCCGATAAAGCCCAGCGCAGGACCGTCGAAGTTGCCCGGAGAGATGTCGTTGAACATCTGGCCGGTGGCACCTGCGGTAGCGAACGGATTGAAGTTTTTGTCTTTGAAGAACAGCGTCGAGCCGCCGTTACTGAGGAACGCATAGTTACGGCCAATCACGCCTTCTTCAGTGATCGGGTTGTAAGGTTTGCCGATGCCGGACAGCAGCATCAGGCGCACGTTACAGAACTGGAAGCTACTCAGCACCACGATTTTGGCGGGCTGGAAACACTCGTTGCCGTCTGCATCCATGTAGATCACGCCTTTCGCGGTTTTCTTATCATCATGCAGTTCGACTTTCAGCACGTTGGCATGCACTTCATAGGAGAAGTTATCCATACGTTTAAGTGCATCCATGACCGCCGTCTGCGGTGAGGCTTTCGAGTAGTTCAGGCACGGATATTTACTGCAATAACCACAGTAGTTACAGGGTGCAATTTGGTTGCCGTAAGGGTTAGTCCAGGCGCGGGAGACACAGGCTGACGGATTCGGGAACGGGTGATAGCCCATCTTTTTGGTCACTTCAGCAAACATACTGCTGTTAAGCGTATCTTCCAGTGCAGGCAGGGGATATGGCTCGGAGCGGGGTCCTTCGAACGGATCACCGCCTTCCATAATCTGACCACGAAGATTGCCGGTTTTGCCGGACTGGCCGCAGATGTGCTCAAACTTAGTGTAATACGGCTCAATTTCATCCCATGTGAATGGGAAATCCATGATCCGCATATCTTCCTGCAAGATGCCCGGTTTGTAAGCCTCGTCAGCGTAGGTTTTGAGTTTTAAATCAGTCGGCGTCGGGCGAATCAATACTGCTGTCCAGTGCAGACCGGAACCACCAACGCCGGTACCCGGCGCAAATGCACCCCATTTACGGGTCGGAAGGGCAGTTTCACGCATGTTGTAACGCACGGTGACGGCGGCTTCTGCCGGGGTCGCCATGACTTTATTGCGTACCGCGTAGGCATATTCGTCCGCCGGTTTCGGGTAAGCAAATTCTTCATAGCCACGATCGCCGCCACGCTCAAGCGCGCGCACGGTCAGGCCCGCCATTGCCAGCTCAATACTCATCAGTGAGCCAGCCCAGCCGAGGCCGACAACAACAACGTCGACTTCCGGTTTAGTTACTTTTGCCATCTTTAATCCTGTCATTCATCAGAAAACGGTAATAGGGCGGGCACTCAGGCACGCGCGCCTTGCAGGCTCACAGGTCCCAGCGGATAAGGGACATTGTGCTGCTTAACCCATTCGGTGAAACTGGCGCGGGCGCCGGGGAAGCCGATGGCTATCCATGCTTTCATCCCTTTGTTTCCGCCGTAGATCGGGTCTGCCAGATAACCGTGTTTGGTATCTGAAAGCAGTTCACTGAAGAATTGCGAAGCCACGAGGTTCTCTTCACCAAGATCCGCAAACTGAATGCCATTTTTCTGCAACTGCGTCAGAACGTTGTCTTTGTCCTGAGCGGCGAGGTCATGGAAGGCTTTCTGGTGGTTTTGCTGACACCAGGCGTTCGCCAGGCGAATGCCGGTTTTGTAGATTTGCTGCGGACGGAACGGGATCTGATACCCCATTGTGGCCGGAGCATGCACATTGAACGGGCCCTGCATGTAAATTTCATCACCAAAATCACCGTGCATTTGCTGGTCGATAAAAATCGGCACGTTGGTTTCGAGTGCGCCCGGTGCTTTACCTTTGCCACCAGCAGGGATCAGGCGGTCAGCAGCGGCCATAATAAACTGCCACTCATCGGTATTGAAAAATATGGGTTTATAATCGAGTAAATCCGGGGCAGCCATTTCCGCAGCTTGTGCCGCCGACAATCCTTTCATCATTATGGTGCCGACCGGCAGAGCCATCAGCGACCCAAGTAAAAACTTGCGACGGGTTGTTTTTTTTTGAAGGAGCATAGAATTACGACTCTCACATGCCTGATGTTAAGTTTGGGTTAATTATTATTATTTTGGGG
>NZ_JAFMOS010000363.1 GCF_019049755.1 Rahnella perminowiae
ATTTTTCATGAATGCATCATAACGATGGAGCCTCATTGACCAGAATATACTGTCTCAAATGGTATTTATTGTTCTATTTGGTGCTGGTTTTTTTCACAATAATTAGCAAACATCATTGACGTTTTCACAGAGAATAAAATGAAAGACCAAACCCTGCATTATTACGACGCCGAATTACGCTATTTGCGTGATGCGGCAAAAGAGTTTGCACAAACTCATCCTGATCGCGCCGCGATGCTTGATCTCGATAAATCCGGTACACCTGATCCTTATGTTGAACGCCTGTTTGAGGGCTTTGCCTTCTCGATGGGACGGCTACGTGAAAAAATTGATGATGACCTGCCGGAATTTACTGAAGGGCTGGTGAGCATGTTATGGCCGCACTATCTGCGTACCATACCGTCGCTTTCCATTGTGTCGCTGAGCCCGGACGTACCATTGATGAAGATGGCCGAAACAGTGCCCGCAGGTTTGGAAATCTATTCCCGCCCTGTCGGCCCTAAAAATACCGTCTGTCAGTACCGCACTACGCGCGACATGACGCTTAACCCGTTGGCCGTTTCGAAAGTGGTCATGGCGACCGAGCCGGACGGGCGTTCGGTGCTGCGAGTAAGACTAACCTGCAGCACGCAGACTGACTGGTCGCAGGTCGATTTACGTCGTCTGTGTTTTTATCTGGCCGGAGAAGCTCCCGTCAGCAGTGCGCTGCATCTGGCCCTTACCCGCCGTCAGGCAGCGCTGTATATACGCCTGCCTAAACAGGCTGACCGCATCAAACTGGATGGCTGGTTCTCGCCGGGCGGATTTGCGGATGAAGATCTGCTGTGGCCAAAAGGCGAAAGTGCGTTCAGTGGCTATCAGTTGCTGCTGGAATATTTCACCTTCCGCGAAAAATTCATGTTCGTGCATCTAAACGGGCTGGAATCAGTGACCTTGCCCGCAGGGATCGCTCACTTGGATCTGGAGGTGGTTTTCAACAGTCAGTGGCAAAGCGACCTGCCTGTCACCGATGAAGCCATGGCGCTGCATTGTGTGCCGGTGATCAACCTGTTCACACTGGAAGCCGATCCGCTGATTATTAACGGAATGGAAAATGAATATCTGCTGCGGCCGCGCCGGTTACAGGACGGTCATACCGAAATTTATTCTGTCGATTCTGTAACAGGCTCACAGCGAACGTCGGACGCAACCTATGTGCCCTTCACCAGCTTCCGTCATCGCGGCGGCATGCAAAGACGCCATGCGCCGGAGCGTTATTTCCACACTCGCGTAAAACGCGGCGTGACCGGGCTGCATGATACATGGTTGATCCTCGGCGGACAGCAATGGGAAGTCGATCGCGAATTCACCCGCGAGCCCGTCTCCCTGAAAATTACCGGCACTAACGGTCAGTTGCCACGCAAAGCGTTGCAAAGCACTTTGCTTGACCGTTGTGAAGCCGTATTACAGATACCACTGAAAGTCCGAAATCTCAGCAAACCGACGCTGCCCTCCTATCCTCCGGCGGAAGATCACTTCCAGTGGCGGGTGCTCAGCCACCTGGGCTCCAGTTACCTTAATCTGATGAGCAGCGCGAAAGTGTTGCGCGGCACGCTGGAGCTTTACAACTGGCAGAGCGATGAGCTGAACAACCGCCGCCTGGATGCTATTCAGCGGGTACAACACCACCAGATCCAACGTTTTGAGAAAGGTTTTTTGCTGCGCGGCATTGATATCGAAGTCACGCTGGATGGCAACGGCTTTACCGGTGAAGGCGATATTCATCTGTTCGGGGAAATGCTCAACCGCTTCTTTGCGCTTTATGCTGATATCCATTTATTCAATCAGTTAACCCTTATCGTTCAGCCTGCCGGGAAATGTATCCGATGGAAAGAGAATCACAATCAGCGCCTGCCCGGCTGATCGAGCAACTTCAAGATAAACTGCCCTATACCCAGTTTTATCGTTTTTGTCAGTTGCTGGAACAAAGCCAGCCAGATGCCCCGGCGCTGGGCAGCCAATGGCAGGTCAGACACGACCCGGTGCGTTTTCGACCGCATCCGGGGATGGGATTTCCGGCCAGCGAGTTTAAACGGGTGGAAATGCCGGAACATCCGCATCTTCCGCCGACTATCCGTACCACATTTATGGGGCTGTATGGTGTGGAATCACCGCTGCCAACCGCGTATATCGACGACATTACCCAGCGTCGCGACGGTTACGAAGCGGTCAGCGACTTTCTCGATATTTTCAACCACCGGCTGATCACCCAGTATTACCGAATCTGGCGCAAATACTCATATCCCGCCACTTTTACACCCGGCGGGACAGATAAAACCTCGAAATATCTGCTGAGTCTTTGCGGGCTGGGCATAGAAGGATGTGCGCAAGAGATTGCCACGCCGGTTTCCCGCTTTCTGGCGCTCACCAGTATGATGCGGCTGCCGACACGCACCAGCGAAGGCATTATCGCATTGGTTCAGTTGCTGGCACCGGATACACAGGCGCAGATACTGGCGCATGACCGCTGCATTATTCCCCTGCGCAAGCAATTGACCATGAGTGCCAGCGCGCCGGTCAGTATGAGCAGCAGCCCGGTGATGGGGCGCCAGACCGTCGATGTGAACTGTCAGGTTCTGCTGAAACTGACCACTGAAAATCCGGATGAAGCCCGTGAATGGCTTCCGGGTGGCCAGCTTTACACCGATTTGCTGGCGTTGTTGCAGGTGTATCTTGGCTCCCGGTTGCACGTCCGTTTACAACTGTCGGTGTCACGCGCGCTGCTGCCCGATGCAAAACTTTCCTGCCAGCCGGAAAAATCCGGTGTGCTGCTGGGAAGAACCGCAGTGATGCGCAGGTTAAGGATTACATCTGCGACCCAAAATAAAACTGAAGTGATCACTATTAATCTGGGCCGCTATCAGCGCGTTCAGGAAAATCTTCATCGAAGGGAGACTGATGAATATGGCGACTATCGCTGGTAAAACCCGTTTTACATTACTGATGCTGGCAATGGTATCCACACTGGGCGGATGCGGACTGACCCAGAAAGTCAGCGACGGCACCGTCGCCATGACCAAATCCATTTTTTACAAGCAGGTGAAAACGCTGCACCTGGATATTAAGGCGCGCGACGCCATCAACAACAATACTAACGGTGCTCCGCTCTCCACCGTAGTACGCATCTATCAGTTAAAAGATCGCAAAGTGTTTGATGATACTGATTATCCGTCGCTTTTTGCACAAGACAGTCAGGCAATTAACGCCGATCTGCTGGCAGGAAAGGACATCCGGATCCGTCCGGGTTCGGCTGTCACTATCGACACGCCGTTGGATGAAAAAGCACAGTATGTGGCAGTCGCAGGCATGTTCCTGTCGCCAGATATGAAGAACAATACCTGGCGTATCGTGCTGAGCCGAGACGATCTGGATCCGGATAAGGCGCGCCAGATTGAACTCAATAACCAGGGAATGAGTTTGCTGCCGCTGAAGGACAAGTGATATGTCACAACCCTCACTCTACGAAATGCTGCTCGGCAACTTTGCCGGTGGCCTCGATCTGCACAACGTCAGCGAAGAAAATCAGGTGATCCTCTCCGTGCTCGACAACATGCAGCGCATTCTCAACTGTCGCGCCGGAACGCTCAGCCATCTGCCGGATTACGGCCTGCCGGATATGAGTAAAATCCTGCACGGAATGCCCGGCACGGCACATTCACTGCTGGATGTCTTGTCAGAAACCCTGCTGAAATACGAGCCGCGCATCAAAAAGCTGCACGTGATTTTATTGCCACAATCCAGACCAGGGCATCTTGAATATGCCATTGACGCCGAGCTGAAAGAGCTTGGCTTAGTGCGTTTCGGTACGGAATTTATGCCGGAAGGCCGTGTGCTGATGCGCCATATGAAACAGCAGAATTACGTCAGTTAAGGAAAACGATTATGTCGATTGAACGCCAGCTGCGCACCGGGGGTGACCCGCGTGCGCTGGCTGATTACGCCGTTTTACGCGAAGAAATGAGCAAGTTAACCCATCCGGCACGCCCGGATGTGCACTGGCAAAAAGTGGAGCAGTTATGCCTGAACCTGTTCCAGCAAAATGGCATCGAACTGCAAACGGCGTCGTGGTACACACAGGCCAGAACGCGGTCAGCGGGTATGTCAGGATTAAATGAAGGGCTCGCGATCCTCGAAGCATTGCTCTCCCGTCAGTGGACGGGATTATGGCCGCATCCGGCTCACGCGCGGATGGAAATACTCTCCGGCCTGAGCCAGCGTCTGCAACAGACATTGCGCAGCATGACCCTGGATTATCACGATCTGTCGCAGATCTATCAGGCCGAAAAACTGATCAATGCGCTGTGCGAGGTCCTGCAGCGTCTGGAGCTGAAGCATGTCAGCCAACTGGAAGCACTGAGCAGTTTTATGCACGGTGCTGCCGTGAGGCTGGAAAATATGCACGCGGCCAGCGATACGACAATCGTATTACCTGCGGCGGCAACAGAGAACACGGAAAAAAGATGGGCTACGCAAGCCCGCGAGCAGTGGGTGTATGTTGCACAGGCTGAGCCTGCCGAACCACAGGTGACGATTACGCCACCCGCGCCGGTGAAGCATCCGGTGCAATGGAAAGGGTTTATCGCCGGAATCATGGCAACGTTGCTGGCTGGCGGCGGAGTCAGCGCAGCTATCACGGCGTTTTATCATCCGCCCTCCGGTGAACAACTGATGGCGACGCTGCCGGTAATGCCAAAACCGCTGAATGCCCAGACACTGGAAACAATGAAAAACCAGCAGGCTGAAATGTTGCACCGTGAGGCACCGGCGTATCTGGCCGCCATGCAGCAGCAAACGCGCCAGCTCGCCACCTTGTCGCCGCGCTGGGCGCAGGATACCGGGTCACATCTGGTCAGTCAGGCGCTGATGTTATGGCCTGATAATCCGGCGACCGCCGCGCTGGCGAAAAGCTGGGCGCAGCAACTGAACGCCAATGCTGTGCCTTTGGAAAACCTCAGCGGCTGGCAACAGGCCAATACCCAGCTGCAACAACTGGCGGATAAACTCAACGGGCTGGATGAACAACGCGGTAAATACATGACCGTCTCGCAGCTAAAATCCTCCGTTTTTGCCATCCAGCAGGCGCTCAACGGTTCACCGCCGGTAGAAGAATCGCTGCGTAAACTGGCGCAGGACAAACAGCAAAATAAGGATGTTTCACCGCAGTTGGTGATGCAACTGGATAACCAGTTCACGCAGCTGCTGAACCGGTATGTGTTGCTTACTCAAACCTTACCGGCGACCGCCGGTAAAAATGGTCAGGCAGATAACTGACCAATGAATATGGCGACGTGATCAGAAAATGTGATGACGTCGGCCATCTTAAATACAGAGGAAGTATGTCAGCAAAAGAACGGTTCCTGAAAAAACTACAGGACAGCCAGCCCCGCACTGGCTCATTTGAAAATAAAGGTCAGGCGGATATCGCCGAATTCCGGCAGCGGATCACCCTGTTGCAGGAAAACATAGAAGAATGGCTGGAAGGCACCGGTATCCGGGTCGAAAGCACCACCGTCTCGCTGGTTGAATGCCTGATTGGCGGGAAATCGTTCAGCATTCCGGGCATCCGGCTGACCTATGAAGACAGCCAGGTGACCTTCACACCGGTGTTTTTATACGGACAAGGCGTCACGGGCTGTGTGGAAACCAGCCTTTGCACGCAAGGCCGGGTCACTGTTCTGTGCCGGTTATTTATGCGCGCGGGTGAGAACAGAGACTGGACATGGCGTCCCGCGAATCCTTTCACGGCGCAAGAGCGGACGTTTGGCGAAGAGCTCTTTTTTGAACTGATTGAAGGATTATTACCCTGACGCCTTCGGGCGTCTTTTTTTGTCGATCACCCCGATAAAGCGCAGTTCAAATGTAAAAAAATGCTACAAGCATTACCTTCCGGCTGCATTTTTCGTCAAAATCGATGACATAAATTTACATTGCATTAAAAATAAGAATGCGCTGCCAC
>NZ_JAFMOS010000362.1 GCF_019049755.1 Rahnella perminowiae
CTTTGGTATAACGGGTATACTCGTAGCGGTAACGCGCATTGAAATAAACGCCGCTGTCAAATGTATATCCGGCGGTTAAGAAGGGTTTATAAATACTGCTGTCAGAACTGGATTCCAGCGTAAATCCGGGTTGAATAAACACGGCCGGCGTGACTTTGTACTGATAGCTGATGGTGCTTTCCGTGCCGTTATCAACCAGATTATTAAAGGGTTTATTTTCATTATCCCCGCCTGATTTCCATTTGGCTTCCAGCGAGAACCCGAACCCGTTGGCGAAGCGGTGCGAAACCATCGCCCTGTCTTTATGTTGTTTACTGTCATCGAGCCATTCATGACGAAGGTCAATAGTGACGGCCTGGCTGCTGGCACTGGCCAGCAGTAAGCCGCAGATCATCAGTCTGCTATTTTTCATTTTTATAAATCCCAGAGATATTGAGTAGTGTTATTTTAAGTTAAAGGTTCACTCTTAATGACGCTGCTTTATTTGTTTTTCAAAAAGTCAGCGTAATTAAATCCACCGTCAGAAAGACGGGTTATCGGATCCGGTAGCCGCAGGGAAATATAATCTCCCGGTATAATTTCCTGATGCTTTATATTCACCGTTTTATGATCAGTGTAAAAATAATTACTGTCATCCACATTGCCGGTGACGGCATCGTCATACTTCCCTGCCGTGGTTCGCAGCGAAATGTTGTCCCTGAAGGTGCCCTGCTTGTCAGCCGTGGTGTACGGTGATGGCCGGAACAGGAAATTGAAGCGTTTGTTATCGACAGCGCGGTTATGTCCGATAACCAGCGCGCCCGGATTGAAGTTGTCGGTAAAACCGTCCATACCGTTGCCAACCGCAACGTTGTGGCGCACCACATGGCCGACCGGTAACCCTTCGCCACCCAGTTTGAAACCATTGCTGCCATTGTTCACCGACAAGCTGTTCTCAATCGTCACACTGCCGTTCGGGCCGTCTTCGATTTTGTTGAACAGGTCGAAACCGTCGTCGATGTTGTCGTGGGAATAACAATTGATCAGACGGTTGCCCTCGCCCACGCGCATTTTGACGGCAAATCCGTCGGCGTTTTTGCGCCCCGGATCCTGATTTCCCCAGGATTCAGAATTGCTGATGAGATTGTGGCTGGCCCACAGAGCCCGCCCGATGCCGTCCGGCGATGCCACCCAGATGCCGGTATCATCGGCATGATGCGCCTTAATGCGGTCGAGATGGTTATAGCTTCCGGCAACATGAAAACTTTTTTGCGTGACGGTAATCCCCTGAATATTCCAGTAGCTGGCATTCAGTTTCAGGCCATTAAACACCACGTTGTCGCCTTGCGTACGCAGCGTTTTCCGGTGGGTGTCGGTGCCGCTGGCGGTGGCCGGGATCACGCTTGCCGGGTAGTCACCCTCACTCAGCCAGAGCGTGCCGCCCGGTGCTAAAAGATTTACCGCACTGTCAAAATCCAGCGGATGTTCAGCCGAACCGTCATTATCTGCCGTACCAGCCGGAGAAACATACAACTCGTCAGGATTGCTGACCAGCGCCATACGCACCGGGAATTCCTGTGTCACTTGTTTGCCGTCCGCTGGTATGTAGGTGATCTTGAGCATCGTTACCGGTTGTTCAGCATGTAGCGGAACCGTCACCACTTCACCACCGCGCACCGCTTTTTGCGGCAACAACGGTTTGTCATTCTGTTCAATCTTAACCCGTCCGTCGCCGTTAGTGCGTAACTGGAACACACTGTCGCGGCGGGCAATGAGCGGCGATGACATCACCTCAATACGCGCATTCAGTGACGGCGTCACATATGGTGCAGAGGGCTGTATATGCGCCTCGCTGAGCGTGAGTCGGGCATGATCTACCGTAATTTTCGCATTCCGCGAGGCGAAGAAACCGACGTAATATCCGGCTTTGTCCAGTTGTGTCACGCTGTCTGCATGCTGCACGGATTTGCTGACCCACTGATCGCTGCCTTGTGGCGCATAAGCGACAATGAAACCGTTGTCCGTGCGGGTCAGTCGCAGCGAGAAACGGGCAGGTGTACTCAGTGGATGATAACTTTCTCGCACAATGCCGATGCCGGTATTTCCCCAGGGTTGCTGTACACCCTGCCGGGCAATCAGTGCCAGTACCGGCGGTTTATCGCCAGTGGCCATTATGCTGTTCATCACCATATTTGACGCGGCCGGCAGCTCTTCAATACCCGGTTTAGTCACCGGTTCACGCGGATTGCCCAGAATATCGCGTACCAGTAATCCTGCCCCTTCCTGTCCGGCCGGTTTTGCGCCATTTTCCGGTCCGAACTGATTGAGCGTGATTTCCGCTTCAAGCTGAAAATTCACGTCCGCCGGCAATCGGGTATAGAAATAGGTTAAACCATCGTGGCTGTTACCGACTTTGCCGCCACGGCTTTCAAGGCTGAAAGGCGTACTGAGCAGAGTGCCTGTCGCTGGCACAGGTTTACCGTCTGCCAGTAAAGTTTCATTCATGCCGATTTTCTCCGGCAGAACGTTGGTAGCGAAATTGACGTCAGTTGACTGGCCAAAAGTCGTGCTGTGCCAGACCAGTTTACCGCTGTCTGGCAGTGCGGCAGCCAGACTTTGTGCGCTTATCCCGAGGGCGAGCGCGGTAACAACAAATTTTGATGCCCACATAATCGTTCTTATCCTCAAAACGAAAGGGGTCGCTGGCCGGTGACCCGGCCAGTCGGGAAAGAAAAAAGTAGATTTAAATCAGGAGCTAAGGTTGTTGCGTGGTGCTCACCATCGGTTTGGGTTCAGTGAGTTCAACGGCGGGTGTATCGAAAATTTTGCGGCAAACCACACTGTTGCCCCAGCACTGTTCATACGGATAACCGATCAGTTCTTCCATCACTGCCCGCACTTCCGGTTGTACCTCGCTGATCTGCCCGCCCGCTTTAATACGTGCCACTTCGCCCAGCACCACAAGATGGGTTTTGCGGTTCAGTTTCATCTGATTACTGAACACGATAGCCATCAGCGCCAGCGCAATAACACCGATACAGAACACCAGCGCAATTGCCATCACCGCACTTTCAGGCTGGGTGTGAGATTTAGACTGGAACCCGTAGAAGCTCAGAATGGCGCCCATCACGAAAACAATCACTGAGCGCATCAGCTTGCCGGAGAAAGTCATTGCACCGGCGTAAATCCCCTCGCGGCGACGGCCGGTAAAGGCTTCATCTATATCCGCCAGGAAGGTGTAAACCGTCCACGGAATGTAATATACGCCGCCGGTACCGATACCGAAGATCACGGTGATTGTCAGCATGGCGGCTGTCGCGTACTGCTGCGGCAAATGCAGGAAGTGAAGCAGGCTGTAGCAAGTTACTGAGAAAATTACGATGCCCAGCGCCAGGATGTAAGGCTTGCTGAACCCGTGTTTCACACAGATACCAATAAATATTGCCGTAGAGAACAGTTGCAGCAGTGAGTTCAGGCTGCTCAGACCGGCAACCATCGCCGGGTCATACTGCAGCACGAAAATGATGAAGTAGGTGAAGACGGAAGCGAACAGCCATTCTGCCCCGAAACCACACAGATACATGCCCAGATGCTTGCGGAACACGCGCAGGTGGAATGTTGACTTCATGTCGCGCACCAGCGTCAGCATGGTTTTGCCAAGGGTCATTTTCTTCTCATCGACGGGAGTGGTCTCTTCTGTCGGGCGTTCCCAGGAGGAGAGATACAACATGCCGATGGCGATAAACAGGATCACCCCATACGTCAGGGCGGTGAAGAAGAAGGGCTGCGCGGAGTCCTTACCGTAAATCAGGATGAACTGACCAGGGATGAAGGCCGCAAGGAAGTTAGCGACTTTACCGAAAATAGCTTTATAGCCAGTCAGTTTTGAGCGGGCAGAGAAATCGGTGGTCATTTCTGTCGCGAGCGTTTCATACGGCACCATCACCGAGGTGTAGATCAGCTCGAACATGACGTAAGTGGACAGGTAATACCAGAATCCGAAACCTTCTACCCACAGCAGCGGATAGAACATCATCAGCGGCACGCCCAGTAAAATGAAGAAGCGGCGGCGGCCAAAGCGTTTACCAAGCCGCGTTTTGCCAAAGTTATCCGAGAGATAGCCCATCAGCGGGTTACTGATGGCGTCAATGATGCTGGCGACGGAGAAGATCGCCGAAGCCTGTAACAGCGTCAGGCCGCAAAACGTGGTGTAGAAATACAGCAGCCAGATCCCGGCGATGGCCAGTGCGCCGCTGCCCAACAGATTTCCACCGCCGTACGCCAGCTGATGTTTAAATAAAATAGGTTTTTCTGTGTTCATACGTTATCCGCCCAGAGAGGTTTTTATAAAATGAACCGTTGTTTCGTTTTTATAGAGATGACGTTTTATATAGGCGGGATGAATGAATAGATGTGAATAACATCACATTTAAATCAGCAGGGGGCAGTTGGCGATAAGATTTTGCGATACGTGTAACATTCCTCGCCATCAAAAATACACAATTGGCGAGATACTTCGAAGTGCATTAGTTTTAAACAAAATAATTAACTGACTATTACTTTATGAAACTGACACTTAACCTCTGCGGTAATGTGACATCAGGGGTGAAATTTTCAGTGAAGGTGATGCATAAACGCTGGAAATTCGGAGGAAAAGGCCGGTCCCTGGCCCCGGAGCTTGCTACAGCGGGTAATTTACCGTGAAGTCTGAGGTCAGGCTTTCAGTAACGACGCTGTGCTCTCATGTAATTCATCGAGCAAGGTATAACGCTTGCGGTACTCAGAACGTTTCTTACTGGCAATCTCTTCCATGGGCTTGCGCGGCAGTTCCAGCGGTACCTGATATAAAGCTGAAGATGCGGGCGTGGCGCTGATGGAATCCCAGAATTCGTTATAACTGGCGACGAACACATTTTTCTTGCGGTGACGGTAGCGCAGACTGCGGAACACATGGCCGGTGTCGCTGACCGCAAGAATACGCTGTACACCGGTTTCGGCGGCGACACGTTGCAGGCTTTCCAGAAGCAGTCGCTTCGGGAACAATCCGTAACAGGATTTGGTCGCCTGTTTAATCACTTCATGCGCCGTAGAACGATGCGCCCCCTGAAATCCGCCGATAATCAATGTCGCCCCTTCCGGGCGTTGCACAATGCTGAACGTCAGGGCCGCAAGCAGGATGTCCTCCATATAAAGGAACATATTGGCTTCGCCTTCGCGCTCAGATTTGCCGATGGAACCGAGTACCACACGGAAAGCTTCGCCGTCTTTGCCCGTGAACCGGGTGATGGTATTGCCACCCGCACTCAGAAAGGTCTTGCGCAGGCGGGTGTTTTCCAGGCTTTTGACGAATTCGTAGTGGTCAACCAGTGCGTCAGCACGCCCGGCAGAATGTAAACCGAGATGCAGGTACGGTTTGTGAATTTTACTCGGGAGTTTGGTCTGCACAGAAAAGGCTTCCTGCCAGACTGCTTCCGCCGCCATTTTGTTCAGCACTTTCAGGGTATCGAGCGGATGCAGCAAGGTGCGCACGGCGTACTTGACCCGGAACATCCGGTCGCGCCACAGGTTGTCCGGTACGCACGCCCCGCTCAGAAGATCGATAAACAAACTGAGTCCGCTGGTTTTTTTTAAGGATGGTTCAACGGGAAACGTTTCGCTGTGGGATTCGGTTTCATTGAGAGGAATGTGTTCCATGATCTATTTCCGATGCCTGAAATAATCACGGTATCACCGGGTTTTTAAACACCTTTACAACGCGGTTTTAAAGAGAAGCGAGGTAGTAGCAATAAGTGCAGGTTGTTTAGCTGTCGTTTACATTATCCTGACATTATCCCTTCTGCCTCTTCATTCGAAGATCATCCCCCCTGTTTGCAGCACATTTTCCGCTCAGAAAGACTTTGCGGCTGAGTTAAGCGTTGAATAATCATTCATATGAATGATGAGTTTTCGGTTTTGAGACCTCGCGCAGGCATTGTGAGCCCGTTTTTGTTTTACTCAGAGA
>NZ_JAFMOS010000361.1 GCF_019049755.1 Rahnella perminowiae
TTTAAATATAATCTAACCGGAGTGATTTATTTAACGAACGAAAATTAATCAGATTTATGGCCGACTGGTTATTTCAGAGAATGCTTGAAAATTAATATTTCTACATCATTGTTGCGGTGCGGAAATAAATTTGTCGTGTGTTTCAGAGTAATCGCGGTGGCAGCGTGATGACAGGCTGCTATCTTTCAAAGATTCTGTTTTTACAGCTGGTTATTCTGGAACACGTAAATATGCTCTTTCGTAAAGAGGTGAATGAACATCAGCAAAGCCACTGGGCGGGCAAGGCTTTATTACTCGCAGGGTGGCCTTTATGGATTGTGACGACACTTACCGCCCTTTTCCTGTTTGCTTTACTGATGTTCCTTATCTTTGCAAATTATACACGCCGCATTAACGTCAGCGGTGAAATCATCACTCAGCCGCACAGCATTAATTTATTCAGTCCTGAGCAGGGCGTGGTGACAAAATTATATGTCGACACCGGTAAACCCGTAAAAAAGGGCCAGCCACTCTATGAAATCGATGTCAGCCGCGTGACACAGGCGGGGAATGTCAGCACCACCACACTTGCCGCGATTAAAAAGCAGCGCGAACAGATAGATTCCATTATCGCTCAGCTGGAACACAATAAGCAGGAAACGCTGCAAAATTTGCAACAGCAACTCGATCAGTATCAGAAAGCACATGAAGTCTCACAAAGCATGGTGGATTCGGCTCAGGAAGGGCTGGATGCCATGAAAAAAAGTATGCAGAACTACGGGGCATATCAGAAGAAGGGCCTGATCAATACTGATCAGCTGAATAATCAGCGCTACCTGTTTTATCAGCAACAGACATCGTTTCAGAGCCTGAATACCCAGGCGATTCAGGAAGCGTTGCAGATTACCAATCTGCGCAGTGAGCTGGTCACGCGGGCAGCGGAGTTCGATAACCAGATTTCGCAATACGGCTACCAGCGCAATGACCTTGAGCGACAACTGGCACAGGCCGATGCCAAAGGTTCCTTGCTGATCACCGCGCCGACCTCCGGCAAAATCTCCTCACTGAGCGTCACGCCCGGCCAGATGGTTAACGCGGGCGACAGCCTTGCGCAACTGGTACCAGCCAGTAATTCCCCGTTCTTCCTCGTTGCCTGGCTGCCCAATGAAAGCGTGCCTTACGTGAAAGCGGGCGAGCACATTAATATTCGCTATGAAGCTTATCCGTTTGAGAAATATGGCCAGTTCCCGGGTACGGTGCAGTCGATTTCTTCGGCACCGGTTTCTGAACAGGAACTGAATTCCTACGCCAGCGCGCCACGAACGCCTAACGGCACGGTCAGCGGGCCGTATTACAAAGTGATTGTTTCACTGGATAAAAAAGCCATGAACTGGCACGGCGAGACGCTGAATTTATCCAGCGGCATGAAAGCCGAATCGACATTATTCCTGGAGAAGAGGCCGTTGTATCAATGGATGCTGTCTCCGTATTACAGCATGAAGAAGAGCGTGGTGGGGCCAATCAATGAATCTCGATAACGTACGGGAGCTGGCTGACCGCCTGCACTTTAGCTGGCGTCACCGTGTGCCGCAGATTATTCAAACAGAGGCTGCCGAGTGCGGGCTGGCCAGTCTGGCGATGGTCTTTGGCTATCACGGCAAACACGTTGATTTACAGAGTCTGCGACAGCGTTACGGCATTTCTTCACGCGGCGCGACGCTGCGTACGCTGATGGATATCGCCACGGCCAATGAGATGAAGTCCCGCGCACTAAAGCTGGATATCGATGAGCTGAATGCGCTGAAAACGCCGTGTATTTTGCACTGGGATCTCAATCACTTCGTGGTACTTGTTGGTGTGAAACAGGGCAAAGTGATTATTCACGATCCGGCCTTTGGCCGTCGTTCGCTTGGCATGCGTGAAGTGTCTGAACATTTTACCGGCGTGGCGCTGGAACTGTGGCCGGACAACGGTTTTACCTCGGAGAAACCACGCGTCAGACTGGATTTGCGCAAAATGATGGGCAACGTCAGCGGGCTTATTCCGGCGCTGACCAAAATCTTCTGCCTCTCGCTGATGATCGAATCGGTCAATCTGTTGCTGCCGGTCGGGATGCAACTGGTAATGGACCATGTGATCCCGGCCAAAGACCCGGATTTACTGACACTGATTTGCCTCGGCTTACTGTTTTTCATCATTTTCCGCACCGGCGTCAGTATGTTACGTGCCTGGACATCGCTGGTGATGAGTACGCTGATTGATGTGCAATGGAAAGCCCGGCTGTTTGACCATCTGATGAAACTGCCACTCGATTATTTCGAAAAACGCAAACTCGGTGACATTCAGTCGCGTTTTACTTCGCTCGACACGTTGCGTACCACGCTGACCACCAATGTGGTGAACAGTATTATTGACGGCATTATGTCGGTCGGATTAATTGTCATGATGGTGCTGTACGGTGGCTGGCTGATCTGGGTGATCCTGGGTTTTACCGCGATTTATGTGGTTTTCCGCCTGGCAACCTACAACGCATACCGGCAGGTTTCAGAAGAGCAGATTGTAAAAGGTGCGCGTGCCGGTTCGCACTTTATGGAAACCCTGTACGGCATCAGCACGCTGAAAGCGCTCGGTTTATCGAAATCCCGCGCCAATTTCTGGCTGAATCTGAACATTGATAACGCCAATGCGACGGTGCGCAAAACCAAGTTTGAAATGATGTTTACCGGCGGCAACACGCTGATCGCCACCCTCGATCAGGTCGCGTTGCTGTGGCTTGGGGCGACGCAGGTCATCGACGGCCATATGACGCTCGGGATGTTTGTTGCGTTCAATACGTATCGCGGTCAGTTTTCCGAACGTGCGGCCAATCTGCTGAACATGGTATTACAGTTGCGGATGCTTTCCCTGCACCGCGACCGTATCGCCGATATTGCGCTGACCGACACCGAAAAGTCGCTGCCGGAGCGCGAATTGTTGCGCGCGGGCGAGGCAGCTTCGCTGGAGGTGCGGGATCTGGTTTTCCAGTACGACAGCCTTTCCGCGCCGCTGATCAACGGACTGAACCTGTCAGTCGCGGCCGGTGAAAGCGTGGCCATTACCGGGCCGTCGGGGCAGGGTAAAACCACACTGATGAAAATTATGACCGGTTTGCTCACGCCGACCGAAGGGCGGATCCTGATCAACGGCATGGATATCACCACCGCCGGGCTGAACAATTACCGCAGCTGCATCGCCTGTGTATTACAAGATGATACGTTGTTCGCCGGATCTATCGCCGAGAATATTGCCAGCTTCGACGAACAGAAAGATGAGGCGCGTATTGTCGATTGTGCACGCCGTTGTAATATTCACGACGATATCGAACGGATGCCGATGGGCTATGAAACGCTGATCAGTGAACTGGGTGGCAGCCTGTCCGGCGGGCAGAAACAGCGTTTGCTGATTGCCCGTGCACTGTACCGTCGTCCGGCGATATTGTTTCTCGACGAGGCGACCAGCCATCTGGATCTGGATAACGAACTGCGGATTAATCAGGCGATCAGTGAACTGGATATTACGCGGATATTTATCGCGCACCGGCCTTCTACCATTGCGTCAGCCGATCGCGAGATAAAACTGGGGTAGGAATCCGTCATCCTCCGGGCCGCCCTGATGCGAACGGGAGGATTCAGTGAACCGGCCGATTGTTGAGGTAAAATTGTGGCCGGTGTTACATCTGCTCACGGAAAGTTCATCATTTGTTTAAAAGTTATTATAAAATACTGGCTCCATCGTCTGACGGCGCTGCATTGCCTCCTGCCGTCTGAACTGTCTGCGCTCCTGTTTCTCAAAAATATCAGTGCAACAGATTAATTTTTAGGAGTTTTCATGTCGAATCAGTTCCCGAGCTCACGCCTTCGTCGCCTGAGACAGTCCGAATCCCTGCGCACGCTTTTTCAGGAAACCGAATTTAGCGTCAATGATCTGGTACTGCCGATTTTCGTAGAAGAAGAAACCTCTGAATACGTACCCATCGAAGCCATGCCCGGCGTACTGCGCATCCCTGAATCCCGTCTGGCGTTTGAAATCGAACGCTACGCCCGTGCCGGTATCCGCTCGGTGATGACGTTTGGTATTTCGCATCACATGGATGCTACCGGCAGTGATACCTGGAATGAAAACGGTCTGGTCGCGCGTATGGCGCGTATCTGCAAAGACACCGTGCCTGAAATGATCGTCATGTCCGACACCTGTTTCTGCGAATACACTTCACATGGCCATTGCGGTGTGCTGCATGACCACGGTGTGGATAACGACGCAACCCTGATCAACCTTGGCAGGCAGGCTGTGGTAGCCGCCGCCGCCGGGGCAGATTTCATCGCGCCATCCGCCGCTCAGGACGGTCAGGTGCAGGCCATCCGCAGTGCGCTTGATGAAGCCGGATTTATCGATACCTCGATCATGGCCTATTCCACCAAGTTCGCGTCTTCGCTGTACGGACCTTTCCGTGAAGCGGGCGGCAGCGTGCTCAAAGGCAACCGCAAGCAATATCAGATGAACCCGATGAACCGCCGCGAAGCCGTGCGTGAATCGTTGCTGGATGAGCAGGAAGGTGCAGATGCGCTGATGGTGAAACCGGCTGGCGCGTATCTGGATGTGATCCGTGATATCCGTGAAGCCTCCCGTCTGCCACTGGCGGCGTATCAGGTCAGCGGTGAATACGCGATGATCAAGTTCGCCGCACAAGCCGGTGCTATCGATGAGCGTGCCGTGGTGCGCGAAAGTCTTGGTGCGATCAAACGTGCAGGCGCAGATATTATCCTGACCTATTTTGCCATGGATATTGCTGAAAACGGGCTGTAATTTCTTTTTATGCTTCAAACGAAAAACCGGGCTTCCGCCCGGTTTTTTGCATTACAAAAGCTTAACGGGAAGGGCATACGAATCTGCGGTTTTTGGTTGCCGGGTGGGACTCGAACCAGACCCGGCCACTGTGAAGGGTTGTCCCCGGCGCGGTGGTGGCCGGTGTTAAACCCAACACAAACAGCTGTGAATATTCGCCTGCCACTCTCTGTTCAGGATTACTGCTGGTTTCGAGATCAACATAAGTATAACCGGATGGATGATCACGGTTAAATGACCATATACCGATAAAACTCAACGGGTTAAGCTTAGCAAACCGTGTAAGGGTATTGACATCGTCCAGTTTGAACATGCTGGCATCATCGTTGAGACCAATCATTGGCGTAACGGCCACTTTGGCCAGGCGCCGGGCTTCGGAAAGATCAGGGTAAAGAAGCAGCAATTGTGTACTGATGCTCAGTGCCGCCTCTACAGCAGCTCTGCCCATATCCGTTTGTGTTGCCGGGTCATTATCCGGATCGCCATAATCCATCGCCATACCATTGACACTAAACTCCAGACCCGCATTTTTTGCCAGCCTGAGGATCTCCACACCGCTCAGATTCAGGCCGGTAGGCAGGGTCGGCAGGGTAAAACTGATGGCAACGTCAGGCCTGAGGCTGACAACTCTTTTCAGAGCCGCACATATTTTAGCGGCATCAAACAGCCCGTTTTCCAGATCGAAATCCAGCCCTTTAGCTCCGTACATGTCTATAGTGGCAATGTAGATCTCTTCAAGTTCCACGATACTGAAATGGGTGGAGATATCGGAATTGGCGGCCCCGCCAAATGAGATGATGACAGAAAGCCCGGCGCTGTTAAGCTCATCCGCCAGCGGCAGTGCCCACTCTAAAGGCATGGCAGAACTTGCCGCCCAGCACGGGGTATTGGTTTCCGTATCCAGTGTCAGAAACCCAAAAATTAACCCGTCAATTTTCCACCTGAGGGCCTGTTCGTAATAAATGGGATTAGGTCTGCCATTCGGATATTGTTGCCAGTCACTCCACAACGCATTAATAGTGACATCAATAAAAGGTAAATAAGAATTTGACATGATATTTCCTTAATAAATTAATAGGGATTGAGGATTAACAGTCAGGGTTTATCTACTGCGG
>NZ_JAFMOS010000360.1 GCF_019049755.1 Rahnella perminowiae
GGTCGCCTTTGTTTTATCTGCACATTGTCAGTTATTTACTGGTATCGAGCGCCGGGAAGCTTTTCACCAGATCGTCGATGGCTTTCATCTGGACCAGGAAAGGTTCCAGTTTATCCAGCGGCAATGCTGACGGACCGTCACATTTTGCATGAGCCGGATCTTCATGAGCTTCAATGAACAGACCGGCGATGCCTACCGCCATACCTGCACGCGCCAGTTCAGCGACCTGAGCACGACGACCACCCGAAGCCGCACCGAACGGATCACGGGTTTGCAGTGCGTGCGTCACGTCGAAGATCACCGGATGGCCGCCAGTGGCATTGATCATCACATTCATGCCCAACATGTCGACAACCAGGTTGTCATAACCAAAGTTGCTGCCGCGATCGCACAAAATCACCTGATCGTTGCCGCCTTCTTTGAATTTATCGACGATGTTACCCATCTGTCCCGGACTGACGAACTGTGGTTTTTTCACATTAATTACTGCACCGGTTTTCGCCATCGCTTCAACCAGATCGGTCTGACGCGCCAGGAAGGCCGGTAACTGAATCACATCAACCACTTCAGATACAGGCTGTGCTTGCCAGGATTCATGCACGTCGGTGATGATTTTCACGCCGAATGCTTTTTTCAGCTCCTGGAAAATTTTCATGCCTTCATCCAGGCCCGGGCCACGGTAGGAATGAATAGATGAGCGGTTGGCTTTATCGAAAGACGCCTTGAATACGTAAGGAATGCCGAGTTTCTGCGTCACAGTGACGTAATGCTCACATACACGCATCGCCATATCGCGCGATTCGAGTACATTCATTCCGCCGAACAATACAAACGGCAGATCATTGGCGACTTTGATGTCCTGAATGCTAACCACTTTATGTTTCATGCTTTGGCCTTTTTAGTGATAAATCTTTCATCCGGAAGTTATATAACGGATTGTTCTGGAACGGCATTCCGGATGTGATGTAAGGTAAGTATAAATTAGTGCAACGTGACTTGCTTGTGCTCAATCGAATGGATTTGCACTTTAATCACCTCTGAAATCGGGTCTTCCGGGCACTGCTCAACAAAATAGTTAAGATCAGAGATCGCCACATGATCGCATTCCAGCTGGGCATAAATCAGCCCGCGATCGCGGATTTCATACGGATCTTCCGGATCGAACTGCAGTACCGTTTCACTGGCGCGCAGGGCCAGTTCAAACTGTTTTTCTTCCATCAGCGCGGCTTTCAGTGTATCGAGCATTTTGCGAACGATCAGCGTGTTTTCCGCTTCTTCCAGATCGTCATCTTCTATTTCCGCCATCACGCCCAGATTCCCTTTCAGCCACACACTGAGCATATGCTCGTTGAGTGTATCGCCGTTGATCGGATTCAGCAGCCACATTTCTTCGTCAAGCCAGTCGGCACGCAAGATAAGCTGAGTGGGGAAAATTACCGGCATCAGCGGCAAACTCAGTTCATGGGCAATGTGCAGAAAAATCACACCCAGTGAAACCGGTGTACCCTGGCGCGAGGACAGTACTTTGTCGATCCAGATAGCGTCAGACAGACGATAAACGCCCCCCGCGCCACCAAAACCCCAGGTGCGGTAAAACAGTTCAATCAACACTTCGAGCTGCTGATCCTGATCAAGCTCTTCGGGAACGACGCGGCGGGCTTCATCGACCAGTGCCTGCAACTGGTGGCGAACGTCGTCCGCATTGAAATCGAAACGCACGGCTTCCGTTACTTTGATCACGCCGGTACTGAGCCGGGCGGTGTTAAATTCAAAATCAGCAAGGGTACTCATAGTTATCCCATTAGCAGCGGTATTTTCGTCAGCGCCAGTTTAAGAATCAGATACAAGCAAGCGAGCGCCAGAATAAAGGCCAGCCAGCGGGTGTTCTGGCTAACAGGTCGCTTGCTCAGAGCCACAAAACCCAGCGCGATATAGATAATAACGCCAAAAATCTTTTCGGTCAGCCAGGTTCCCTGAGGGCTGAACGGATAAAAGTGTGTGATGAAGATAAGCGAAATACCACTTAATAACAGTAAAGTATCCACCATATGCGGAACGATCTTCACCCAGCGTTTCTGCATCATAGCAGAACCCGCCCATTTCCAAAAAAATCGTAAAACAAACAATACAATACTCAGGGTTACAGTGAACAGATGCAGATACTTGATCCAGACATATGCCATGGCCCGTTTCCTTTAAATTTACTTTTTTGGATTGATTTTCTTAGAATCCGCGTTAAGGGTGCCACTGTCCGAGGCTGACCCGATCGTTATCACCATAGTCTTTAATCGTCGCGATCTGCTGATAACCGGCATCGTGCAATAACGTCTGGACGTCAGCCGCCTGCTGCCAGCCATGTTCGAGCAGTAACCAGCCTCCCGGATGAAGATACGCGGGTGCAGCCTGAATAATATGCGCCAGATCAGCCAGACCGGCATTTCCTGCCACCAGCGCACTGGCGGGCTCAAAACGCACATCCCCTGCCGCCAGATGCGGATCGGCGGCATCGATGTACGGCGGATTACTGACTATCAGCGCGAAACGCTCACCGGCTACCGGTGAAAACCAGCTGCCGTGCAAAAAAAGCGTATTCAGGATATTTAACTTCTGCGCGTTATGTCGCGCGAGCCGGACGGCATCCGGTTGCAGATCGACACCGGTCACCTTGCAGTCAGGGCGTTCGCTGGCCAGCGCCAGTGCAACCGCGCCGGTTCCTGTGCCGAGATCCAATATACTGACGGGTTCAGAAGGCAGACGGGCCAGTGCCTGTTCGACTAAGCATTCGGTATCAGGACGGGGAATCAATGTCGCGGGAGAGACTGACAGAGGCAACGACCAAAATTCACGCTCGCCGGTCAGATAAGCCACCGGTTCACCCTGCTCACGTCGCGCAAGCAAAGTATCCAGGCGTTGCAGTTGGTCGGCCGTCAGCGGTGTTTCACCAAAAGCTATAATAAAAGTTCTTGCCCGGCCGGTCACAAAGCCGAGCAAAATTTCAGCATCCCGCTTCGGGCTTTCACCCGCAGCAAGACGGCAGGCAGCCTCACGCAGCCAGGACTGAAAATCCATCAGTCCTGCTCAGATAACGCGGCGAGCTGATCGGCCTGATATTCCTGCACGATCGGCTGGATCAGACTGTCCAGTTTGCCTTCCATCACTTCATCCAGACGGTAAATGGTCAGATTGATGCGGTGATCAGTGACGCGCCCCTGGGGGAAGTTATAGGTACGGTTACGATCTGAACGGTCACCGCTGCCAAGCAGGTTGCGGCGCGTCGAGGCTTCTTCAGCCTGACGTTTTGCCACTTCTGCCGCGCGGATACGCGCGCCCAGCACAGACATCGCTTTGGCTTTGTTTTTGTGCTGTGAACGTTCGTCCTGACATTCCACCACGATACCGGTTGGAATATGCGTAATACGAATGGCGGAATCGGTGGTGTTAACATGCTGACCGCCAGCGCCCGATGAGCGGAAAGTATCAATACGCAAATCACCCGCGTTGATTTCCGGCAGTTCAGCTTCCGGTATTTCTGGCATGACTGCGACGGTACAGGCCGACGTATGAATGCGTCCCTGAGATTCCGTTTCCGGCACACGCTGGACGCGGTGGCCGCCTGACTCAAACTTGAACTGACCATAGACGCCATCACCACTGATTTTGGCGATCACTTCTTTATAGCCACCGTGCTCGCCTTCGCTGGCGCTCACAATTTCCACCCGCCAGCGGCGCGCTTCGGCGTAACGGCTGTACATCCGGAATAAATCACCGGCAAAAATAGCCGCTTCATCACCGCCGGTTCCGGCGCGAATTTCAAGGAAGCAACCGCGCTCATCATCGGGATCTTTGGGTAATAACAGAAGCTGTAGTTTTTGTTCGAGTTCTTCGATAGTCGTTTTGCAGTCTTTGATTTCTTCCTGCGCCATTTCGCGCATCTCAGGATCATCGAGCATCATTTCAGCCGCTTCTAAATCGTCCTGCGCCTGACGCCAGGCAAGGAAACATTCAGAGACGGCGGTTAACTGAGAATACTCGCGGGAAAGACTGCGGAATTTATCTTGATCGGCGATAACGCCGGCATCGCCAAGCATCGCCTGCACTTCTTCGTGGCGCTCTTGTAACGCTTCCAGTTTGGCAACAATAGAAGGCTTCATGCGTGGTGTATAACCCTGTGAGAAAAGGAGAACTATTGCTGACCCAGCCCGAGGCTGTCGCGTAAAATTTGCAAACGCTCCACGTCACCGTCGCTGGCTGCCTGTTGCAATGAACGGGTTGGCGCGTGAATAAGACGGTTTGTCAATTGGTGAGCTAATTCATGGATCACCGCTTCGACGTCAGCGCCCTGCGCAATGGCAGCCAGAGCTTTGGCCTGTGCGTCGGCGCGAATGATATCAGCACGCGAGCGATAATCACGAATAATTTCAACGGCTCCCTGCGAACGCAGCCAGGCCATGAAATTGGAACTCTCCTGCTCAACGATGGTTTCCGCCTGAACAGCCGCGGCTTTACGTTGTGCAAGATTGTTTTGAATGATGCTGTGCAGGTCATCGACACTGTACAGATAGGCGTTAGGCAGCTTACCCACTTCCGGTTCAATATCGCGCGGAACGGCAATATCCACCATCAGCATGGGTTGGTTACGGCGGGCTTTTAACGCACGTTCCACCATGCCTTTCCCGATAATGGGCAGCGGACTGGCGGTAGAACTGATGATAATGTCGGCTTCCGCCAGACGGGAATCGATATCCTGCAGGCTGATCACTTGTGCATTCACTTCGGTCGCCAGCGCCTGCGCACGTTCACGCGTCCGGTTGGCAATCATCATATGACGCACATTATGCTGATGCAGATGACGCGCGACCAGTTCGATCGTTTCACCCGCACCGACCAGCAACACGCTCACATCAGAAAGGGATTCGAAAATTTGGCGTGCCAGCGTACAGGCAGCAAACGCGACAGAAACGGCGCTGGCACCGATATCGGTTTCCGTACGCACTCGCTTGGCCACGGAGAAGGATTTCTGGAACAAACGCTCCAGTTCACCGGAAACCGCCTGCCCGTTTTGTGATTCTGCGAAGGCTTTTTTGACCTGCCCGAGAATTTGCGGCTCGCCCAGTACCAGAGAGTCCAGCCCGCTGGCAACACGCATCAGGTGGCTGACCGCTTCATTATCATGATGCCAGTACAGGCTTTTGCGCACTTCATCTTCACTCAGATGATGGTAATCGCATAACCACTTCACCAGCTGTTCCTGCAGGTTTTCCTGCTGCTCAACACTCAGGTACAGCTCAGTGCGGTTGCAGGTAGACAACACGACGCCGCCCTGCACCAGCGGTTGCTGGAGCAGACTGGAGAGCGCCTGATCGAGGGTCTCGGGTGAGAATGTTACCCGTTCACGCAGAGACACCGGGGCGGTTTTGTGATTGATACCTAATGCAAGCAGGGTCATAGGGAGAGCGATTTTCGGCTTATACTTTATAATAGTATGGGTTTACGTCTGTTGCGCATTCTACAAGATGCGCGAGATCAATAAAAGGTGAACAGCATCTTCGGTTAAATATGATGTGGGTTTATGTCTGTCCTGGGTAAAAACCGCACAGATAGCGGCTTGCAGCATGATTTTTGGAATGTATCGCCCATGCTGTTATTCCTGTTATTTATTTGCATTCAGCGCAGCATTGCCCCCCCAAGAATTTTCATCGCAATGCATCATCCAAAAAATAATTCGCCTGCACTTAAATTTGATGTTCCATCGTAAAAATAAGTTCCGTTTAATTGCTCAACCGTATCCATTCGTTATATCCATTCAATTTGAAGGGTTTTAAAATACTCTTGGTGGCTGTTGCAGGCAAGATTGTAAGG
>NZ_JAFMOS010000359.1 GCF_019049755.1 Rahnella perminowiae
TTCATTCTATGTTTAATATTCGTTTATTTAGATGTATGCCCGTAATTTTTATTACCATAACTGTAATAGGATGTGACCAGCACCCCAAATTTTCGCCGATGGGTGAAAATATAACTCAGGATGTGGGAATCAAAGTTATTCATCTTCAGCCAGTTATACTCGAAAGCGAGCTGACCGGCAGGGTGACGAGCGCTATGACGTCAGACGTTCGTCCGCAGGTTAACGGCATTATCAAGCAAAGATTATTCACTGAAGGTTCAGACGTTAAAGCCGGACAGGTTCTTTATCAAATTGATCCTGCTACCTATCAGGCAAGTTACGATCAGGCAATGGCACAATTGAAAAGTGCGCAGGCAACCGTGGTATCAAGCAAGATTAAAGCGGAACGCTATGCCGATTTGGTGAAGGAAAAGGGTGTATCTAAGCAAGATGCAGATGATGCTCAGGCAACCTATCAGGAGAATGTCGCCTCCGTTGCGCAGTACAAAGCGGCGTTGGAAAGTGCATCAATCAATCTTGAATATACCAAAGTGCGTGCCCCCATTTCAGGCCGAATCGGCATATCCTCCGTGACGCCGGGAGCTCTGATCACCGCCAGCCAGACGGATGCCCTTGCCACTATCCGTCAATTGGATCCTATTTACGTCGATATCACTCAATCGAGCACTGAATTACTGAAACTCAGGCAGCTGAGAAAGGAATTACAGCTCAATGGGGGAGTGCCAGCCACTCTGAAACTGGAGGATGGCACCGCTTATCCCGAGACCGGCAAGCTCGAGCTGACTGAGGTTTCGGTTGATGAGTCAACCGGCTCGGTGACCCTCCGAGCCCTATTCCAGAACCCGGATAACACGCTTTTGCCTGGCATGTACGTTCACGCCGTAGTAACAAACGGGATCGACCCGCATGCTATTCTCGCCCCGCAGCAGGGTATTTCACGGGATGTGAAAGGAGGAGCCACTGCATTGGTTGTCGATAAAGATAATAAAGTCGAACTACGTAATGTCATTGCCCAACAGGTAATCGGCACAAACTGGCTTATCAGTAAAGGTCTGAACGAGGGGGATAGGCTAATTGTCGAGGGTACCTCAAAAGTCAAAGTGGGGGACAGCGTCAAAGCTGAAGATGTTGACGACCATAACAGTCAACTGACCCAGGATACTGAGCAAGAGGTGAAAAAATAGCATGCTTGCTCAATTCTTTATTACCCGCCCAATTTTCGCCTGGGTTATAGCCATCGTTATCTGCATTTGCGGAATACTGAGCATCAACATATTGCCGATTGCGCAATATCCCGATGTGGCTCCGCCAGAAATCTCGATTACCGCAACCTATACGGGTGCCTCAGCTGAAACGCTTGAAAACAGCGTGACACAGGTTATCGAGCAACAGCTTACAGGGTTAGATGGGCTGCTCTATTTCTCATCAACCAGTACGGCTTCAACCGGACAGGTTGTTATTACTGTGACCTTCAAACAGGGAACGGACCCGGATATAGCCCAGGTGCAGGTGCAAAACAAGGTTCAACAGGCTGAAAATAGCCTGCCGAGCGAAGTCACGGCGCAAGGTGTGACCGTCAAAAAAGCGCAAAGCGATTTCTTGTTGGTAATGGGTATTTATGACCAAACGAATAAATCCACCTCAGCCGACGTCACCGATTACCTGGTCAGCAACATTCAGGATTTGCTAGCACGTACTGAAGGGGTCGGTGATGTTCAGGTATTTGGTGCTCAATACGCCATGCGTATCTGGCTTGATCCGGTAAAGCTGGCCTCTCATTCCCTGATGCCCTCCGACGTTGAGACAGCACTTGAAGCGCAGAACACGCAGGTTTCCGCCGGTCAGTTAGGCGCGCTTCCCGTTAAGGGCGAACAACAGCTTGTTGCAACGATTAAGGCCCGTTCACGCTTACAGACCGCTGAACAGTTTCGGGATATTGTTTTAAAGAGTAACAGCAATGGAGCAGTCGTTCGTTTAGAGGACGTGGCGCGTGTAGAAATTGGTCAGGAATCTTACAGCTCGAACGTTCTCATCAATGGACACCCTGGCAGCGGTATTGCCATCAAACTCGCTCCTGGTGCCAATGCGCTATCAACGGCAGAGCGTGTGAAGCAAAGCGTTGAGGCCTTTGAACACACGATGCCAGAGGGCTATAAAGTTACTTATCCGCTTGATAGCACTGAGTTTATCAAAATCTCGATCACAGAAGTGGTGAAAACCCTGATCGAAGCCATTGTTCTCGTCATTATCGTGATGTTTATTTTTCTTCAAAATGCGCGCGCGACATTAATACCGGCTATTGCGGTGCCGGTTGTGCTGTTGGGAACCTTCGGCATCTTGGCGATTTTTGGTTATTCAATCAATACATTAACCCTGTTCGGCATTGTGCTCTCCATCGGGTTGCTGGTGGATGACGCCATCGTGGTGGTTGAAAACGTAGAGCGGGTGATGCGTGAAGAAAAACTGCCGCCGAAGGAAGCCACCGCCAAATCCATGCAGGAGATTACCGGCGCGCTGGTCGGCATCGCAATGGTGCTCAGTGCAGTATTTCTGCCGATGGCGTTTTTCAGTGGTTCTACCGGTGTCATTTATCGCCAGTTCTCAATCACGATCGTTTCTGCCATGGCTTTATCGGTGCTGGTTGCCCTGACCTTGACGCCGGCACTTTGCGCTACGTTATTAAAACCGACCAAACATGGCGTAAGCCAAACCGGATTCTTTGCCCGTTTTAATCAGATATATGACAGACTGCAAAGCAAATATACTTTAAAAGTTGGCAGTGTTATTCATGGACCCAAACGTTATTTCCTAATCTATGCCGTATTCGTAGTGGCATGCTGTTTGATGTACGTCCGACTGCCTTCCGGCTTCTTACCTACTGAAGATCAGGGCTACATCATGGTTCAGTATGTCTTACCGCCTGGCGCCTCTGATGATCGCACCTCGCAGGTCCGTCGTCAGATCGAAGATTATTTCAAGAAGAATGAAAACAATAACATCAACGTCAGTATGCTGGTCAACGGCTTCAGTTTTTCAGGAAGTGGCCAAAACGCCGGTATTGGCTTTATTGCATTGAAAAACTGGAGCGATCGTACTGGAAAAGCCAATAGTGCAGATGCTATTGCCATGCGAGCAATGAAGGGTTTGTCACAAGTGCGTGACGCGCAAATTTTTGTCCTCACACCGCCGTCTGTGAGTGGTCTTGGTCAGTCCAACGGCTTCACGTTTGAATTACAATCAGCCGCTGGCACCAGCCGCGATGCGCTCTTGGCGATGAGAAATCAACTTCTAGGCGCGGCAAATCAGGATCCAGAACTGATGGGGGTACGTCCTAATTCCCTTCCCGATCTTCCCCAGCTTCAGGTTGATATTGATGATGCTAAAGTGCAGTCGCTGGGACTTTCTGTAAGTGACATCAACAGCACGTTAAGCAGTGCGATGGGCGGAACCTATGTGAATGATTTTATCGACCGTGGAAGGGTAAAAAAAGTGTACATACAGGGCGACAGTGAGTTCCGCAGTAAACCTGAAGACATTGGTAGATGGTTTGTGCGGGACAGCGCTGACAGCAGTACCAGTGACTCGGCCACCATGACGCCTTTCTCGGCATTTTCAAATACGCATTGGGTTTACGGTTCAGATGAACTGTCGCGTTACAACGGCTTGGCGTCCTATGAAATCCAGGGGCAGGGCGCGATGGGCGTCAGTTCCGGCACGGCGATGACCGAGATGGAGGCTATCGCAAACAAATTGCCTAAGGGAAGCACGTATACGTGGAGCAGTCTTTCTTATCAGGAGAAATTGGCCGGGGGGCAGGCAATGAGTCTTTATGCCATCTCACTTCTGGTCGTATTCCTCTGTCTTGCCGCGCTATATGAAAGCTGGGTGGTGCCAATATCCGTTTTGTTAGTGGTGCCGTTGGGCGTTTTGGGCGCATTACTGGCCATCACCCTTAGAGGGTTGGATAACGATATCTATTTTCAGGTCGCACTGTTAACTGTCGTAGGGCTTTCATCCAAAAACGCCATTCTCATCATTGAGTTCGCTGAAGACAACTATAAGCGTGGCACAGGGTTGATAGATTCAGCAGTCACGGCGGCTAAAATGCGACTTCGTCCGATCATCATGACATCACTCGCCTTTACAGCTGGCGTTTTTCCTCTCGCCATCTCTACGGGGGCAGGGACAAATAGTCGTATTGCGATAGGTACCGGTATTATCGGTGGCACGGTGACCGCAACTGTCTTTGCTGTGTTCCTGGTTCCGCTTTTCTACGTCACCGTGCGTCGAATCTTCCCGCAAGTGTCTACGTCCAATACGTCGCTGACAGAAAAAGAGGGGCGCAAACATGAAGCGGAATAATAAAATCAACTACTTGATCCTGTTGAGTCTTCCTTTTCTGCTAGCGGGGTGTATCTCTCTGGACCCTAAGTATCAGAGGCCAATAATGCCAGTGCCAAACCGTATGCCGCACGGCGGTGCCTATAGCACTCAGGCGGGTGGTACATTAGACATGGCTAATTCCTCGTGGCGCGACTATATCATTGACGATAGGTTAAGAAAGGTGGTAGCGATGTCTTTGGACAGCAGTCGTGACCTCCGCGAAACGGTTGCCGATGTTAAATCGGCGCAGGCCCAATACGAAGAGGAGCGATCGTCACTCTTGCCGACCGTTGACGCTGAGGTCAGTAATACTCGTTCGCGTTCTTTAACGGGAGTGGGCAATCAAACAGCGATCTCTAATTCTGCCTCAGCAAACGCGAGCACAAGTTCTTTTGAACTCGATTTGTTCGGGAAAAACCAAAGCCTGACGCGTGAAGAGTATGAAGCCTACTTAGGTACACAAGAAGGAGCAAGAAGCACCGAGTTAACAGTGATTTATAACGTAGTAAATTACTGGATTATCCTGGCCGCAGACAAAAGCAACCTGGAAACGGCCAAGCAAACTATGGCAAGTGCTGCCGATTCGCTCCAGGTCACACAGAATAATTACAACCACGGTATTTCGTCGATGGTGGATGTGGCGTCGGCGGACAGTACCTATCAATCTGCACGAGCTGATGTGGCTAATTATACAACCAGTGTAGCGCAGGATAAAAACGCACTCGATCTGGCGGTGGGGAAAAGTGTGCCTGCTGACTTGCTGCCTTCAGGTATAGAACAACTGAAAGGTATAATGAGGGATATGCCTCCTGCTGTATCCTCGGCGGTATTGCTTAACCGGCCTGACGTTCTGGAGGCCGAGCATAACCTTAAAGCGACTAATGCCAGCATTGGCGCGGCGCGAGCTAATTTCTTTCCCTCAATCTCGTTAACTGCCAGCGGTGGCGTAAGCAGTTCGCAGCTTTCATCGTTATTTAAAAATGGTGCAAGCACATGGTCATTCTCTCCGAGTATTAGTTTGCCGATATTTGCAGGAGGATATAACGTTGCTGCCCTTAAATACTCAAAAGCACAGAAAGAGCTGTATGTCGCCACCTATGAAAAATCCATTCAGTCGGCTTTTCAGGAAGTTGCCGATGCGCTCGCCCGGCGTGGCACAATTCAGGAGCAGTTAAATGCGCATACGGCCTATGTGAATGCCTCTTTGACCTATTATCAACTGGCCGATTTACGCTACAGGCGCGGAGTCGATACTTATATTAATGCACTGGATGCGCAACGGACGTTATATAGCGCAAGGCAAAACCTCATCAGCACTCAAGAAACATATTATCAGAACTTAATTACGCTTTATAAAGTAATGGGGGGAGGGACATCTCTTCGCCAGTGATCGCGTTAGTATTGCAAAATTATTTTGGCAGTTTTGCTATGTAAAGTCCTTCGGTGGACTCAGGATCTAGATC
>NZ_JAFMOS010000358.1 GCF_019049755.1 Rahnella perminowiae
ATATTATTTGTTTTTTAAGCAATTAAAAAAAAGGCCTCCAAATCTGAAGGCCGTTTTCATTTAAATTCACTGTTACCCGCGCCGGAAATAGCTAAATCGGGTAGCTAATCACTACTCGTCGAGCATCACAACCTTGCCGACATACGGCAGATGGCGGTAACGCTGGGCGTAATCGATGCCATAGCCGACAACGAATTCATCGGGAATCGGGAAACCCACGTATTCCACTTTTACGTCCACTTCACGGCGTTCAGGTTTATCCAGCAGGGTACAGATGGCCAGGGATTTCGGACCGCGCAGTTGCAGGATTTCACGTACTTTACTCAGCGTGTTACCGGAATCGATGATGTCTTCAACAATCAGCACATCTTTACCGCGAATATCTTCATCGAGATCTTTAAGGATCTTAACGTCGCGGGTGGTGGACATGCCGTTGCCGTAGCTGGAGGCGGTCATGAAGTCCACTTCATGCGGCACATCTACGGCGCGACACAGGTCAGCCATGAACATGAAGGAACCGCGCAGCAATCCCACCAGCACCATTTCGCTGCCGCTGTCGCGGTAGTGGTCGGTGATTTCACGGCCCAATTCGGCAATTCGGGTTTTGACTTCCTGCTCGGAAATCATGACGTCAACACGATGTTTCATATAAAGACTAGCCACCTGATTTAAGAATATTTATCGCTGCTTTTCAGAAAAACAGCGACCATATAGTGGAATGGATTATATCAAAGAACCGGTTGATGGGTAACGCTGGTGTCAGCCGATCCCGGCCTGATGCAGGTCATGCAGGTTGATCGCGCCGACCAGCACGCCTTCGCTGTCGACCACCGGCGCGGCGCTGATATGCTGTTGATGCAGTGCTTCAAGCGCCTCACCAGCCCGCCATTGCGCCGGAAGCAGATATCCCGGACGGCTCATGGCGCTGACCAGCGGATCGTTCAGGCTATTGCCTTTGACCAGCCAGCGGCGCAAATCACCATCGGTAAACACACCGGCAACGTGAAGGCTGGCGTCACATACCGCGATCAGACCCAGACCGGTGCGGCTCAGTTCCAGCATCGCATCCATAACATTTTTCCGGCTGTCCACCACCGGCAGACGATCGCCGGTGCGCATCAGGTGATGTACGCGGTTCAGCAACCGCGCACCCAGGCTGCCGCCGGGATGGGAACGGGCAAAGTCTTCTGCGCCAAAACCGCGATGCCGCATCAGTGCCATCGCCAGCGCATCCCCCATCATTAAGGTATTCACCGCGCTCGAGGTCGGTGCCAGCCCCATCGGGCAGGCTTCGCGCTCGACACTGATATCCAGTACACAATCTGCCGCCAGCGCCAGCGGAGAGTCTTTGCCGCCGGTGATGGCAACCAGGCGGGTTCGGTTTTCTTTCAGCAACGGCAGGATCAGATCCAGCTCTTTTGCCCGGCCGGAATAAGAGATAAAAATCAGCACATCTTCGCTGCCGATCATACCCAGATCGCCGTGCAATGCTTCGGCAGGATGCACAAAGAACGCCGGTGTGCCGGTACTGGCCAGTGAAGCAGCAATTTTTTTGCCGATATGACCGGATTTTCCCATGCCGGAAACGACGGTTTTGCCGGTGCAATTGAGCAACAAGCGACAGGCGCAGAGGAAATTATCATCCAGACGCGTCAGTAACCGGCGGGCTTCTTCAATTTCAATTTCCAGCGTTTCACGGGCGTAATTCAGTAATGCGTCACTCATCGTCTTCCCCGACCAGAATAATGCGGATCCCTAATTTTTCGATGGCATCACGGTATTGGCTGCTAAGCCCGCTGTCCGTGATCAGCGTATCGACCTTACCTAAATGGCACACCACATTCGGGCTTTTACGACCAAATTTTGATGAATCCACCAGCAGGAAAATACGTTCAGCCGCTTTACACATTGCCTGACTGACACCGTGAACTTCGTTGAATGTCGTGACGCCGCCATCCAGATCGACACCATCAGCACCGATAAACAGCTTATCGAAATTGAATTTATCAAACGCGCTTTCGGCCAGACTGCCGTGGAAGGAAGAGGATTTTTTGCGGTAGGTGCCGCCCGGCATCAAAATGGTCTGGTCATTATCCAGCTCGACCAGCGCATTGACGATATGCAGGCTGTTGGTCATAACCGTAATGTTATTAAACTGGCTGAGGAAAGGCACCATCTGCATCACGGTGCTGCCCGCATCAAAAATCAGCGAGTCGCCGTCCTGGATCTCCCCGATAGCTGCGCGGGCGATACGCAGTTTTTTGCCGGTATTGATGTGGGTTTTACGGTCGATAGGCTGGTCGCCTTCTTCACGACTGAGCACCACACCGCCATAAGTGCGGATCACTGCGCCCTCTTCTTCCAGCAGGGTGAGATCTTTGCGGATAGTGGTGCCGGTTGTGGCGAAATGCGTGGCGAGATCGTCCACCGCCGTTTTTCCAAATTGCTGCAAATGCGCCAGTATCGCCGCCTGCCGTTGCTTAGGTTTCATCACGATTTTCGCTCAAATTTTAAGATAAATTCACAGCCATCATTCTTTTTGAAAGATAATAGCTTTTAAAGTGAAAATATCATGATTTCGGTTCAATCGCTAATGATAGTGCAGTTTGAATATTCGGATCTTTCGGGAAGATCACACCTGACATCAATTGTTCCCGGCTCATGCCCTTAAGCGTCGTGACCGGCTGAGGACGGGCGAAAATTGTCAGGCCGCGCAGTAAAAATCCGTCACAGACTTTTTCCTGTTTATCGAAAGCCAGCGCCAGTACCACTCGCGGCTTGAAACGTCCGCCGGAACGCCCGACGCCCACCTTTCCCTGCATACACAACCTGTCAAATGCCCGGTTAAAGCGCTGCAACTGCCACCAGCCGAGTGCGATTTGTGCCACCCAGGCCAGTACCGCACAGAGTATTAATGCCGAAGTCGGGGTCATTATCTTCTCCTTTATGTCAAAAATCCGCCCCTGTAAACAGAGGCGGAACACATCAGAACATCACCTGACCGCCGGTGATATTGATCGACTGACCGGTGCAATAAGAGGCTTTATCGCTGGCATAAAACAGCAGCATATTCAGCACATCCTGATAGTCACACCCGCGTTTGAGCGGCACTTTATCAATGTAATACTGCTCGACTTCGTCGGCCTGAATGCCCAGTTTTTTGGCGTACTGCGGCAATAATGACTGAAACATCGGCGATTTGAGTAAATTGCCCAGCATCAGTGAATGCACGGTGATGCCATATTCCGCCAGATCCAGCGCCAGAGACTGCGTCAGCCCCACGCCGCCGAACTTGGCCGCGCTGTAACCGGCATTATGTTTGCTGCCCACTTTGCCGGATTTAGAATTGATCTGGATGATGCGTCCCGGAATACGGTCGCGGATCATCAGACGGGAAAACTCCCTGGCACAGAGGAAGTACCCCACCAGATTGACCTGCAACGAGAGGTCAAAATCGTTGAGGGCAAAATCCGTGATCGGCGATGCCTTCGCCATCCCCGCGCTGTACACCAGCAAACTGACCTTGCCGAACGTCTGATCCACCGCTTTCGCCAGCCGGACTACGCTGGCTTCACGGGTAGCATCAACAGCAAACCCGAATGCCCTTTCCCCGCCAAACTGCCGGTTAATCTGCTCTGCCACGGAGGCAGCATTTTCCTCATTCAGATCCGCCACCGCCACGCGATAGCCGGATTCAGCCAGCCCCTGACAGAGAAATGCGCCCAGCGTCTGCCCCCCGCCGATCACGACTGCAACCTGTTCCATTACTGACTCCTGACTCTGCTAGTTAATCGATAAATTTCAATACGCTGCCCAGCGGAATATCGTCGGGCGCGGTGCCTTTTACATGTACGCTGCCGGGAAATTCCGCTTCGGCACTGCCGTCAAAACGCAAAGTGATATGCCCCAGTTCACGCAAATTTTGCATTGCCACCTCTCCCACGGCAGTCACCGGATAACGCACATCTGCCAGTTCCATGTACGCACCACGGTGCAGTTCCCCTTGCATGTCCCCGTGCCGGTGGATGAAGCAATAATCCTGAATATCCGCCGGCGCACCTTCACGGAAGGTGATCAGCATCTGGTCGGTTAAGGCTTCACGGGCGAAGTCGCCGATTTGCGTAATCGTGGTTTGATAAATGGTTTGCACAGTGACTCCTTACTGATAAATGAAAGCGGAAGCGGCCCAGGCGATAAGTACCGTCGGCGCACCGGTCAGAAAACGGCTGACCAGCACCGAAGGCACACCGACGCGCACGGTGTCTTGTTTGGCTTCAGCCAATGAAAGCCCGACAGGAATGAAATCGCACGCCGCCTGAGCGTTGATGGCGAAAAGTGCAGGCAGTGCCAGATGTGGCGGGATATTGCCCAGCCCGATCTGCACCCCGACCAGTACACCGATGACTTGGGCGATCACCGCGCCGGGGCCGAGGAAAGGAGAAAGCAGCGGGAAGGAACAGATCAGCGCCAGCAACACCAGCCCGACGGGGCTTTTCGCCAGCGGCGTCAGCCCGTGCGCCACCAGATCGCCCAGACCCGAGGCCATAATGATGCCGATCAGCGCCGCCACGAAGGCCATAAACGGCAGGATGGTTTTGAGCACGGTATCGATGGTGTCGCGCCCGGCCTGGAATAAAACGGCCACGCCGGAGCCCATGCCCATACCGACTTTCGCCAGCAGGCCGTCGCTCTGTTCGGTGATTTTTTTTGTGGTGTCGTAATCACGCCCTGCCCCAGCCGGTGCGGGTTTCGCCACCACCGTGGCCGGTTCAGCGGCGTCTGCATTTGCCAGCACGATGTCATGCTCACGGACACCGGAAACATAAATGTCTTCGGTAATAAACTGTGCCAGCGGGCCTGATTTACCGGTCGAATGGATGTTAACGGTCGGGATGCGCCGTTTTGGGTAGATGCCGCAGCGCAACGTGCCGCCGCAGTCGATCACCGCCACACCGATTTCTTCTGCCGGTGGTTCACCTTCTTTAAAACCGTCTACCGTTTCCCAGCCGGTCAGTTCTGCCAGCTTGTCGACGATCGCCGGGCGCGTGCCCGCCGTGATATACATCACTTTTTTGCCGGGCACCGCGTCAATCAACAACGGTCCCCCCCAGCCACCTTCACCCCGGTTAATGCGAATCGTAACGCTCATTTTCTGCTCCGCTTTTTAGAATTTGACCTGATTAGAATTGACGCTGATTACAGCCGAACCTCACGATCAAGCTGAATGCCCATCTTGCGTTCAAAGATGCGTGTGGTGAGATCCGTGACCCAGCCGCGGAAGAAGTTAGTCACCATGCCGACCAGGAAATAACTGACGGCCAGCGGTCCGAGCGGTAATCCCAGCGTGGTCAGCCCGCTGGCAACGCCGAGATACACAAACAACTCACCGGGGTTAATGTGCGGGAAGAGGCCGTTCATGGAATGGCAGCTGTAAGAGCCAGCAGCGTAATAACTGGGTTTGTAGATTTCAGGCATAAAACGGCCAAGACTGAGGGTCATCGGGTTACAGAAAACAAAGGTGCCAATCACCGGTAACAGCAAATACCGTGAAACCGGATCCCCGGCACAGCGCTGCGCCAGACGTTCGATCCGCCGCTGTCCGACAAAAACGATCAGCGCGTTCATGACCACCAGCAAACTAATCAGGAGAGGCAGAATGCCGGTGACCATCCCGACAAACACTTCTCCTCCTTTTTGAAACAGGCCGATAAACCACCCGGCACCGTGCGTTATTACGTCAATCATCATCTTCTCCTGTAGGGATACGTGGGTTTAAGCTTTCATGTTTTGTCACTCCACGCAGGAAATATAATCATTATGAATTTATAT
>NZ_JAFMOS010000619.1 GCF_019049755.1 Rahnella perminowiae
GATAAATAACTAATATATTCGTAAGCAATGCTTTTGCCGGTTGTTAATTAAATTTAAAGGGAAGAGAAATGGAAGGAAATAACTTATGTAAGTTCATTGTTTCTTACATTCACGACCGCTATCAGCTCAAGCTGGATGCATTCAACAAAGCCGCCGACAAACAATTGTCCGCTGCCAGCGCGGAAGAGCAAGCCGGGCTTGAGCAGCAGCTTTTTGAACAACGCCGCGAACTGGAAAAGAAATATGACGTCCGCACCTGGCTGACCGATGCGGCCGCGCGTGCGGGGCAAATCAGTCTGGTGACACATGCGGTAAAATATTTTCATGGTGATGCTAAAGGCAGCAGTGTGTACAGCACGGTAACAGGCACTGAAACGGCTTATCTGTCCACGGCGACGTTGTATTCACCTGCCGTTGATGCCGTCGGCAACTCCGCTGCGCTGGACGTGGCAAAATTGCTGCAAACCGTGCATGAAGGCGATTCATTACTGGCTTGCCTCAAACGCGGTGATTTCTCGGCGCTGAGGGCATTAGCGGAAAATGAGGCCCAGTCAGAGCAATGGATCAGCGGTTTTATGCAGGCGCTGTCGGATAAAACACTCTCGACGCACCAGCTCGCTAAACAGCTTTATTTCCCGGTTTCTGATAAAGGCGATTACCATCTGCTCAGCCCGCTTTATTCATCTTCACTGGCGCATGCCTTATACCAGCGCATCAGCTATTCCCGTTACAGTGATGGATCCGTAACCGCCCGTAAAGCACGCCGCGAAGGGCACTGGCATCCTGAAGCCGTTCAGTATTTTCCTGATCTCGCGGTACAAAATATGGGAGGCACCAAGCCACAAAATATCTCCTATCTGAACAGTGCGCGTGGCGGTAAAAATCACCTTCTGCGTTGTGCCCCGCCGCAGTGGCAGCAATCCCTTAAGCCGCCTGTTTCGCATAAAAATTTTCTGGCGGCGGTTTCTCCCAAAATAACGCGTGTTGTCTCTGACCTGCGTCGTTATCTGCACAGTATTTCTGAGCGCGACAACAATATGGAAATCCGCCAGCAGCGTGCTGAATACGTGGATGAACTGATCGGTATGATCTTCAGCTATGCCGCCGAAATTCAGTCACTGACAAACCTTCAGGGCTGGAGCCAACAAGAAGACTGCATTCTGAAAGCGGCGCACCAGCTCTGGCTTGATCCGTTGCGTCAGCATACTGATCCTGATTTTAAACTGCGGCGCGAAGGCGGCGAATGGGTCACCGAGATTGCTGAGGATTTTGCCCACTGGCTGAATACCCGACTGAATAAGGACGAAAAACTGAATATGGGTGCGGTCGAATTCCGCGAATGGGCGAGGCTAATGCGTAGCCGTCTGCGGGAATTTGAGGTGGCTCAGCAGGAGAACTGGCAATGAGTTATCTGATTGTTCTGCCTCATGTACAGGTCGAAAATGCCAATGCCATTTCCGGCCTGACCTACGGTTTTCCGGCGATCACCCATTTTCTGGGGTTTACCCATGCGCTTTCACGCCAGGTTCAGCAGAGCCACGGGCTGCAATTTACCGGCTGCGGTGTCGTGTGCCACCGGCAACAGATTCAGGCTTATCAGGCCAGCGAACGGGGCGACCATTATTTTGCGCTGACGCGTATCCCGCTGACAAAAGAAGCGAAAACTGCACCTTTCAATGAAGAAGGGCGGATGCACATGACCGTCACGCTTTTTATAGAATGTGAAGGCAGCATTGCCCATGGCGATGCCGGGGCCAGGGAACTGGAACAACATCTGCAATGGCTTTGTGTTACTCAGCGGCTGGCGGGCGGCACGGTGATCTCAATGAAACCGGTACGGGTGATGGCGCTGCCGCAAAACGGCGATGAATTGCAACATATCACCCGCCGCGAAATGTACCGCGCATTGCCGGGTTTCGCGCTGGTTGACCGTTCTGAACTGCTGGCGCAGCATTTTGCCGGACGGCAGGCGCAGGATCCGCAGGCGGAAATGATCGACGCCTGGCTGGATTTCGCCAGTATCACTTACCGTGCCGGATCGCACGATGATGGCTCCGTTGAATGGGAATATCAGCCGAAACCCGCGAAAGGTTATCTGGTGCCGCTGATGGTGGGGTTCACCCCGATTTCACCGTTATATGCGCCCGGTGAGGTGGCAAAAACCCGCGATACATCAACGCCGTTCCGTTTTGTCGAAGCGGCCTATGGCGTCGGCGAATGGCGCAGCCCGCATCGCATCACTGATATTCATCAGCTTCTCTGGCGATACCCCGTAAGCAGCGAAAACTACCTCTGCAGCCATGCTAAACCGCTGCAGGAAGCCGACTTAACTGAACAAGAACATTCCGATTTTTAATCATTGAAACAAGGAAAGCACAATGACCAAAACCACCGTAAAAACCGCGTCTGTCCTGGCTTTTGAACGCAAACTGGCAAACTCGGACGCACAGATGTTCGCCGGTAACTGGCAGGACTGTAAAGATACGCAGACATGGCAGCCGGTCGAAATCCAGGAAAAAGCCGTACGCGGCACCATTTCCAACCGCATGAAAAATGCCGCTTCCACCGATCCGACAAAACTCGATGCTGAGATTCAGAAACCCAACCTGCAACGTGTAGACGTCGCGGCGCTGCCGTTTGATACGGATACCCTGAAGCTCCGCTTTACCCTGCGCGTACTCGGCAACCTTTCTTCCCCGTCAGTGTGTAACGATCAGGATTATCAGGCCGCTCTCGCGGCAGTGATTGATGGTTATCGCACTGAACATGGCTTTGGCACGCTGGCGGCCCGTTATGCGGAAAACCTTGCTAACGGGCGTTTCCTCTGGCGTAACCGGATTGGCGCGCAAGGCATTGCCGTTCATGTTACGCATAATACGCAGTGCTGGGAATTTGAGGCGGACGAATTCAACCTGCGTCAGTTCAGCCAGCCAACCGGTGATCTGGCTGAACTGGCGGCTGTCATTGAGGAGGGGCTGAGTGGTAAGGAGGCTGTGCTGCTGACCGTGGAGGCCTTTGCCCGTCTGGGCGCAGGCCAGGAAGTTTTCCCTTCTCAGGAACTGGTCCTGGACTCAAGCCGTGACAGTAAAAAAAGTAAAATCCTTTATCAGGCAGGGGGCATTGCGGCATTGCATTCACAAAAAATCGGCAATGCGCTGCGCACGATTGATGACTGGTATCCGGATGCCGAAGTGGAAGAACTCGGTCCGATCGCCGTCGAGCCTTACGGATCCGTGACCAGCAAGGGTAAAGCTTATCGCCAGCCAAAACAGAAAATGGACTTCTACACGCTGCTGGATAACTGGGTGACGAAAGATAAAAAGCCGGACACGGAGCAACAGCATTACGTTATCGCCACGCTGATACGCGGCGGCGTTTTCGGTGAGAAAGGGGAGTAAAGGCCAGCATGGAAAGTTATCAGGAAATTCGCGTTCTGCCCGACCCGGAATTTGGCACCGAACTGCTGATGGCTGCGCTGTTTGCCAAATTGCATCGCGCGCTGGGGCAATATGCTGCCGGGAAAATAGGCATCAGTTTTCCGCATTACGGTCAGAAACCCGGGGATATCATCCGCCTGCACAGCAATGCCGGTACGCTGACAGCGTTCGGTCAGACTCAGTGGCTGAAGGGGCTGCGTGATCAGGTTGATGTCAGTGAAATCCGCGATGTCCCGCCCGGTACGCAACACTGCTGTTTCAGCCGTGTACAGGTTAAAAGCAATCCGGAAAGGCTGCGCCGTCGGTCGGTTAAAAAAGGCTGGCTGAGTGAAGAGGAAGCGCTTCAACGCATCCCCGACAGCAAAGCGCAGGTCACGGCACTGCCTTTTATTCAGGTAAAAAGCCTCTCGACCGGTGAAGTGTTCAGACTGTTTATCCGGCGTGGGGTATTGCAGCCTGAACCTGTTCAAGGGGAATTTGGGGCATACGGGCTGAGTGCAGTGGCAACAGTGCCGTGGTTTTGAGGCGATGGCCAGGGGCAGGCCCAACGTTGCGGGCCCCCCGTTCATCCCGGCAGACTTCTTTCGGCTGATTCCTTGCGCCACATTGTCGGTGTCATCCCAAGCCGCTGGCGGAAGTGATGGCGCAGGGTTTCGGGTGATCCAAAACCGGCCTGTTCGGCGACGCGGTCAATGCTTAATGTGCCGTTTTCCAGCAGCGCGCAGGCTTTTTCCAGCCGCACGTTCAGCATCCATTCGCCCGGTGTGGTACCGGTAGCATCATGGAAACGGCGCAGAAAGGTGCGGCGGCTCATTCCGGCTTGCGCGGCGAGCTGATCAATCACCAGCGGCGTATTAAGGTGGCCGCGTAAGTCATCGAGCAACGGGGCGAGCGTTTTTGTCTGTTGCCGCGGTACCGGTTGGCGGATCAACTGAGCCTGATTGCCTTCGCGCAGGGGCGGAGTCACCATGCGGCGCGCCGTACGGTTAGCGACTTCAATACCATAATCACGACGGATCAGATGCAGACACACATCGACCCCCGCAGCCCCTCCGGCAGAAGTAATGATGTTGCCTTCATCGACATAAATCATGCCATGCTCCACCTGCACGTCAGGGAATTTCTTCGCCAGTGCATCGGTGCTGTTCCAGTGCGCCGTCGCCCGTTTACCGTCCAGCAAACCCGCAGCGGCCAGCACGAAACTTCCTGCGCAGATCGACACAATTCGTGTCCCGTTATGGTGAGCCTTTTGCAGTGCAGCCATCAGCCGGTCAGAAGCCGGTTCATGTATGCTTCGCCAGCCGGGGATGACAATTGTGCCGGCGTCTTCCAGCAGTTCCAGCCCGCCGTCCACCATCAGCCGCACGCCGCCTTGTGCGCCGAAAGTTCCTTCTTCGACCGATGCGACGGATAACGCGTACAACGGTTCGCCGGTAAGTTCATCGGCACGTCCAAAGGCTTCGACGGCAATCCCGAACTCGAAAGTGCACAGACACTCATAAGCCAGCAATACCAGTCGCCGGTTGGGCGCAGCGGGATAACGCGGAGAACACATCAGTGGCAGATCAACTTTTTGCATAACAGGATAACCATCAGGTTGGCATAATCTTGACGATACATGGCACACAGGCAGATTTCTACTCTGCCGCCAATCTTCCATGCTAAGCCTCTCTTATCCCCGCAGGATTTAAGCATGAAAAACACACTCGCCCTGATGGCCGTTTGTCTGGCCGCCCTGATGTCGGGGCTGGAAATTTCCAGTGTCCCCGTCTTATCACCGGTACTCGAACGGGAACTGCATACCAGCTTCCGCGAGCTTCAGTGGATCATGAACGCTTATACGCTCGCCTGCACCACGGTACTGATGGCGATCGGTACGCTGGCAGACCGGTATGGTCGTAAGCGTGTTTTTATCATCAGTATTGCTGCGTTCGGACTGACCTCGCTGATGTGTGGTCTCGCGGGAAGCGCACAATGGCTTATCGCAGGCCGTTTTCTTCAGGGACTGAGCGGCGGTGCCATGCTGACCTGTCTGATTGCCATTCTTTCAACGCAGTTTCCGCAAGGGAAAGCGCGCAGTCAGGCGTTTGCCGCCTGGGGAATTACGTTTGGTTTCGGATTAGGCTTCGGCCCGATCATCGGCGGCTCGCTGGTCGCCTGGCTGAGCTGGCGATGGGTGTTTCTGGTTCACGTGTTTATCGCCGTCCTGACCCTGATACTGGCGCTGAAAAACGTGATGGAATCCCGTGATGAACAGGCTAAAAAACTGGATCTTGGCGGTCTGATAACCCTTTCGGTGACAGTTATGGGTGCGACCTTTCTCATTACTCAGGGCGGCAGCCTGGGCTGGAGCAGCGTCACAGCCGGTGTTGTTTTGCTGGCAACTGCCGTCAGCGCGGTCATGTTCATCCGGATTGAAAAATACCATCCACATCCGATGTTTGATTTTTCGGTCTTCCGCGTCCGGGCATTTTCTGGTGCGCTGATGGGATCGGTCGGGATGAATTTCAGCTTCTGGCCGTTGATGATTTACCTGCCCGTGTATTATCAGGGCGCGCTGGGTTATGGCAGTGTCGCCACCGGCACCGCATTGCTGGCTTATACGTTACCCACGTTGCTGATGCCGCCGCTCGGTGAAAAACTGACGGCACGTTTTGGCGCGTCACGCGTGATCCCGCTGGGATTATTCACCCTGGGCGCAGGGTTTATGCTGATGCAAATCGCGGTCCTTCATCACCTGAGCTTATTGCCGGGCGCGTTGCTGGCAGGTATCGCGCTGGGGCTGACCAATACGCCTGTCACCAATACCACAACCGGCTCCGTTGCGCCAAACCGTGCGGGAATGGCCTCGGGCATTGATATCAGTGCCCGGCTGATTACGCTGACGATTAACATTGCGTTGATGGGAATCCTGCTTGTGACGGGAATTACCGCCAGCCTGAAAGAATTAATGCCTGCTGAAAGGGATCTCTCTTTGCTGGCAGAGCGTATCGCAGGCGGATCAGTCATTGAAACCCTGCAAAGCGGGCAGGTTGCGCAGGCGCTGACGCAAGGATTCGCCGGTATTCTGATCTATGGCGCGGCTGGCGTCTGGGTACTGGCGCTCCTCAGTTATTGGCTTTTTAACGACAAGGGGCGGCGTAAAACAGTGACTTGCGAGCCGTCCTGAGTTTACAAATCAGCGTTGCATATCATGCAGCGCATTTTTGCGTGATGCCTTCCATTTGCCTGAAAAATAATCACTTTCTCTGTGCATCTTCTGACTGAATATGGCGTGATAGCCCTGCGGGACGGGGCTTCACGGAAAGAGTCGTGATGCAAAATGATAATTTGATTAAGTACGACAACTGGCGTACATTGAGGCCTCATGAGTTTCAGAGAGATCAAATGGAAGGTGATTGAATGTTTGAAGAATGGAAATATTGAATTTGAGGCAAGACGCGGGATTCAGCTTAAGAATTTGTTAAGTACGGGTGACATCTCGCCCTTTGAAGTGGCTGCCTTAATCGGCAGGGCATCCGGAGATAATTATCAGGTTCGCCTCTACCATTTTGACAGCAGTATTGATGTCCACATCATCACCGTCAGTAGTGCCGGAGTACCCTGGTACATCAAGTGGTATTTTACAGAGCCCACCAGTGTTTTTATCAGCGTTCATCATTAAGGAAGAATATGATTATTTATAAAGTCGGGGACGAGAAAAAGGCGATGTGTGGCGTCTGTGAGGCTTTTCGCATTGTCAGCTATCAGCTGCGCGATGTGCCGTTTGATGACGGCAGCGGTATGGTGAAAAATATCATCGCGGGAGTGTGTAAAACCTGTGACAGCGTTGCGGTGATCCCTTATCAGTCAGTGCCTGCCATTAAAAAGCAGTTGCAGAGACAACGCAAAGCCGTGGAAACCCGTGTGCCTGCGCACATGATTGATCTGTTAAATATGGCGAGTGCAGAGTTGGGGGCAACCCCTGATTTTGTGCCTTTACTGCTGAAGTATTACATTCATCAACTGGCATCAAACCCGGAAGCCGCCCTGCATCTGGTGACCTTGCTGACGTCAGAGCTGGCGACCGGTCTGGCTAATAAGCGGCTTTCCCTGAAAGGGCGGGAAATCGGTAATGATATTGAAAAGCTCAAAACCCTTTCCCAAATCGATAACACCACAGAATTACTTAAAGGTGTGGTGCTGATGATTCATCACGACCTTCTGATCAATCCGGATGCCCAACGCATCGCAGTGTTAAAGAGTTTTGTCGCCACCGTCGCCTGATATCCTTCCCCCCCGAAAAAATCCGATCCCGATCACATAAAGTTCCTGTTTCCCCTGCCGATAACTGTTCCAGATAATTCTCATTTGAAAAGGAACAACATGTTTAACCGTATGAAAGTGGTCACGGGCATCGTGATCTTACTGGTGGTCTTCGGTGCTTTACAGTTGGTATCCGGCGGCCTGTTCTTTAAATCGTTAAAGACAGACAAAGATAATTTCACCACTTCTCAGCAAATCCGTTTACAGCAGGCAGAGTTTAATGCCAGCTGGATTTATCTCCTGCAAACCCGTAACACCCTCAACCGCGCGGGTATCCGTTTTATGCTCGACGCAAACCAGATGGGCAGCGGTGCAACGGTCAAAGAACTGACGGATACCGCGACCAAAGATCTGCAAATCGCTGAGCAGCACTTTGCCAGTTATCAAAAAATCCCGGTCGATGCCAGCCAGAATCCGCAATTTGCCGCCGATGCCAAAAAGCAATATCAGGTGCTGCATGATGCGCTTTCGGAACTGATTGAGCTTATTGGTCTGGGGCGTATTAATGACTTCTTCGAACAACCGACGCAGCAGTATCAGGACAACTTCGAAAAAGCGTTCGTCGCCTATATCGATCAGAACGACCGTTTGTATAACGACGCGGTGAAGGTCAGTGAGAACTCCTTCACGCATGCCCTGTGGATGCTGGGCACTGTGTTGATTGTGCTGGCAATTTTCATCCTGCTTGCCTGGATTGGCGTGCAACGCATCCTGATCCATCCGCTGAAAAATATCGTCGATACCATACGTAAAATTGCAACCGGTGATCTGACGCACGAAATAGTCGTGAAAAGCCGTAATGAAATCGGCCAGCTTGCCGATAGTCTCAAGTACATGCAGGACGAACTGATCCGCACGGTCTCTGGCGTACGTCACGGTGCTGATGCCATTTACAGCGGCGCAAGCGAAATCTCCGCAGGCAACAGCGATTTATCGTCACGTACGGAACAGCAGGCGTCTGCGCTGGAAGAAACCGCTGCCAGCATGGAACAGCTGACCGCGACCGTGAAACAGAACGCGGAAAACGCCCGTCAGGCCAGCCAGCTGGCACTGAGCGCGTCCGAAACCGCACAGAAGGGCGGGAAAGTGGTGGCAAACGTGGTCGATACCATGAATGACATCGCCAGCAGCTCGAAAAAGATCACTGACATTACCGGTGTGATCGACGGGATTGCTTTCCAGACCAACATTCTGGCGTTAAACGCCGCCGTTGAAGCGGCGCGTGCGGGCGAGCAGGGCCGCGGATTTGCGGTTGTGGCCGGTGAAGTCCGTACCCTGGCGCAGCGCAGCGCGCAGGCAGCAAAAGAAATTAAAGGGCTGATTGATGATTCTGTCAGCCGCATTAATACCGGTTCAGTGCTGGCGGAAAGTGCCGGCGAAACCATGCATGACATGGTGAATGCCGTCACCCGTGTGACTGACATTATGGGCGAAATCACCTCGGCATCCGATGAACAAAGCCGAGGGATTGAGCAGGTCGCACAGGCTATCACTGAAATGGATCGGGTGACGCAGCAGAACGCTTCACTGGTTGAAGAGTCCGCGTCCGCTTCGGCGGCGCTGGAAGAGCAGGCGAGCCTGCTGACGCAATCAGTGGCCGTGTTTACGCTGAGTCAGACCACAAATAACAACGTGCGCCAGAACCCGGCCTCTTCGTCAAGGCTGCCTCTGTTGACTCCGAACCTGTCAGGTTCTAAGGCCGGTAACGGTGGAGCGCAGGGGACAGATTTAACCGAAAACTGGGAAACTTTCTAAGTACGTATATGACATCGCAACCCGAAATAATCAGGTTTGCCGTTAACGCAAATGCAGACCTGAGTATGCAGGGTATAAGAATAAAGGTGCCGGTCTGGGCTGGCACCTAATGAGGTTATCCATGTTTAAGCACATCCGTGTGTCCACCTGCATGTTTCTGTTATTGATAGTGTTCTTTGTTATGCAACTGGTTAACAGCGGGTTATCGCTGCACGCCGCCCACACGGATAAATTGAATTTTGAGCAGATATCCAACACCGCTGAACAGCGTGATGCGCTCAGCCAGTCCTGGTCCTATCTGTTGCAGACCCGTAATACCCTTAACCGCGCGGCAACGCGTCTGGCGCTGAAACAGCCCCAGGAAAATATCACTCAGCTGATGTCAGATGCCAAAGCCAGCCTGAAAAAAGCAGAAGAGGCTTACGCTGCGTTTCTGGCTCTGCCACGCAGAACAGAAAAAGCCGTTGCGCTGACCGCCGTGAACAAAGCGAGCTATCAGCAACTGCACGATATGTTGCAGACACTGACTGATCTGCTGTCCGCCGGCGACATGAATGGTTTTCTGAACGGTCCGGCGCAAAAGTACCAGGATCAGTTCCAGAAAGATGTGGGTGATTACACCGATTACGTCGGCGCCCGCTTCCGTGAAGCGCAAATGCAAACGGCGGCGTCTTACCAGAATGTCATGATCAACACCTCCGTCGTACTGGTGCTGCTGATTGCCCTGACGGCACTGGCGCTGGTTGTGACCCGCCGCATTTTGTTTACACCGCTGACCATTATGCGCGGACATTTCGACCGCATCGGAGCCGGTGATATTTCATCCCCCATCATGGCGCAAGGGCGGTACGAAATTAAAGTCATGCTGGAAAGCCTGCAACAGATGCAAACGTCGCTGGCAGAAACCGTGCGTACCGTGCGTCATGGCGCGGACACCATGTTCTCCGGCCTGAAAGGGATTGCGGCGGGCAACACCGATTTGTCTTCACGCACTGAACAGCAGGCGTCGGCGCTGGAAGAAACCGCAGCGAGCATGGAACAGCTGACCGCGACCGTGAAACAGAATGCCGAAAATGCCCGGCAGGCCACGCAGCTGGCGCGTGATGCGTCGAATACGGCTGAAAAGGGCGGTGAACTGACCAGCAATGTGGTGAAAACCATGAATGACATCGCTGGCAGTTCGAAGAAAATCAGTGCGATCACCAGCGTCATTGATGGCATTGCATTCCAGACCAACATACTGGCCCTGAACGCCGCAGTCGAAGCGGCACGTGCCGGTGAACAGGGGCGTGGGTTTGCGGTCGTGGCCGGCGAGGTGCGGAGTCTGGCACAGCGCAGCGCACAGGCGGCGAAAGAAATTAAAGCGCTGATAGATGAATCTGTCAGCCGCGTAAGTCAGGGTTCCCAACTGGTGGAATCTGCCGGAAATACCATGGATGACATTGTTCGGGCTGTTACCCGCGTCACCGACATTATGGGTGAAATCGCTTCGGCGTCTGATGAACAAAGTCGCGGTATCGAACAGGTATCGATTGCCGTAACTCAAATGGATCAGGTGACACAGCAAAACGCCACACTGGTTCAGCAGGCCGCTTCTTCCACACATGCGCTGGAAATCGAGTCTGAAAATCTGACCCGTGCGGTATCAGTATTCCGACTGTCCTCCGCGGACAGTGCCTTACGCCGCAGCGGACAGGCTCAGGGCTTTACGCCCCGCCAGGTGGCACAGCCTGCGTTACTTCCGGCCACCGCACGTGCGGCATCGGCAGATAACTGGGAAACCTTCTGACATCGGATGAAGAGTGAATTGGGTACCCGTTACACCACCTGTCCATTTAATGGAGCTGCACCATGAATCAACCAGGCTCGCCAATGAGTGCTGATAACACCTCGATCATGGCACAGATGATCCAGCGTTTACCGCTGTCTGATACCCATTTCCGCCGGATCAGCGAGCTGATTTATCAGCGCGCGGGTATTGTGCTGGCGGATCACAAACGCGAAATGGTCTACAACCGCCTGGTACGGCGGTTGCGGATACTCGGGCTGAATGATTTCACCAGCTATATGGCACTGCTGGAAAACGACAGCAACAGCCCGGAATGGCAGGCGTTTATCAACGCACTGACCACCAATCTGACGGCATTTTTCCGCGAAGCGCATCACTTCCCGATCCTGGCGGAACATGCCCGTTCGCGTCCGAATAATTACAGCGTCTGGAGTACGGCGGCCTCAACGGGCGAAGAACCGTATTCCATCGCCATGACGCTGAGTGAAGCGCTGGGGCCGAAAATGGCAAGCTGCCGTATTCAGGCCAGTGATATTGACACGCAGGTGCTGGAAAAAGCCACCGCCGGGGTTTACCGCCTCGAAGAGCTGCGAACCCTCAGCCCGCAGCAGTTACAGAAATTTTTCCTCAAAGGCACAGGCCCGCACAGCGGCCTGGTGCGTGTGCGCCCTGAACTGGCGCAGATGGTGGCTTTCCAGCAGCTGAATCTGCTGGCAAACCAGTGGCAGCTTAACGGTCCGTTTGATGCAATTTTCTGCCGCAATGTGATGATTTATTTCGATAAAGAAACGCAGGAGAAAATTTTACGCCGATTTGTTCCGTTACTTAAACCGGGGGGCCTGATGTTTGCCGGACACTCCGAAAACTTCAGCCAAATCAGCCGGGAATTTTATTTGCGCGGTCAGACTGTCTATGGCCTCGCCAAGGAGAGGTAATGAATAAAATCAGAGTGTTGAGCGTCGATGACTCGGCGTTAATGCGTCAGCTGATGACTGAAATCATCAACAGCCATCCGGATATGGAAATGGTGGCGACCGCCCCCGATCCGCTGGTGGCGCGTGATCTCATTAAAAAATTCAACCCGGACGTGCTGACGCTGGATGTTGAAATGCCGCGCATGGACGGCCTGGATTTCCTGGAAAAGCTGATGCGTCTGCGTCCGATGCCGGTGGTAATGGTGTCTTCACTGACCGGTAAAGGCTCGGAAATTACCTTGCGTGCACTGGAACTTGGCGCGATTGACTTTGTGACCAAACCGCAACTGGGGATCCGCGAAGGCATGCTGGCCTACAGCGAGATGATTGCCGATAAAATCCGTACCGCCTCCAAAGCGCGTCTGAACAAAAGCGTCAATCTTGATCAGCCGCGCATTCTCAGCCATACACCGCTGCTGAGCAGTGAAAAGCTGATTGCCATCGGCTCATCGACGGGCGGTACAGAAGCTATCCGTCACGTGCTGCAGCCGCTGCCGCCGACCTGTCCGGCGCTGATGATCACTCAGCATATGCCACCGGGTTTCACCCGTTCTTTCGCCGATCGTCTGAACAAGTTATGTCAGATTACGGTGAAAGAAGCCGAAGACGGTGAACGTGTTCTGCCGGGCCATGCCTATATCGCACCCGGTGACAGACACATGGAACTGGCGCGCAGTGGTGCCAACTATCAGGTTAAGTTGAACGACGGTCCGGCGGTGAACCGCCATCGTCCGTCGGTCGACGTTTTATTCCGTTCGGTGGCGCAGTTTGCCGGACGCAATGCCGTCGGGGTGATCCTGACGGGAATGGGCAATGACGGCGCCGCCGGCATGCTTGAGATGCACCGCGCCGGGGCTTACACCCTTGCACAAAACGAAGCCAGTTGTGTGGTATTTGGTATGCCTCGTGAGGCTATCGCCACGGGTGGCGTAAACGAAGTGGTGGATCTGAGCCAAATCAGCCAGCGGATGCTGGCGCAAATATCAGCCGGTCAGGCATTACGTATTTAATTTTTCAGCCTTGTGCTGGGTAGCAAACCTTAGGAGTAGATAAAACATGGCCGATCCAAATCTGAGATTTCTGGTAGTAGACGATTTCTCTACCATGCGTCGTATCGTGCGCAACCTGCTAAAAGAGCTGGGCTTCAACAATGTTGAAGAAGCGGAAGACGGTGTTGATGCACTGAACAAACTGCGCGCCGGGGGTTTTGACTTTGTGGTATCCGACTGGAACATGCCCAACATGGACGGTCTGGATTTGCTGAAAACCATCCGTGCTGACGGTGCGCTGTCCAAACTGCCGGTGCTGATGGTGACCGCAGAAGCGAAGAAAGAAAACATCGTTGCCGCCGCACAGGCCGGGGCCAGTGGTTATGTGGTTAAACCCTTTACCGCCGCCACGCTGGAAGAAAAACTGGGCAAAATCTTCGAAAAACTGGGCATGTAGGAGTCCGTATATGGCAGAGATACCAATGCCTGCAAATGATGCAGCAACCGCGGGCGATATTATCGCCCGCATTGGGCAACTGACCCGTATGTTGCGTGACAGCATGCGTGAACTTGGCCTGGATCAGGCCATTGCTCAGGCAGCCGAAGCGATCCCGGATGCCCGCGATCGTCTCGATTATGTGGTCACCATGACCGCTCAGGCGGCTGAACGTGCCCTGAACTGTGTGGAGGCCGCGCAGCCGCGCCAGAATAAACTTGAATCTGCCGCGAAGAAACTCGATAAGCGTTGGGATGAATGGTTTGAAAATCCGATTGAACTCTCGGATGCCCGCGAGCTGGTCACTGACACCCGCAGCTATCTGAAAGAAATCCCTGAGCACACCAGTTTCACCAATGCTCAGCTGATGGAAATCATGATGGCGCAGGACTTCCAGGATCTGACCGGTCAGGTGATCAAACGTATGATGACCGTGGTACAGGAAATCGAAAATCAGCTGTTAATGGTGCTGATGGAAAATATTCCTGAACAACAGGTTAAAGCGAAACGTGAAAACGACAGCCTGCTGAACGGCCCGCAACTCGATTCCAACGGTGTCGGTGTGGTGGCCTCACAAGAACAGGTAGACGATCTGCTGGACTCATTAGGTTTTTAATGTGTCTGCCAGTCCGCCATAAACACCCTTCCGTATCGCACTGAGGGGTGTTTTCCTTATCTGGAATTTTTTTACATAAATTCATCTGCTGAATAGCCGCCATTTTCCCTCTCTAATTCACCCATCAGACTGCGCCGCTTTTGTCATGCTATCCCTGCGTCATTGAATCTGTGCCCGTGGTGTTTTACATGCCGGGTAAACCCTGACAGGAACCGCCGGTGGCTGAAGAAAGCGATCTCGAAAAAACAGAAGCTCCCACATCGCACCGGCTTGAAAAAGCGCGTGAAGAAGGGCAGATACCGCGCTCGCGCGAACTGACCTCCATTTTGATGCTGGGGGGCGGCTTAACGCTGTTGTGGATGTCCGGTGAGTCTATGGCACGGCAACTTGGCGTGATGATTTCGCAAGGTCTCAAGTTTGATCACGGCATGGTCAGCGATGACCGGCAGGTGTTACAGCAGATGGCGACGCTGCTGGGGCGCGCGGTCTGGGCGTTACTGCCGGTGATCGGCGGCCTGATTTTGATCGCACTCGCTGCGCCGCTGTTACTCGGCGGCCTGATGTTCAGCGGCAAATCTTTTGCGCCCAAGTTCAGCCGTATGGATCCGATTGCCGGATTTAAGCGTTTATTTTCCGCTCAGGTACTGGCGGAGTTGCTGAAAGCTATCCTGAAGGCGTTGCTGGTCGGTACCGTCGCCGGGATTTATCTGTGGCATAAATGGCCGGACATGATGAGGCTGATGGCACAACCGACCATACCGGCACTCGGTGAAGCGCTGAATATGGTGGTGTTTTGCGGCCTGATGGTGGTGCTTGGATTAACGCCGATGGTCGGTTTTGACGTGTTCTGGCAGATCTGGAGCAACCTGAAAAAGCTGCGCATGAGCAAGCAGGATATCCGCGACGAGCATAAAAGTCAGGAAGGTGACCCGCATGTCAAAGGACGTATCCGCCAGCAGCAACGTGCGATGGCCAAGCGTCGTATGATGGCCGATGTGCCAAAAGCGGATGTCATCGTAACCAACCCGACGCATTACGCTGTGGCACTGCAATACAGTGAAAATAAAATGAGTGCACCGAAAGTCCTGGCGAAAGGCGCAGGGGAAGTGGCACTGCGCATCAGGGAACTCGGTGCCGAACATAAAATTCCGATGCTGGAGGCACCGCCTCTGGCGCGTGCGCTTTACCGGCACAGTGAAATTGGTCAGCAAATTCCGGCGACGCTCTATGCCGCCGTGGCTGAAGTTCTGGCCTGGGTGTATCAGCTGAAACGCTGGAAGCGAGAAGGCGGACTGATCCCGAAAAAACCTCAACATTTGCCGGTCCCTGAGGGGCTGGATTTTGCAGCAGGAGAGAGTGATACCCATGGCTAATCTGGCCGAGATACTGCGTTTACCCGCCAACTTTAAGTCCGGACAATGGCAGGTACTGGCAGGACCCATTCTTATCCTGATCATCCTGTCGATGATGGTGCTGCCGTTGCCGCCATTCATCCTTGATCTGCTGTTCACCTTTAACATTGCGCTGTCCATCATGGTGTTGCTGGTGGCGATGTTTACCCAGCGCACGCTGGATTTCGCGGCATTTCCCACCATTTTGCTGTTTTCAACGTTATTACGTCTGTCGCTGAACGTTGCCTCAACCCGTGTGATCCTGCTGGAAGGGCACACCGGCGGCGCGGCAGCGGGCCGGGTGATTGAAGCCTTCGGCCACTTCCTGGTCGGCGGTAACTTCGCCATCGGTATTGTGGTGTTTATCATCCTGGTGCTGATCAACTTTATGGTTATTACCAAAGGTGCCGGACGTATTGCTGAAGTCGGTGCGCGTTTCGTGCTCGACGGTATGCCCGGTAAACAGATGGCGATTGACGCGGATCTGAACGCCGGTCTGATTGGCGAAGATGAAGCGAAAAAACGCCGCAGCGAAGTGACGCAGGAAGCCGACTTCTACGGTTCAATGGACGGTGCGAGTAAATTTGTGCGAGGTGACGCGGTTGCCGGTCTGATGATCATGATCATCAACGTCGTCGGCGGCCTGCTGGTCGGTGTATTGCAACACGGGATGGATCTTGGCCATGCGGCTGAAAGTTATACCCTGCTGACCATCGGTGACGGCCTGGTCGCGCAGATCCCCGCGCTGGTTATCTCCACGGCGGCCGGTGTTATCGTCACCCGCGTCGGCACCAACGAAGACGTGGGCGAGCAGATGGTTACCCAGCTGTTCCGCAATCCGCGCGTCATGATGCTGAGTGCCGGTGTTCTGGGTTTGCTCGGTATGGTGCCCGGCATGCCAAACTTCGTTTTCCTGATGTTCACAGCCGGGCTGTTGGCGCTGGCATGGTGGACTCGCGGTCAGGAGCAGAAAAAACCATCCACTGCAGAGACCGCACCGGCCGTGGCAGACAGCGGTAAACAAATGGTAGAAGCCAGCTGGCAGGACGTTCAGCTTGAAGATCCGCTGGGTATGGAAGTGGGCTACCGTCTGATCCCGATGGTGGACTTTGCCCAAAACGGCGAGCTGCTGGGGCGTATCCGCAGTATCCGCAAAAAATTCGCGCAGGAGATGGGCTATCTGCCGCCGGTAATTCATATCCGCGATAACCTTGAACTGCCGCCGGCGGGCTACCGTATTCTGATGAAAGGTGTGGAAATCGGCACCGGTACGGCGCATCCCGGCCGCTGGATGGCGATCAACCCGGGCAGCGCGATAGGCGAACTGCCGGGCGAACCGACGGTTGATCCGGCATTCGGGCTGGCGGCGTTCTGGATTGAACCGGCTATGCGCGAGCAGGCACAAATTCAGGGCTATACCGTGGTGGAAGCCAGTACCGTCGTCGCCACACACCTGAACCACCTGATCAGTTTGCACGCCAAAGAACTGTTTGGCCGTCAGGAAACGCAGGAGCTGATGGAGCGCGTCACCAAAGAAATGCCGAAGCTGACGGATGATTTCATTCCGGGCATCATTTCGCTGACCAACATGCACAAAGTGTTGCAGAACCTGTTATCTGAACGCGTTTCGATCCGCGATATGCGCACCATCGTTGAAACACTGGCGGAATACGCGCCGAACCAGCCGGATCCTAACGAACTGACCTCCGTGGTGCGTGTTGCGCTCGGCAGGGCTATCACGCAGCAATGGTTCCCGGGCAATGGCGAAGTGCAGGTTATCGGGCTGGATACCTCCCTGGAACGCCTGTTATTACAGGCGCTGCAAAGCGGTGGTGGTCTGGAACCCGGTCTGGCTGACCGCCTGCTGACCCAGTCCGAGGCCGCATTACAGCGTCAGGATATGCTCAGCGCGCCGCCGGTTCTGCTGGTGAATCACGCGCTGCGTCCGCTGCTGTCCCGTTTCCTGCGCCGTTCACTGCCAAATATCGTCGTGATGTCGAATCTGGAAATGACCGACAGCCGCCAGATTCGCATGACGGCCACCATCGGCGGTGAATAAGATGTACCGCGCCGCACTGTGGTTACTGACCGCACTGAGCCTGCCAGCGCTTGCCGCGTCCGGCACATGGTCAGATACACAGCGCGGTGTGGTATTGCAAAATCGTGGCGTAATGATGTCATCGGGTGCATTAGCCCCGCCGGCCTCCGCGCCCGTGCGCAGTTCAGGCTCCGCCACCATCACAACGCTAAGCTGGAAATACGAAGTGCTCGGCACAAGACCCGCCGGTCTGCAGGTAAAACTCTGCAACACCCTGAATCACTGCGTGAGTCTGGAAGCCGAAGGCGGGGTGACAAAATCGTTTTATGGCCAGACCGCCACTTCGCCATTAAGGTTTGTTTACTTTGTTCCCGGCGGTGGCGCGATGAATACGCCGCTGCGGGTGATGAGTAATCAGGTGATCGTGAACTATCGCTAAATCGCCGGTTTTCCTCCCTTGCATCCCCCACGCTATTCTACTCCGCGCTGTCGCCGGTTCGACGGACATGCTCTGTTACCGCTATGGGTGGCGTAAAATGTCATCGGTCCGCGATTCCCGAATTTCAGCCTGCGAGCCTCGGGTCTCGCACCCTTGATTTGGTGCCATTTTTGAGCATGCCAGTGGGCATTTTTAAAGACACATCTGCATATTTCTATAGTGCTGATATTTTCCGGCAGCGTTACGGAGTTAACAAAAGGGAGCCGGTAGACGTGTAAAATATTTCCCTGTTTGCAGGAAGAGAAAAATGCTTAACAGGGAGATTGACTTTATGGCGTCTGTACCACTATCAAACCCGGGTTCCAATATTGTCAGTGATCATATGAGGGAAGCCCGACAACATGGAATGTCTCGCAATATGGCGACAGCCTGGACGTATTATTGGTTTTATCAAAAGGTTAGAAATGGTGGCCCATGGGACTATGAAATGATATTCATATTGATGATAAAAATCGCGTAACAGTTAATTACAGCGGGCGATTCATAAATATGGCGAGTGGTGTAGATCAGGTGACATTTGAAATACAGAGATAAAACCTCAGATAATAAAAAACCGCCATGTGCGGTTTTTTAATGCAACCCCTAAAAACCTTCCGGAAGCCGTCTCCCATTCTCAATGTTTGCTCATTTTATCGGTATGGATACACAGTTGATATTTCCCCGCTGCGGCAAAATCCACAACCGGGATTTGCAACGCATTGGCAGTAGGGGTTCAAGATGCTGCGGGCGCTTTCAGAAAGCTTGCCGAGTGAGAGTTTCGAGACGTAAGGTTCGAACACCGAAATGAGGGAACCGCGGAGCGGCAAGATTCCGCGCCTTTCACGGTGGCATCTGAAACATAGCCAGCATCAAACATGGCAAGGTTTGAAAACCGCCCCCGTTTCGGTTTAAACCGAGATCTTGCGTACGGTTTGCCCCGAAACGGTTTCCTGCCCGTTCGGCCCGTAGAATTTCTGCGTCTGACTGGCGTTAAGGATCGCCAGCGCTTCGGTGTTATAGGCAATCTGCTTGCCCAGTAACATGCCGTTGTGACGGTTAATCTGACTCAGTTTAGTGGTCAGTTGCACCACATCTTTCCACATCGCGGAGATTTCCGGCTGTCGGGAATAGGGGGCTGTTTGCCTGAGGCGCTCGTCATGCTGACGACGCTGTTTATCAAGATAGTCTACCGTGGCTAACAATGAACTTTTCTGCTCGGTTATATGCTGCAAGGCTGCACCATTCACGCGTCCTGAGCACAGTATCGTCTGTTCGTGATTAATCACCTGATCCAGCGCTTGCAACGTTTCAACCAAGGTAGTCATGGTCTTGATAAAATTCTTCATCGGGCCTTATTACCTTCCAACTTTTTGTCTTTACACTGATATTTTCAGCTTAAAGACCTTTGAGATAATCCTGCGTGTCCTGTAACAAAGCATCAGCAATTTTGCCGGTATCCATCGTCAGTTTACCGTCGCGGATAGCTTGTTTCAGTTCGTCGACACGTGCCGTGTTGATGTCCTGTGCACTTGACTGCGTCAGAGACGCTTGCGCTGAACTCAGTGTCACCGCCGTACCGCTGGTGGTGGTGCCAGAAACAGACTGTTCTTTACGCGCGTTCTGTACTGACGCTTCAGACGGCTCGCGCTGCTGGATCGGGGTTAAAGGTGAGACACCTTGAGTACGATCGATAGCCATAAATTTCTTCTCCAGTATGAGGACTCAGGGTTTAGAAAATCTCATGAAAACCCTAAAAATGCCGTCACGGGACGACTCTGATACGTTTGTTATCGACATGTGGCGCAATAACTTTAACCTTTATTGCAGCTTTTTGTAGAGCTACGGCTGCATTTAGGATTATATCGTCACTGTCACAGACCCATCTGAGCCTACCGTCCCGTTCACAATTGCACCTGACGGCATTCTGATCCGCACTGATTCATTCGCTGCAGCATTGTTCATCGCCTTACCGGCGCTTGACACATTAAAACCACTGCCTGTTGCCTGAACCTGAACTTCCTGCCCCGCGTGAACCATCCACGGCCGGCGCAACATCGATAACGTCAACGGTTGCCCGATGCTGATATTGCGCAGCGTGATGCCATTCACAGCCTGCTGACTGTCGAGAATGACCTTCGGCGGCAACAGATCCAGTCGCCCGGTTTTTTGTTGCATATCTGTTTGTGCCAGGTGAGAGCCTGCCGGTACGTTCTTTGCCGCGATCCAGTAAGTGCCGCTGACCTGCACTTTAGTTTGTACGTAACTTTTCTGACCGTTGCAGTTCACCGCCACGGAGACATTGCCCCAGGTGCGACTGTTCGGTGAAAGCATAAATTGTGGTGATAAACATTGTGGCTGGCGCGCAGCCGGGGTGTTTACGACAACGGTCACCTGCATCCCGCTGTCGGCATATTGCTGCCGGAAGAACTGCTGAATTTGCGAGGACAACAGTGTATCGCTATTGGATGAGGCCGGCACGCTTTTGACGGGCAAAGGCTGGGCATAGCTCATCGCACCAGACATTACACCTATCAGGATGCAACCCAGCGTAATGTCTGAACGACGGATTTTCAGCATATTCATTCGCGTTTTACCTTTGTGCCAGCCTACTACTGCCGACAAGTCTACGCTCACTTTGATATTCCTAAAGGGACAAATAGCGCCCGATTTCATGCTTATTCAGACGATAGCCAGTTGACACTCGCATTTATGCTGTCGACTCCAAAATCTCACTTTGCGGAGGGCGCATGCTCGACAAACTGAACGCCGCACTACAGTTCCAACAGGAAGCGCTCAACCTGCGCGCCCAGCGGCAAGAAATTCTTTCAGCCAATATCGCAAACGCCGATACCCCGGGGTATCAGGCTCGCGATATCGATTTTGCCAGTCAGTTACAAAAGGTGATGGAGCAGGGGCGTGCGAGTGGCAGCGGCATTTCTTTGTCTCTGACGTCTGACCGCCATATCGCGGCGTCCAACGTCCAACCTGCTGATATGGATCTGATGTACCGGATCCCGGACCAGCCATCGGCAGATGGCAACACGGTCGATATGGATCGTGAACGTACCAATTTTGCGGATAACAGCGTGCGCTATCAGACCGATTTGACCGTTCTCGGCGGCCAGATCAAAGGGATGATGTCGGTGCTGCAAGGATAATAGCCCATGTCAATGCTTGGTATTTTTGATATCGCCGGTTCTGCGCTGGCCGCGCAGTCTCAGCGTCTGAACGTCAGTGCCAGTAACATGGCCAACGCCGACAGTGTCACCGGCCCGGATGGTAAGCCATATAAAGCAAAGCAAGTTGTTTTCCAGGTGGATGCTGCACCGGGTCAGGAAACCGGCGGCGTGAAAGTGGCGCAGGTGGTGGATGACCCGGCACCGATGCGCATGGTGTATGAGCCAGGTAATCCGATGGCGGATGCAAAAGGCTATGTGCAGATGCCAAACGTAGATGTGGTCAGCGAAATGGTGAACACCATCTCCGCTTCCCGCAGTTATCAGGCTAACGTCGAAGTGCTTAACACCACTAAGTCGTTAATGATGAAAACCCTGACTCTGGGGCAATAGCGGAGCGAATCATGGCAATTACCACGTCAATTAATGACACCACTGATAACACGACGATCAGCAGTACCAGCTCCGGCGGCTCGTCTACGAAGGGAACCAGTTCAGCGGATGATCTGTCCAGCAGTTTCCTGACCCTGCTGGTCGCCCAGCTGAAAAACCAGGATCCCACCAATCCGATGGATAACAGCCAGCTGACCAGTCAGCTGGCACAAATCAGCACAGTCAGCGGGATTGAAAAACTCAATACCACGCTGGGCAGCATTTCCGGGCAAATCACCAGTGGTTCATCGGTTCAGGCCAGTTCGTTGATCGGCCACGGCGTGATGGTGTCCGGCAGCGCAATTCTGGTCGGCAGCGACACTGACGGCACGGTCAGCACCACGCCATTCGGATTTGAGCTGGAAACGGCCTCTGATACCACCACCGCCACGGTCAGTGATTCCACCGGTAAAGTGGTGAAAACCATTACGCTGGGCGCACAGACTGCTGGCGTGCACAGCTATACCTGGGACGGTACACAGGACGATGGCACCAAAGCACCGAATGGCAGTTACAGCTTTAGCATCAATGCCCTGAAAAATAATCAGCAAATGGTGGCAACACCGCTGAATTATGCGCTGGTCAATGGTGTGACGACAGATTCATCCGGGAATACCGCGTTGGATCTGGGCGTGCGCGGAACCGCGAAAGTTGATTCTGTACGCCAGATTTTGTAAGCGAGCAACTCAGACCGCTCCCTCCCCTGCGAAGGGGGAGGAGCTGTAAACACTACCCACAGTAAAATGGAGCTAATATGAGCTTTTCCCAAGCAGTCAGCGGCCTGAGCGCGGCATCGACTAACCTCGATGTGATTGGTAACAACATTGCCAACTCCGCGACCGTCGGTTTTAAAACAGCGACCGCCTCTTTTGCCGATATGTTCGCCGGTTCCCAAACCGGTATGGGCGTTAAAGTCGCCGCTGTTACTCAGAACTTCAATGACGGTACCACCACCAACACCTCCCGCGGTCTGGATGTCGCGCTGAGCGGCAACGGATTCTTCCGGTTGTCCGACAGCAGCGGTGCCATTTATTACTCACGTAACGGTCAGTTTTCACTGGATGCCAACCGTAACCTGGTGAACATGCAAGGTTTGAGCGTCACCGGTTATCCGGCGACAGGTACGCCGCCTACTATTGCGGCGGGTGCGCAGCCGGTTGCCCTGAACATCCCGACCACCATGATGAGCGCGAAAGCGTCTACTTCTGCCACGATGGTGGCTAACCTGAACTCAACGGACAAGGCTATTCCGGCCACCAAAACGTTCAGCAGCAGTGATGACACCAGCTACAACTACGTCAACAGCATCACCACCTATGACTCACAGGGTAATGCCCACGATAACAACGTCTACTTCGTGAAAACTTCTGCCAACAACTGGGATGTTTATGCACAGGACGGCAGCGTGGCCGGTTCAGCGGCCGCCAAAATTGGGGCTATGCAGTTTGATACCAGTGGTGCGCTGGTCGGCACAACCAATGCGGCAGGCACTGCCAATGCCGGTCTGGCACTGACGTTGCCAATGAACACCGCCACTAACGGTACCGTAACGCCGCAAACGGTGTCTCTTGATTTCACCGGCAGTATCCAGCAGAGCACCGGCAGCGACAGCATCGGTTCCCAGAATCAGGATGGTTATGCAGCGGGTCAGATGACCGGTTATACCATCAATGACGACGGCACGATTGCCGGCACTTACTCCAACAACAAAACCCAACTGCTGGGTCAGATTGTGCTGAGTAACTTCTCTAACCCGGAAGGCCTGAAATCTGAAGGTGACAACGTGTGGACGGCGACGTCTTCTTCCGGCCAGGCTGTGACCGGCATTGCAGGTCAGGGCGGTTTAGCGTCAATGACCAGCGGTGCGCTGGAATCTTCCAACGTCGATCTGAGTGCGGAACTGGTCAACATGATTGTTGCGCAGCGTAACTACCAGTCGAATGCGCAGACCATCAAAACTCAGGACTCCATCCTGAACACGCTGGTTAACCTGCGTTAATACGCGTTCTATCACCTGAAAACAGGGCAGCATTATGGATCACGCTATCTACACCGCAGGCGGCGCAGCCAGCCAGACGCTGGTTCAGCAGTCGGTGACGTCGAGTAACCTGGCTAACGCCAATACACCGGGATTCCGTTCGCAGCTTTTAGCGATGCGCGCAGTGCCGGTGGACGGTGAAAGCCTGCAAACCCGCACGCTGGTCACGGCGTCCACGCCGGGCGCAGATATGACGCAGGGAAAACTGAACTACACCGGGCGTCCGCTGGATGTGGCTTTACAGCAGGACGGTTTCCTTGCGGTGCAGATGCCTGACGGCTCTGAAGCGTATACCCGTAACGGTGACATGCAAGTGTCACCGACTAACCAACTGACCGTTCAGGGTCATCCGGTTATGGGGGATAACGGCCCGATTGAAGTTCCGCCGAACTCTCAGCTTACGGTCTCTGCGGACGGGACGATTGCCGTGCTTGAAGCCGGTGCTGATCCTAACACGATGGGTCAGCTCGGTAAGCTCAAGCTGGTGAAAGCGGCCAACAATGAAGTCACCCGTGGCGATGACGGTATGTTCCGGCCAACGCCGGCGACCGTTCAGGCGCGGGGTGCTGCTTTACAGGCTGACCCGACCATTCACGTTATGCCCGGAACGCTTGAGGGCAGTAACGCGGATCCGGTCTCCACCATGGTTGACATGATAGCTAACGCCCGCCGCTTTGAGATGCAGATGAAAGTCATCCACAGTGTCGATGAAAATGAACAGAGTGCCAACAATCTGCTGTCAATGAGCTGATGATGGCAGAGGAGTAATGACATGATCCCATCGCTGTATATTGCGAAAACCGGTCTGGATGCCCAGCAGACCAATATGGATGTAATCGCCAACAACCTGGCGAACGTCAGCACCAACGGCTTTAAACGCCAGCGTGCAGTATTTGAAGACCTGCTTTATCAGACAGTCCGTCAGCCTGGTGCGCAGTCTTCTGAGCAAACCAATCTGCCATCCGGTTTACAGATTGGTACCGGTGTGCGTCCGGTTTCTACGGAACGTTTATTCTCGCAGGGCAACCTGTCGCAGACCAGCAACAGCAAAGATATCGCCGTTAAAGGGGAAGGTTTCTTCCAGGTTCAGTTGCCGGATGGCACGACGGCCTATACCCGTGATGGTTCTTTCCAGGTTGACCAGAACGGTCAGCTGGTGACCTCAAGCGGTTATCAGGTGATTCCTGCTATCACTGTCCCGGCCAATGCCCTGAGCATGACCGTCGGGCGTGACGGTATCGTCAGTGTGACCACACAAGGTCAGACTGCCGCCCAGCAGGTGGGGCAGCTGACGCTGAGCACCTTCATCAACAACAGCGGTCTGGAATCGTTGGGTGAAAACCTGTACCAGGAAACCCAGAGCTCCGGTGCGCCAACCGAAAGCACTCCGGGCCTGAACGGCGCGGGTCTGCTGTATCAGGGTTATGTGGAAACGTCTAACGTCAACGTGGCGGAAGAGCTGGTCAACATGATCCAGACTCAGCGTGCTTACGAAATTAACAGTAAAGCCGTGTCCACGTCGGACGAAATGCTACAGAAACTTTCCCAGCTGTAACGTTTAGCGGTTGATTGAAAACAAGAGGACAGGGGCGGAAACGCTTCTGTCCTGAACCGGTTCAGATCCCTACCAGGTCGATTTTTTAAAGGCGATAACTGTGGTGACCAAAAAAATAACGTCGGTAATGACTTTTTCTAAAGACCGACCAGGCAAGCTGGTGCTGCCGCTGTTAATCACGTTACTGGCGAATGGTTGCGCGTATATGCCGCATACCCCGCTGGTACCCGGAGCAACCACAGCGAACCCTGCGCCAGCGGCACCGCCGGTTCCTAACGGTTCGATTTTCCAGTCAGTTCAGCCGATGAACTACGGTTATCAGCCTCTGTTTGAAGACCGCCGTCCACGTAACGTGGGTGATACGCTGACCATTGTCTTGCAGGAGAATGTCAGTGCGAGCAAAAGCTCCTCGGCGAACGCCAGTCGTAACGGCGCAACCACCTTTGGTGCTGCGACAGCGCCACGTTATCTGGAAGGCCTGTTCGGCAATGCCCGTGCCGATCTGGATATGTCCGGTGCCAATACCTTTGCCGGTAAAGGCGGCGCAGCGGCCAATAACACCTTCAGCGGCACCCTGACCGTGACGGTGGCGGAAGTGCTGGCCAACGGCAACCTGAAAGTTGTCGGTGAGAAACAAATTGAAATTAATCAGGGAACTGAGTTCATCCGGTTCTCCGGTGTGGTCAACCCGCGCACCATCAGCGGTGCGAACGCCGTGATCTCCACCCAGGTGGCTGATGCACGCATCGAGTACGTCGGGAATGGCTACATCAATGAAGCGCAGAACATGGGCTGGTTGCAGCGGTTCTTCTTAAACTTATCGCCGTTATAACGAGGCAATCATGCGAAAACTACTTTCCGGTATTATCTGTCTGGCGATGTCCGCCCTGGTGGTACTGCCCGCATCCGCCGACCGTATTCGTGATCTGACGACGGTACAAGGTGTGCGTGATAACGCCCTGATCGGCTATGGTCTGGTGGTGGGCCTTGACGGCACCGGTGACCAGACCACACAAACGCCTTTTACCACCCAGACGCTGACCAATATGTTGTCCCAGTTGGGTATTACCGTACCGGCGGGCACCAACATGCAGTTGAAAAACGTCGCCGCCGTCATGGTCACGGCCAAAATGCCCCCGTTTTCCCGCGCCGGACAGGCGATTGACGTCGTGGTTTCTTCTATGGGTAACGCCAAAAGTATTCGCGGCGGTACTTTGCTGATGACGCCGATGAAAGGGGTGGATAATCAGGTTTACGCACTGGCGCAGGGTAACGTGCTGGTCGGCGGAGCGGGCGCGTCTGCCGGTGGCAGCAGCGTGACGGTTAACCAGGTTTCGGGCGGGCGTATCACCGGCGGGGCGACGATTGAGCGTGAATTACCGAGTACTTTCGGTACCGAAGGCGTGATCAATCTGCAACTCAATGATGAAGATTTTAACCTGGCGCAGCAGATCAGCGACGCGATCAACCGTCAGGGGATGGGCATGGCCTCCGCCCTGGATTCCCGCAATATTCAGGTGGTCGTACCGCGTGGCAACACGTCTCAGGTGCGCATTCTGGCGCAGATCCAAAATATCGAAGTGAATGTCGGGCCGATGGACGCGAAAGTGATCATCAACTCCCGTACCGGTTCCGTGGTCATGAACCGCGATGTGACGTTGGATAACTGTGCGGTTGCCCAGGGCAATCTGTCCGTGGTGGTCGATCGCCAGAACGATGTCAGCCAGCCGAACACGCCGTTTGGCGGCGGTCAGACGGTAGTCACGCCGAACACTAATATTTCCGTCCGCCAGTCCGGCGGGTCGATTCAGCAGGTACGCTCCAGTGCCAGCCTGAACAATGTTGTCCGCACCCTGAACGCGTTAGGCGCAACGCCTATCGATCTGATGTCCATTCTGCAGGCGATGAAAACCGCCGGATGCCTGCGTGCTGATTTGGAAATTATCTGATGAGCGATCTGATGTCGATGTCAGGGGCGGCGTATGACACGCAGTCCCTTAACAAACTGAAGCGGGATGTGGCGCAGGATCCTCAGGCGCATATCAAAGAAGTGGCGAAGCAGTTTGAAGGCGTGTTTGTGCAGATGATGCTGAAAAGCATGCGTCAGGCTCTGCCGCAGGGTGGCATTCTGGATAACGAATCCACCAAACTTTATACATCGATGTACGATCAGCAAATTGCCCAGGACATGTCCGACAAGGGGTTGGGCATGGCCGATATGATGGTTGAACAACTGACCGGTGGCAGCAAGCAACCGTCCGAACTGGCGGGAACGGTGCCGATGGCGCTGGACGGTGAAGTGCTGAAAACTCTGCCGGTTCAGGCGATGGAGCAGTATCTGCGTAAAGCTATTCCGACTGCGCCGGACCGCACCACCGGCGGCGCACCGTTGCCAGCCGACAGCGGCCAGTTCGTGTCCAGCCTGACCATTCCGGCACAGGTCGCCAGTAAAGACAGCGGGATTTCGCATCAGCTGATCATGGCGCAGGCTGCACTGGAATCCGGATGGGGCCAGCGTGAAATCCCGACCGCAGATGGCAAACGCAGCTTCAACCTGTTTGGTATCAAAGCGGGCAGCAACTGGGACGGTCCGACCACGAATATTACCACCACGGAATACACCAACGGTGTGGCGAAAAAAGTGCAGGCCAGTTTCCGTGTGTACGGCTCTTATGTGGAAGCCATCAGTGACTACATCAAATTACTGACCAATAATCCGCGTTACGCGCAGGTGGCCTCAGCTAACACCCCTGAACAAGCCGCACATGCACTGCAACGTGCCGGCTATGCAACTGACCCGAATTACGCCGACAAACTGGTGAGTGTGATCCAGAAAATTAAAGGCGCGGGCGAGCAGGCCGTGAAGGCCTATAGCCATGATTTAAAAGATATCTTCTAGTCCTGCAAATCCTCGTTTTTTTTCTCAAGTTTTAGCGGTGCAGGCCGATAATACGATCAGAATGGGAAAAGGGGATAACCCCCGTTTCAGTTCCCTTAATTATACGGTGGTAAAAGTCACCGGCAGCCAAAAGGTCACTCATGTCCAGCAGCTTAATTAATACCGCAATGAGCGGACTGAACGCAGCGCAGGCGGCGCTCAGTACCACCGGGAACAACATCGCTAACGTCAGTGTGGCGGGTTATAACCGCCAGACCGCCATTATTACGCAAAGTAATGGTACCTCGACGCCTGTCGGTTATATCGGAAATGGTGTGACGGTGACGGGTGTGAATCGTGAGTACAATTCTTTCGTGGTGAAACAGCTTCTGGGTGCCAGCGCAACCGGCAGCGCGCTGTCAACGCAGCTTGATCAGGCCAGTTCTATTGATGACCTGCTCGGCGACAGCTCCACCGGTATTGATGCCACCATGTCGACCTTCTTTAAAGGCCTGCAAACGCTCACCAGCAACGCCAGCGACAGCTCGGCGCGTCAGTCTGTTCTGGGGGAGGCTCAGGGTTTAACCGCCCAGTTCAACAGTTCCGCCAAATACCTGAACGACATGAATACCGCCGTTAACCAGCAGGTCACGCAGAATGTTGACCAGATCAACACCTTTGCGTCGCAGATTGCCAAACTGAATAATCAGATCACCGCAACGCGCGGCAGCACCGGACAGGAACCTAACGCCTTGCTCGATCAGCGTGACCAACTGGTCAGTCAGCTGAACAACGTCACCGGTGTGGTTGTGACCCAGCAGGACGGAGACACCTACAATATTTCCTTCGCCAACGGCACGCCGCTGGTGAGTGGCGGCAACGCCAAAACGGTTGTTGCCATGGCTTCGAGTGCCGATCCTTCCAAACTGACGGTCGGCATGACCCAACCTGACGGTTCGGTTTCTGAAATTCAGGAAAGCCGTCTGACCACCGGTTCGCTCGGCGGTACACTGGCTTTCCGTAAAGACAACCTGGAACCGGCCATTAACCAGCTCGGGCAACTGGCGCTGGCGCTGTCTGACAGCTTCAACACCACCAACAAAGCCGGTTTTGATCTCAACGGTGATGCGGGAACGAACTTCTTCTCCTTCACCGGTGCCACTACCGTAGGCAACACCAAAAACACCGGCAGTGCACAAGTGAGCGTGGCGTATACCGACACGGCAGCAGTGAAGGCCAGCGATTACACCATGGCTTATAATGGCAGCAGTTGGGATGTGACACGCGTCTCCGACGGAGCAAAAATCACCCCGACAGCAGGCACCGACAGCAGCGGTAATCCGACGATGAATTTCGACGGGTTGTCTGTTTCCGTCAGCGGTACGCCGGACAACAATGACAGCGTGACCATCAAAACGGTCAGTAACGTGGCAGGCAGCATGAATGTGGCCATCAGTGATTCTTCATTGATCGCCGCTGCGGGCGCGGCAAACAGCGGTGTGAGTGACAACACCAACGCGCAGAAATTGCTGAATCTGCAAACGGCAAAACTGGTAGAAGGTAAATCCACCCTGTCAGGCGCTTACGCCAGCATGGTAAGTAACGTGGGCAACCAGGTTGCCACCCTGACAACTACCAGTACCTCGCAGGCCAATATTGTCACGCAGCTCACCAGCCAGCAGCAGTCTATCTCCGGGGTCAACCTCGATGAAGAATACGGCGATCTGCAACGTTACCAGCAATATTATCTGGCGAACGCGCAGGTCGTGAAGACGGCTTCGACGATATTCGACGCGATCATCAACATTCGCTGATCCCAGAACTGACAAGGAACTGATGCCATGCGTCTTAGTACCAATATGATTTACGACCAAAACATGAATGCGGTGCTGGATGGCCAGAACCGCTTTCAGGCGACAGGTTTACAGCTGTCCACCGGCAGCAAAGTAAGCAAACCTTCGGATGATCCGCTGGCGGCGTCGCAGGCGGTGCTGGTGCGTCAGGCGCAATCGGAGAACAGTCAGTTTTCCGTAGCCCGTACCTTTGCTAACCAGAGCATGAGTCAGGAAGAGTCGGTTTTAAGCAGCGTGACCTCGACCATTCAGTCTGCGCAGACGCTGATTGTTCAGGCCGGTGACGGTTCTTTAAGCGATGATGACCGCTCTTCTCTGGCGACCAAACTGGAAAGCCTGAAATCGCAGTTACTGAACCTTGCGAACAGCACTGACGGTAACGGCCGTTTCATTTTCGCCGGCTACAAAAGTGATACCGCGCCGTATACGCAGGACGCCACAACGGGTGCGGTGACCTATTCCGGGGGCACGACGTCCATTACGCAGCAGGTTGATGCCAGCCGGACGATGACCATCAACCATACCGGTAACCAGATTTTTGATTCATTAACCGGTGATGCGAAAGCCGAACCGGACGGCTCGCCGAGTGAGACAGATGTGTTCAAAACCATCGACGGTGCACTGACCGCGCTGAAAACGCCTTCGGCGGCTAACACCACGGATACGCAATACACCGATGCCATTGATAAAGCCAACCGTGGCCTGAGTAACTCACTCAACAACGTACTTTCCGTGCGTTCAGAGCTGGGTACGCAGATGGATGAACTGGACAATCTCGATACGCTGGGCGACAACCGTGACGTGGCGAACTCCACCAAACTCAGTAACCTGGTAGATACAGAGTGGACCTCCGCCATTTCAACCTATACATTGCAGCAGGTCGCGCTTCAGGCATCGTATAAGACATACAGCGCCATGCAGGGGATGTCCCTGTTCCAGATGAATTCGTAATACTCTCCGGCGCGTAAATTTACGCGCCAAACCTTCACTCTTCATTATCGCTGCCTGCCTTTACCGCAGGTATGCAGACATTTTTCTGACTGTACTTAAACCGGGTACTTTCAGCTTTGTATGTCGTCTTTCTAAGGTTTGGCGACATACTCTTTTTCACTCCCTCTGATCCTATTTTCTTCCAAATATTCCCTCTGAAAATATATTTTCCCACAGGCTTATTGTCTTTAAATCATCAGATCAATAGCTGAGCGGAAGCTGACGTGTCAGCCATCCGTAATCTACAACTTTCGATATGTGTTTTGGTTTATAACCCCTGTCACTTACGCTTTCGTTTTACTGAAATATCATCCGGTGATGGGTCGGATAATTCTATATTTTCAACAGGATACAAGATATTTAGCAATGCTTAATACTTAAGTAAGAGGATATCCTGGCCTGGGAAATATACAATTTCTGAATAGATTATTTAATCGTTTCACTGTCTGGATGATATATGGAAGAAAGTAACCCATGGCCCACCTTTGTGGATGCCTTCTCTACGGTTTTATGCATCTTCATTTTTTTGATGTTGGTATTTGTTCTCAACAGCATGTTGACGATGTATGAAAGCGCTAAAAAACATTATGTTCCTGAAACCCCCTCGGCGACATATACCGCAAAGGGATTACCTGAACAAACGGCATTACCCAAGCCCGTAGAGTCGCAAAAAAATAAGATCAAATCATCTGAAAATGTCCCTGGAAATAATTCAACCT
>NZ_JAFMOS010000357.1 GCF_019049755.1 Rahnella perminowiae
AACCACCCAATGCCAGGCCGACAAAACCCACAATCCAGGGAATAACCGTCGTCAGGCTCATCTCTTTAATATTCAGTCCATGTGCCTGTACCAGATAAGCCGGGAACCAGCTGAGGAAGAAAAATAAAATATAGTTGTAGCAGAAGAAGGCAAATGCAGTAACCAGAATAATCGGCTGACGTAAATAATACCCAAGACCGTGTGAAGCCTGCGCCATATTCTCTTCTTCACTTAAATGCTCATTCTTCATTTCGTCAACTAAATGCAGTTCTTCCGGTGAAACGCGTTTGCTTTTCAGCGGATTATCCGCAACCGTAAAGAACCACACCACCATCCAGACGATGCCGATACTGGCAATGACCATAAACGCCGGACGCCAGCCGAAGGAAATTGCCAGATACCCGACAATCGGCCCGGCCACTGCGCCACCCAGGGGAGAACCGGCACTGAGCAAGCCCATCGCGGTTGCCGCCTGTTTCTTCGGGAACCAGCCGTTGATCATTTTATTTGCCGAAGCACAAATTGGGCCTTCGGCCATGCCGAATAATACCCGTAAAATCAGCATGGAATAAAAGCCGGTCGCGATAGCGGTCATGCCACAAAATACTGACCATAAGCCGACAGCTAATCCCATCACCAGCGTCGGGCCGAATTTATCCACGGCCAGGCCACCGATAAAGTTAAATATCGCGTAACCAAAGAAGAAACTGCCAAATATCATGCCGAATTGCTCGGGATTAATGGTCAGTTCTTTTTCTATCATAGGCACAGTAATCGACAGCGCAACGCGGTCGAGGTAATTGATCATATAAACCAGAAACAGCAGGAATACGATGATCCAGCGTAGGTTCTTAAACATAGATGCGTGCTCCACTTGTAGGTGTCGTTTTAATAGTGTTGCGTTTTTATAGGTAGAATATGAGGTACGGCAGGCGGGAAGATATTTGAAACCTTCCCGCCTTGTTGCAAAAATTAACGCTAAATCAGAATGTCAGTAAAACCTTGCAGCAGGAACGCTGATCTTTCTCGAACAGCGTTAATGCCGCTTCTACTTCACTGGCGGGCATCCAGTGCGTCACCAGTTTTTCGGGCGCGATTTTTCCCTGCTCCATCCATTCAATAACCTGCGGGAACCGGTGACTGTTCAGGCGTGAAGAAAACAGTGAAATCTCTTTGCTGGTGATACTTTGCTGCGTGATCAGGCTCGGCTCGCCGGAGAAACCCATCATACCGATACGTGCTGCCGGAGACGCCAGCAGAATGGCCTCCTGTAAGATCGCCGGATGGCAGGCAGCATCGACGATAAGTGTCGGGCGTATACCTTCTGCAGCCAGCACATCAGTCACGCTGCGGTCGCTGTTATTGATGATCCAGTCTGCGCCACTTGCCTGCGCCATCTGCAACCGTTCGTCGATACGGTCAGCGACAATGACTTTCTGCACCCCGTAAACCCCTTTCAGCACCTGAATCACCGTCAGTCCCATCGGACCTGCGCCGTATATCAGTGCGGTATCCTGCGGTGTCGGTTTGAGAAATGCCGTGATATTCGCTGCGATAGTAAACGGCTCGACCATGCTGGCGAGTTTGTCCGGGATCACTTCCGGCACCACATAGGCGTTTTTCGCCGGTGCACAGGCGTAATCACTGAAACCGCCATCGCGGTGGACGCCGATAACCTGCAGTTCTGCACAAACATTCGGGCGGCCGATCGAGCACGGGTAGCAATGCCCGCAACTGACTACCGGATCGATCACCACACGTTCGCCGATACGTGCGGTATCGACGCCTTCGCCGGTGCTGTCGATGTGGCCGAAGAACTCATGGCCGATAACCCGCGGGTATTTCGCAAACGGATTGTGGCCGTGATAAATATGCACATCTGAACCACAGATGCCCGCATGACTGACCCGAACTCGTACTTCGCCGGCGGCAGGTACCGGCAAAGCACGTTGCTCGATGACTAATTTTCCAGGTTGCTCAATAACGACGCTGTTCATGTTTCGCTCCTTTACCAGTTCCACAACGTGCCGTCTTCCAGACGGGCCACCGGCAGATACGCCGGCTCGTACGGATATTTCGCCGCCAGTTTTTCGTCAAACTCAATGCCCAGACCCGGTTTTTCGCCCGGATGCATGTAGCCGTTGTCGAACGTCCAGTTATGCGGGAAGACTTCCAGCATTTGCTCGGAATACCCCATATATTCCTGTACGCCGAAATTCGGCACCCACAGGTCGAAATGCAGGGCCGCAGCCATACAAATCGGCGAAAGATCGGAAGGGCCGTGCGAGCCGGTGCGCACCTGATATAACGAGGCGAAATCGGCGATGCGGCGCATACCTGTTATGCCGCCAGCGTGCGTCAGCGTAGTGCGGATATAGTCGATCAGCTGTTCTTCGATAAGCTGCTTGCAATCCCAGATGCTGTTAAACACTTCGCCGACGGCAATTGGTGTCACGGTATGCTGGCGGATCAGGCGGAAGCATTCCTGATTCTCAGCAGGCGTCGGATCCTCCATCCAGAACAGGCGATATTCTTCAATGCTTTTGCCAAAACGCGCCGCTTCGATGGGCGTCAGGCGGTGGTGCATGTCGTGCAGCAGATGTTCATCGAAACCAAATTTATTACGCACGGCTTCGAACAGTTTTGGCGTGAAATCGAGGTATTTTTCCGTTGACCATAACTGCTCTTCCGGCCAGTTGCCTTTCGTCGCCGGTTCGTAGGCCAGACCTTTGCCTTTCGCCATGCCATAAGTGGTTTTCATGCCCGGTACACCGCATTGTGCGCGGATCGCCTTAAAGCCCAGTTCTTTATGTTTGGCGTAATCATCGAGTACTTCATCAACGGAATGACCGGTGGTGTGACAGTAAACCATGACGCCGGTGCGGGATGCGCCGCCGAGCAACTGGTACAACGGCATATTGGCGGCTTTGGCTTTGATGTCCCATAACGCCATGTCCACGGCAGAAATGGCAGACATGGTGACCGGTCCGCGACGCCAGTAAGCGCCTTTATAGAAAAACTGCCAGATGTCTTCGATCTGATGCGCATCGCGGCCGATCAGCTGCGGACACACATGATCTTTCAGATAGGATGCGACCGGTAATTCGCGGCCATTTAGTGTGGCATCACCAATGCCGGTCAGCCCGCTTTCAGTGGTGATTTTCAACGTCACAAAGTTGCGTCCCGGACAGGTGACAAAAACTTCAGCATTCACGATTTTCATCGGTTACGACCTTTTGCAGTAAAAGTAGGATGCATTTTCTTTGGTTATAAATACGCCTTTTGGTAACTACCATACAAGTATGTTTAGCGTTTTTTGCCGGAGAGGATCACACTTTGTGAGGGAAATGTTGCAGGGATTAAAAAGAAAACGCCTGCGGTTAACAGGCGTTATTTGGCAGGAAAAAGCGGAGACTATTCCGCCAGGCGCATAACTTCGTTCCATACCGCTTCATCGACCGGGATGCCCAGACGGCGGTTTTGTTCACGGTTAGATGCAGCGGTCTGGCCTGGATAACGGACATCGCGGCTGTTTTCGGCAGGTTCCGACTGGTTAACGTAGTCTGCGACGCTGTCGGCCATGCGTTCGGTGAATTCGGCACCCCCGAGTTGTGTCGGGTCAAATACCATGAAAATCTGGCTGGCACCGGTGCAACTGCCTTTGCCAATTTTGTCGATCTCATTGGTGGGTGATCCGGCCGATAACAGCGCGGCCATGGCATCCAGCACAATGGCCAGTCCGGAGCCTTTCCAGTAACCCGTCGGTAAAATACGCATAGAGGCTTCGATAGGGCCAGGATCGTCTGTGAGATGACCTTCTTTGTCGTAGCCGCCGGGGAAGGGCAGTTTTTCATTTTTCAGCCGCGTGACCTGTAATTTGCCGTAGGAATATTGCGACATTGCCATATCCAGTACGATAGGGCCTCTGGCACGGGGTACGGCCATCACGAACGGGTTGTTGCCCACTCGGGTGTTTTTGCCGCCCCACGCGGGCATGCAGGATTCAGTATTGGTCCAGCAAATCGCCGCCATGCCTTGTTGTGCCGCATGCCAGCCATAACTTCCGCCACGCATCCAATGACTGCTGTTTTTCAGCGCGACAATGCCGACACCGTATTCCTTTGCCATCTCTGCCGCTTTATCAACGGCAAACAAGGCATTGGTGATGCCGATACCGCGGTTGCCATTATAGATGGCGATGGCACCAAGGGATTTTTCCAGCTCCGGTTTGGTATGAATATCAATCCAGCCCTTATTGACGTAATCGACAAAACGCGCCACACGGTTCAGGCCATGGGATGAAATGCCGTCGCAACTGGACTCTGTATGTATGCGTGCGCAGGTACGTGCGCTTGCTTCATCAAGTCCCGCTTTTTGCAGGGCGTGAAAGATAGTCTGTTGCATCAGGCTGAATTCAATTCTTTGCATGGTCGGCTCCGGTTGAGAGATCATCTGGCGTGAGTGTGGATAATTCTTCCGTCTGGCTAAGAATATTATTATCACCCCAACATTTTTCGTATGGCCAGCCGGTCAGCTGTTCGGTAATTAAGCGGGTTTCCGCTGTGACATCATATTTACTGCCGCCGGCTTTCAGGCGCTCAATCTCATTGACCAGCAACGCATGGTTATGACGTGTCAGACGGAATTTCATTGAACTGTATAAACCCACCAGCAGGAAGATGACTGAACCTGTGCCAAATACCAGCGTGATCCCGTACACGGCTTCAGCAGGTTGTGTTGCGCTTTTCGGGGTAAATCCGTAATGCTGTAATAACAGGCCAACCCCAAATAAAGCCACCGCCTGAACGGCTTTGCGCACGAAAGTCATGACGCCGGCGAATATCCCCTCGCGTCGTTTTCCGGTCAGCATTTCATCCACATCCGGAATAAAACTGTAAATATTCCAGCAAACATAACTGGTACCTGAACGGCCAACACCCATTAAAATGACGGAGAGATAAATCAGCGCCATATTAAACGGCAGTTGTAATAAATGGATGGCTAAAAACAACCCGACACTGGCTAACATAAATAACTGTGCGATACGGTAAGATGCGCCATTACCTAATTTCATGCACAGGAAAATAAACAGCGCGACACAGACAAACTGTACCAGTGTCATTAATGTCATGGCATTCGAGGCCGTCACGGCGTTTTGTCCGAGGACAAAAATAATGTAGTAGGCCAGCACTGCACCGAGTACGTCGAGAGCGACATAACCGCCCAGATACATCCCCACGTGCTGACGGAAGGTGCGTACTTTCATCGTCGAGATCAGGGATTTAAACAAATGTTTCATGTCGCGGCGAAAAGAGAGTTTTGGCGCGGCGACATCAACCGGGATCGGGCGCTCCCATGTGTAAAAGTAAAGCATCAGGATCACCACGGCAAACAGTACGCCGAAAATGACGCCCATAATCAGAAACGATGATGATGAATCTTCACCGAGATAGGCAATTATCCGACCCGGTAACCAGGCGGCTAATATCGCGGCACCGGTAGAGAAAAACATTCTCACGCCAGTCAGTTTGGTGCGCATTTTAAAGCTGGAGGTCATTTCCGCTGCCAGTGTTTCATAAGGTACAATGGCCAGCGTATAAGCGGCATAGAATAAAATATAAGTGAGCAGGTAATACCAGAATCCCATGCCGCTGACCCACATAATAATGTAGGTTACCATAATCAGCGGAGCACCAAATAAGAAGAAGAAACCTCGGCGGCCGTATTTTTTACCCCACGCATTACGGTAGAAATTATCCGTGACATACCCCATAAGC
>NZ_JAFMOS010000356.1 GCF_019049755.1 Rahnella perminowiae
GATCGAGATCAGCTTGTGATATCAGACAATATTTATAATCCTCAATAATTCTGATTAGGAATTTTTTTATAGATTATTATCTGATGTTGCCGGTGTGTGCATTTTCGCTGAATTAAAGGTGCCACGTCCGACATCACATGGAGAGTGACTTTATGTTTCCTGCAATGCGTCGTTTTATGGCAGTGCCTGTACTGCTGACCCTCTTATCATTCCCCCTGACCGGTGCGGCTGCGCAACTTCTGCCAGCGGTGACAACAGTGACAATTGCTACCCAACCTGATGGCGTCAGCCGCACATACCTGGGTCGCCTTGAAGCTGTTCAGGCCGTCAATGTGACCAGCCGTACCGAAGGCTTTATTGCCCGTCGTGCCTTTGAGGAAGGGCAGTTTGTGAATGCAGGCGACGTTTTGTATGAAATAGAACCCGCTTTGCATCAGGCGGCTGTCGCGCAGGCCAAAGCCCGGTTAGACAGTGCCAATGCCACCGCGCGTCATGCCCAGACCCATCTGAACCGTATACAGCGTCTCGGTGATGCGCGGACCGTCAGTCAGTCAGACGTTGATGCTGCGCTGGCCGCGCGTGATACTGCCCGTGCAGCCGTCACACAGGCGCAGGCAGCGCTGAAAACTCAGGAACTACAACTGAGCTACACCCGCATTACGGCCCCCATTTCAGGGCGTATCGGCGTAAGCCATTTTCATACCGGAAGCCTGGTGAATCCGGCCAGCGGTGTGCTCACGGAGATCGTGCAGCTTGATCCGGTGCGCGTAGTGATTTCAGTGAACGAACGTGATGTTCTCAGTGCCAGCCACAGCAGTGGCACGCTGCAGGACGCCTTCATGGCCGATAACATGATGCTTTCTCTGCGTTTATCTGACGGTTCGCCTTACATGAAAGCGCCGGCGCTGGAATCCATCGGTAACCGTATTGATGTGCAAACAGGCACTTTACCGGTCAGGCTGACCGTAGCAAATCCTGATCATCGTTTGCTGCCGGGGGGCACTGTGAATGTAGCGGCAAAGCCGCGTTCCGGACATTCACTGCCGGTATTACCTGCGCAGGCTGTGCAGCAAAATGCGACAGGGCATTTTGTTTTGCTGGTCAATGCCGGGCAGCGCGTAGAAGCGCGGCTGGTGAGGCTTGGCGCGCAGATCGGACACGGTTATTTCGTCATAGAGGGCTTGCAGGGCGGAGAAAAAGTCGTGACCGAAGGCCAGCAATGGATCCGGCCAGGAATGGAAGTGAACGCACGGGCAACCGAAGCCCCGGATATGGCCGCGAAAAAACGTTAAGGAACAACGATGCTCCAGAAATTTATCAAAAGACCCCGTTTTGCAGTGGTTATTGCGCTGGTGACGGCGCTGATCGGTGCCGTCGCCCTGAAGGTTATCCCGGTTGAGCAATATCCGGATATTACGCCACCGGTGGTGTCAGTCAGTGCGATTTATCCCGGTGCGAGTGCACGGGACGTCGCGGAGTCTGTTGCTGCGCCGATCGAGGCACAGGTCAACGGTGTCAGTAACATGCTTTATATGTCATCGAACAGCGGCAATAACGGCAGCTACACGCTGACTATTACCTTCGCCAGCGGTACTGATCCGGATACGGCAGCCGTCGAAGTACAAAATCGTATTTCACAGGTCAGCTCCCGTCTTCCGCCAGAAGTGCTGAATACGGGCGTGTCGGTGCGCAAACAGGCTTCCAATATACTGATGGGTATCAGCCTCCTTTCACCGGAGAAAACCCATGACATGTTATTCATCAGCAACTTTGCCAGCATTCAGTTGCGTGATGCGCTGGCGCGTGTTGATGGCGTAGGTGATGTTCGGGTTTTTGGTTCGCGTGACTACAGCATGCGTATCTGGCTGGATCCGCGCAAAATGGAAGCGCTGGATGTCAGCAGTATGGAAATTAGCGCCGCGATTAATAATCAGAATGTGCAGGCTGCGGCCGGGCAGATTGGCGCATCACCGAGCCCGTCAATGCAACAGCAAACCCTGACGATCAGCGGGGCAGGGCGTCTGAGTTCAGCGCAGGAGTTCGGCAATATTATTGTGCGTAAAAACGCGCATGGCGGTACGGTGCGTTTGCGCGATGTCGCCCGTATTGAGCTGGGCGCGCAGGATTATCAGGTGAATGCGACACTGAACCAGACACCGTCAGCTTTTCTCTCGGTATACCCCGCGCCGGGAGCGAATGCGCTGAGTGTGGCGGACGCGGTGCGTGAGGAAATGTCGCGTCAGGTGCGCAATTTCCCTGATGATCTGACTTATGAAATCAAATTCGACTCGACCCGTTTTGTCAGTGCTACGCTCGATGAAATTACCGTTTCACTGGTGCTGACCTTTATCGTCGTGCTGTCGGTTGTTTACCTGTTTCTGCAAAGTGCACGGGCGACATTTATCGTGGCACTGACCATTCCTGTTTCTTTGCTGGGCACCTTTGCCGTGCTTTATGCCTTTGGCTATTCCGCCAATACTCTCAGCTTGTTTGCCATTATTCTGGCGCTGACAGTCGTGGTCGATGATGCCATCGTGATGGTGGAAAACGTGGAGCGTCTGATGATGGAAGATCCGTCGCTCGGGCGTGTGGCTGCAACCCGTGAAGCCCTGAAGCAGATCGCCGGGCCGATCATCGCGACTACCGTGGTATTGCTGGCGGTGTTCGTTCCGGTTGCCGTTCTGCCAGGGATTACCGGCGCACTGTATCGTCAGTTTGCTGTCACGCTGTCAGCAGCCGTCGTTTTATCGAGTATCAACGCGCTGACTCTGACCCCTGCGCTTTGTGCATCCCTGCTGAAACCGCGCCCGGACAAACCGGCACGTGTTTTTCGCGGGTTCAATCTCGGGTTGGAGCACGTCCGTAACGTGTATGTGAAAGCTACAAGGGGGATCAGCAAAAATGTGTTTACCAGCATTGTGACGGTTTGTCTGATCGGCGGAGCCAGCGTATGGGGCTACAGCAGTTTGCCAAAATCCTTTCTGCCAGATGAAGATCAGGGCTACTTCTTTGTGAATGTACAGTTACCTGATGGCGCATCATTAAACCGTACCGATGTTGTGCTTGAACAAATGCAGCAGATTATGCAGAAAGACCCGGCGGTCGAGGATGTGATCGCTATCAGTGGCTTCAGCCTGCTGAGCGGCGGGAGCTCGCCAAATGCCGCCTTTGGTATTGTATTGCTCAAGCCATGGGACGAGCGTAGCCGTGTGGATCAGGTGATCGGGCGGCTGCAACCGGCGATGGCCGGCATTCCTTCTGCGATAATTATGGCCATAAATCCGCCCGCGATTTCCGGATTAGGTACAGCATCAGGGCTGGATTTGCGTTTGCAGGCATTACAGGGGCAATCCCCGCAAGAACTGGCTGCCACAGGGCAGGCGCTGATCCAGGCCGCTAATCAGGATCCCAGCCTGAGCCGCGTATTTACCACCTTCAGTGCGTCCGTACCGGAAATTGCCCTGAGTGTGGACCGCGACCGTGCAGCGTTGATGCAGGTGCCGGTCAGCCGTATCTTCGGTACGTTACAGACGTCACTAGGCGGGGTTAACGTCAGCGATTTCATCATTAATAACCGTCTGTTTAATGTGCAGATGCAAAATGAAATGGAAGACCGCCAACGTGCAGACCAGATATCTGCACTGACGGTACGCAGCGACAACGGCTCACTGGTCAGCCTTGCGAAGATGGTTGAACTGACACCATCGTTGGGTGCGCCATTTATTACCCAATATAACCAGTTTCCTTCCCTGGCGATCAGCGGCTCGGCAGCACCCGGTATCAGCTCCGGTGAAGCTATGGCACAGATGGAACATATCCTGAACGGGACATTACCTGCGGGTTACGCTTATGAATGGACCGGCATGTCATTGCAGGAAATACAGGCTGGCGGCCAGGCCATTCTTATCTATGCGGCTGCATTGCTGTTTGCGTATTTGTTCCTGGTGGCGCAATACGAAAGCTGGAGCATTCCTCTTATTGTCATGATTTCCGTGATATTTGCGGTGTTTGGCGCAATCGCCGGCCTGCATGTAGCAGGACTAAGCAACGATGTCTACGCTCAGATCGGCATGGTCTTGCTCATAGGGCTCGCAGCGAAGAATGCCATTCTGATCGTTGAGTTCTCGAAATCCAGAAGAGAAGAGGGGGCGTCGGTACATGACGCGGCTCAGGATGGGGCAAAACAGCGTTTCCGTGCGGTAATGATGACCGCAATTTCATTTATTCTTGGGGTGTTACCGCTGGTCATGGCATCCGGTGCCGGAGCCATGAGTCGCCATATCATCGGCGTAACGGTGTTCAGTGGGATGTTGTTATCCACGACGGCAGGGATCTTATTTATTCCGGCACTGTACGTACATATCCAGCGTCTGCGTGAGTGGGTGAAATCTCGCTAAAGGATCCGGCCAGTTTCAGGAGAAAGATGTGCGTAAAATGATCGTAACAACTCAGGGCCTGAAAGCTGTTGTAATGATGGCAATGCTGGTAGTTATCTTCGCGGGAATTAAATCCGCGGCAGATATTATCGTGCCCTTTATTCTGGCGCTTTTTCTGGCTTTCGTATTGAATCCGCTGATTGTCTTGCTGGAGAAATGGCGAGTGCCCAGGGCATTGGCTGTTTTGCTGGTGGCGACATTGGTAATTTGCATGATGGTTTTCCTCACGACCAAACTGCTGGTGACACTCAATGAGTTTGCCCGTACATTGCCACAATATCGCGGACTGTTAGTTGAGAAACTCAGTGATATCGAAGCCTGGTTTCCGCAAAGCGGGCTGACGCTATCCTCCGAACAACTGGCCGGATACATTGATCCCGCGGCGACGCTGAATCTGGTCAGTAAGTTGATCAGCTATTTGTCCAATGCGATGGCGGGGTTGTTCTTACTGCTGATGACCGTTGCATTCATGCTGCTTGAAGTCCCGCAACTGCCCTACAAAGTGGAACAAATGTCAGATGACCCGGACAAAGGCATGGCGAATGTTCAGCGTGCGCTGGACAGTGTGACACGCTATCTGGTGATCAAAACACTGATCAGTGTGGTAACGGGGCTGGCTGTTTGGGCCTTACTGGCGGTTACCGGCATTCGTTTTGCTTTTCTGTGGGGGATGCTGGCTTTTGCCCTTAATTACATTCCCAACATAGGTTCTTTTATCGCGGCTATCCCGCCGATCATTCAGGCCTTTCTGTTTAATGGTTCCACTGAAGGATTGATCCTAACGGGGGGATATATCCTGATCAATCTGGTTTTCGGCAGTATTATTGATCCGAAAATTTTGGGGCGCGGATTAGGTTTATCGACACTCGTGGTCTTTATGTCGTTGATCTTCTGGGGATGGCTGATGGGGCCGGTTGGCATGTTGCTTTCGGTGCCACTGACGATTGTGCTCAGGATAGCGCTTGAAGCCACAGCGGCAGGCCACAAAATTACTGTGCTTCTGGGTGATTGTCCCGCAGAACGCAAAAGTTAGCTTTTCTCTTCGAAATGATGAGCGAGCGCATTCACTGTTCTGCCATGAGGGTAGGGGTACAGGCGTGCCATGACGTCCGTTGCAGATTTCTGCAGTTAAAGTACAACCTGGCGGGAGACGGAGAATACAGGGAAAATATTTAAAAAAGTGAGAAAGAATGCCGTCACGTAAAAATGCCCTGAATGATCAGGGCATTCAAGATGTTCGCAGATTTAGCTGTAATTTTTGTAAATCATCTGCAGGTCGTCTTTAATCTGCCGGCTGATGGGCGTTGCTGAAATATCATCAAT
>NZ_JAFMOS010000355.1 GCF_019049755.1 Rahnella perminowiae
CGGCATCTGTCATGGGTATTCGTGGTCTTTAACGGCACTCCCCTTTTGTTACTGTCATTTTAAAATACAATGGCATTCATTTTAGTTACAACATACAATTGCTTGAAATAACTTAAACAACGACAACTTGAACCTCAGTGTTTATCGCATTCAGGCAGAAAAAAGCGTCTTCACACGCAATCAGAAGATAAAAAAAACGGCCGCCGGAGCGACCGTTAATCGTTTGCAGAAATTCCTACTTACCGCTTACGCCATAGCGTCAGTTCCGCCACAGTATGCTGGAATTTCCTAGCCGTTTCACGGATCACAAACGGAACATCTGTTGGTGTCCGAACCTCTTCAAACTCGCTCGCCAGTAAACGTTTCAGTGCCTGATGGGTCGTAACGGCTTCACCATTTTCGCGGAATCCACCCAGCCAGTGCTCTTTCGGGGTGAACTCTTCAAGCCAGGTATAAGGTGAAGAAAGCATGAGCAGACCACCAGAACGGATCATCGGTGTAATACCGGTCAGAAAACGTGCTGGCTCACGCAAACGATCAAGCAAATTAGCAGCCAAAACGAGATCGTATAACTCCGTCTGTGGCTTCAGGTTACAGGCATCACCCTGTACAAAAGTCACCCGCTGCGTAAGCTCTGCTGACAAATTCACATCGGCGAGCGAAGCCTGACAATATTCCACCAGTTCGCCCTCCTCCGGCATGACATACCGACGGGTTTCACCACGTGCCAGTGACAGAGCGACATCAATAAAACGTGCTGAATAATCCATCCCGACCACAGAGTCGAAATAACGCGCCAGTTCGAAACTCGCACGACCCGTAGCACACCCTATATCTAACGCCCTGCCATGGTTAACAGTATTTTTAACCGCAATATCAGCCAGTTGCTCAGCATAATTCATTACATCAAAATGACGCGGACCATATTGAAAATCAAGGTACTGTGCCACCAGTCCGTCAGTTTCGTACGGATTTACTTTCACCACTTCCTGATGGCTGGAAATGACATAGCGGAAACCAGCATGCTGGAAAAAGTGACGACGGAAAGCATAACGTGAAGATTTCAGCGCCTCATTGCCGGTTGAAATCCAGCTTCCGCCTTTGATCATGGAATGTTTACCATCGAATGTTGGCGTCGAAAAATCATCATATAAAGGGTGTACACGGAAACCATCAAAACCACTGATCGGCGTGGACGACCATTGCCAGACATTGCCTACCACATCATAAAAATCACCCTGAGCAAAATGATCCACCGGACAGGATGATGCCCACCCTGCGAGGTTAATATTTCCTGGCGCTGTTTTCCACCCGGGCTGATCGCCTTCCACCTGATTGCGCAGAATCATCCATTCAGCTTCGCTCGGTAACTGAACTGATTCGCCGGTTTGGACAGCTTTCCAGCGACAAAATGCCGCGGCTTCGAGTTGATTTACTTCCGCCGGCCAGTCCCACGGCATCGGCACTTCTTCCGTCATCAGACGTAATTTCAGTTGCTCCGGTTCAAGAGGCGAACCCACCCAAAAAGTGGGCATTTCCGCCCGTGTGAAATTTCGCCAGCCTGCCCCTTCTTCGTCCCACCACTGTGCATCGCCATAGCCACCGGCCTGTACAAAGGTATAAAATTCCGCGTTATTGACCAGCATCCGACTGGCCCTAAATGCCTGAATCTTCTGTTCAGATGTGCCGTATTCGTTATCCCATCCGTAGGTATCATCACGCTTACCCAAAGTGACAACGTCACCTTTAACGGCCAGCATTGTATTCACGGGTACAGTGTTGCGGTCACGGCGGGCGATTTCGCACACGGGCCAGTGCGGTTGAGGCTTAACCCATTGCACCGGCAACTGACGGATCAGTACGCTGGATGTTTCAAGATGAATACGTTCATGTTCGATACCCATCAGGATCACCCAGGCAGGACTGTCCCAGCCGATGGGTAAACTCAGCGCCATAGTGTCAATTATACCGAGCACTTCTTCCCGTACTTTGTCGCGATATTGGCGCAAATTGGCGACCGATGGCCAGTTGTAGTTTTGATCATCAAGATCATCCCAACTCATTTCATCTACGCCGATCGCGAGCATAGCTTCGATATGGGAGTCAATACGTTGAGGGATCAGCCCGGCAGCCATCAATTTATTGATATAGAAAGTCGCGGTATGACCAAAATAAAAGATCAGCGGATGACGAAGCGAAATAGCCTTACTGAAATATGCTCGCTCATCAGCGAGGCAATCAAACAGGCTCTCGTACAACTCCCAGGTGCGAAGAAAATATTCACGTATTTCCTGCCGTTTTTCTTCCGCTGTACCGGTGCTCAATAAAATAGTCTGCGTCGGTTCTGGCAGCCCGATAGCCTTGTTTTGTTTGGAAAGCATTCTTAGTCCTCTGTCTTCTTGGGTTGCCAAGTCAATACCAATTGTAGCAGGTCACATCTCTGGCTTATCCCGGCCTGGTTCTTACCGGTTTATATTCTTCATCGTCAGCTATCAACATAACCTTTAAATCGGGCCGACGCTTGCTATCTCTCCATAAACAGCAGCGAACTTTCACAAACATGCAGTGATTCGCCCTCAAAATTATGCCGTAAATTATAGTAATCGGGTGCGTCAATGATGCCCTGAATATTGTCAGAAAATGCTTCCAGCGCCTGCTTCATCTGTGGCAGATAATCGTGCGTGTCATAAACACGGTCGATACCCTCCAGTGAATGATTCATGATTTTACGCGCAACATCGTTCGGGACATTCAGGGACGATAATTTGGAACGCGCCGTCCGTCGCAAATCGCGGGTGGTAAAAGCTTCTATTCCCAGGCCACGTTCCGCGCGCAACAGACGGCGTATCACCTGTGTCACTGCGCCGCGTGATAAGGGCTTTTGCGTATCAAGCGGCGATGGCACCAGCCAGGGACTGCTTTCCGGACTGGACGACAAAAGAGCATTGATGCAGGTGATCATTAATGGCGTCAGCGGCAGACTATGGTCACGAGCCGATTTATTGCGCGTACCTTGTCGCCAGATACCAATTTGCAAATGGAACTCGTCTTTCCTGGCACGCACCACTTCATCTGGCCGCCGTGCTGTCAGCAGGCAAAACCTCAATGCCCAGCGACATTGTTCAGAAATGTCACATAAATCCAGACTATGCCAGAAAATCCAGATTTCGGCATCGGTTAACGTCCGCTCACGTGGCGGGGTATTGCGGCCGCCAACATCACGGCGTTTCATGGAACTTAGCGGTGAATGAACCAGATATCCCTGCGTTTCAGCCCAGCCAAAAAATTGCTTACAGAGGGCGAATACACGCTTTGCTTCCGAAATTTTCCCGTCCGCCAACAAGACATTAAACAAACGATTCAGTCGTAAACGGGTGATTTTATTCAAAGGTACCTCACCGATCACCGGCAGTACGTGTTTCATGAGGGATGAAACCGCAATTTCTGGTCGACGTCGCGTCAGGATCAGCGAAAGCCGGATCCAAACATTAATCACCTGTCTGACCGTCGCATTGCCCTCTTCATCAAAATCATCCAGTTTTGCAAGCGGCGTCATTTTTACATTTTGCAGATAAGCCAAAACATGCTGGCCGACATTTTCAGCAGCAAAATCTCTTTCAACTGAAGCCACGGATTTGATCTTACTCATCTGCACTAAATCACCTTAAAAATCACAGGCCGGAGTTATATCAAGTCTGAGGATCGCAGGCAAAAGGTTTGTGACTCCAGACCTATTAAGTCTGGAGTCATTAAGATGATGAATAAAGAAAAATAATGAGTCTGTGAAGGGATTTATGGTGAACATATACAGATCTGCGTTGTTCATAAAACCTACAAAAAGGGCGCATAAAGTCCGCACTCCCCGTGTGATCAAATACAGGCGGCTAATCACCGCCTTTATCTTAATCACTTATGTCATTACAACGGTAGGGCTACACCGTTGCCAGTCTGAATGTGGCGACTGAGCGGGTCAGATGAAGAACCTGTTCTTCCAGCGAGGCCGCTGCTGCCGCTGATTCCTGAACCAGAGCCGCATTTTGTTGTGTCACGCCATCGATTTCTGTCACCGCCTGTTCAATCTGGCTGATGCCACGGCTTTGTTCATCTGAAGCTGTCGAAATATGTTCCATCAATACATTAATCTGAGTGACAGAGGAAATGATCGCAGAGATGGAGTCACCGGTACGTGAGACCTGATCCGAGCCTTCACGGATATTTACCACTGATTCAGAAATCAGGCTTTCGATTTCTTTTGCTGCCACGGCACTGCGCTGTGCCAGGCTGCGCACTTCGCTGGCCACCACGGCAAATCCGCGGCCCTGCTCACCCGCACGCGCTGCTTCAACTGCGGCATTAAGCGCCAGAATATTCGTCTGGAAAGCAATACTGTTGATCACCCCGGTGATATCTTCGATTTTTTTCGAGCTGCTGTTAATACGCCCCATCGTACCAATTACGTCCTGGGCAACTTTCTCGCCCGCACGTGCATTTTGAACCGCTTCACGTGTCAGACTGCTTGCACGGGAGACATTTTCGGTATTTTGTTTTACCGTCGCGCCAAGTTCTTCCATGCTTGCGGCTGTTTGTGTCAGTGCGGCGGCCTGTTGTTCCGTACGGGAAGCCAGATCAATATTACCTGCAGAGATTTCCTGGGATGCATGCGCCACGGTATGGCTGGTGTCACGCACCTGTCCGATAATCCGGGTCAGTGACTGACGCATATACTCTATCGACTGCATCAGTTCTTCAATTTCACTGCGGGATTGTGCTTTGACAGGTACCGGCGTATCGAGATGACCTTCGGCAATCTGACGGCAGTGATCGCGGGAACTTAGCAGTGGCACCAAAACAAAACGCTTCAGTAACACCAGTACACTGATAATGATGATCAGAAATAGTAAACCAAAACCGATCGTCAGCCCGATACCAAATTTGAAATGACTTTGTGCATCGCTGTTAAGATTTTTGGCGTACTGTTCATGCAGGGCCAATACTTTATCCAGTACGATTTCATACTGACTATCGAGTTTCACTACAGCCGGGATGTGGGCTTTAAACGCTACCTGATCACCGGCCTTAGCCGCATCAATTAATGGCTGGATACCATTCTGGCGATAATTTTGGTAAGTGCTGCGGTATTCATCGGCAAGCCTGCTTTCACCAGACAATTTTGGTGCGTCAAGATACGCCTGAAAGGCCGCATCGGCTTTACCGATAACTTCAGTGACCCCGTCCAGAGCAGAGTTTGACTGCTGGCCGTCGCCATTTTCAATTTCTTTCATATATTCCATTACGCGAACGCGTGAGGTCCGGCTGTGGTTAATGGGGTCAATAATAGAAAGCACTACACGGATCTCCTTGTTCACATCATCCAGTGAATGGTTACTCTGGGTGAGCAGCCAAACATTCGACAATATACTGGTGAAAAAGAGGGCGAAAAGAACCATAAGAACGAGCAAGGACGACTTTTTAAGCGACATCGGGAGATTCTCAAAACGAAGCAGGAGTCTGTTTATCGGCATTTCTGCCCAAATGTTTAATATTTCCCGCGCCCTATCTGCAATTATTGGCAAGATGATCGATCATAGTAGAAATTTCCGGACGTGCTTAAAAGGCTTTTCCTGCCGCCAAAACATCTCAAAATAATCAGCGGCTTTCTTAAAAATCATTTATTTCAGTTATTTTAAATAATATATAGCACTGATTAGAGGTGACGCACTGAATCCC
>NZ_JAFMOS010000354.1 GCF_019049755.1 Rahnella perminowiae
ATGTGTAATATGTGGAAACCGCAGTGATAGCATTGCCAATATGGATGTTCTTAACGCTGCAATTCTTAGCGTTATTAAGTAGAATACCTTCAGATGACATTGTTCGACCTAAATCAGGTATGAATATGTCTGCAATTTCTATATTTTCAACTACATTTGTAGCAACCCCTGAACCATTAGCAGAACCAGGCGCCATTGGCTGAATTTGCTTAGCACATTTAATGGAGCAATCTGTAGAATTAGCTATGAATCCAATGGAGTAATAAGTTTTGTTTTGGTTAGGAGTAATGACATGTAAATTATAAGCATGGCATTCATAGTTCGAAGGCGTTTCTGGAGTGACGTCTGAACCAATTCCGATAAGCTGAGTCCATCCCTCCCCCCAGATATTATAAACAGAACAAAACTGACTATTTACCATATTTACACCATAGCCGCCATCAAGATTGGAACCGGTATATCGTGCAACAAGATATAAATCATGTACGGAACATTTCGACGATTGGACGAATTGTTGATTATCCCTTAAGAAGGCACCTAGGTTCGGGTTAACAAAAGATCTATCTGTAACGGATGCAAATGGGAATGTACCCGCGTTGTATGCAGTTATAGCTTTATCACGGTTGATTTCATTACTAGAACCAATAACGATACATCCGCGACCTTTTATCGCTAAGGTGGGGTTCTCCATGATGATGCGACAACTCGCTCCTGTACCAAAGAGCTCTGTATTACTGAATAAAAAAATAGGGTAAGTAAGCCGATATTCAACACCAGGGGTAGGTACAAATACTCTTCCTCCCCCCATCAGATGTGCTGCTGTAAGTGCACTTTGAAATGCTAAAGAATCGTCCGTAACACCATCGCCAACAGCTCCAAAAGCCATAACTGAAAGTGTCCCAACATTCGACTGATTAAGTGTGCTTAAAACACTTTCATCAAGCCCAAGATTAAATTCTACAGGATTTATTTCTGCTGTTAGAGCTGCGTCGATGTTCTTCGCGGTGTAACCCAGCATCTCTGTTTCATCATTGTTTTTAGGTATAAGGATTGCTTCAGTTATTGATCGAACAGCCGAGACTTGCTGTAGTGACACGTCTTTCTCCGAAACCCCATTTAGGAAATTTACTTCTGTAATGATGCCGGAAAAGTTGCAATACTCTTGCTGAGTTAGCCGTAGTTTCATTGAATTCACTCTCCTAAATGATGATCTTCAGACACCGATAGCGTCTTTACGTTTATTCAATTGATGCAATACATATCGAGCATCAGTCGAACCACACTCATTATGAGTAAAGGAATTCACTGGGCCTATTATTACCGGAGGTGCCAGAGACAGCACAATAAAGTCTCTCCTGGCTCAGAGAGGTGCTTGTCATCACAGCGGCGACTGTTATCTATAGTTTCGGCATAATTGCCATGATATCCAGAAATACAAAATTAAATCGCCACCAGCCCCCGAACTCCTTCCGCCTCCATTTCTGCCCCGCGACCGCGTTTCACAATGCTGCCGCGCGACATCACCAGATAGCTGTCGGCCAGAGCGGCAGCGAAATCATAGAATTGTTCAACCAGCAGGATCGCCATGTCACCCCGGGCGGCGAGTTGTTTGATCACTGCGCCGATTTCCTTGATCACCGATGGCTGAATGCCTTCTGTCGGTTCGTCGAGGATCAGCAGGCCCGGCTTACAGGCCAGCGCGCGGCCGATTGCCAGTTGCTGCTGCTGGCCGCCGGACAAATCCCCGCCACGGCGATGTTTCATTTCCAGCAGGATCGGGAACAGGTGATAGATTTCATCCGGCACCTGCTTTGCCGCACTGCCGGAGAAACGCGATAATCCCATCAGCAGGTTTTCTTCCACCGTCAGGCGCGGAAAAATTTCGCGTCCCTGCGGGACGTAAGCGATCCCTGCCTGCACGCGCTGGTGCGGTTTGCGGTTATTGATCACCTGATCCTGCCAGCTGATGGTGCCGGACTTCGCCGGAATCAGTCCCATCAGGCACTTGAGCAGTGTAGTTTTCCCGACACCATTACGCCCGAGCAGGCAGGTGACCTCACCGATTTTTGCCTCGAAAGACAGGCCGCGCAAAATGTGGCTGCCGCCGTAAAACTGATTCAGTTCATTTACCTGCAACATAATGCGATTCCTCAGCGTCCTAAATACACGTCGATGACCTGCTCGTTGGCCTGCACTTCACGCAGCGAGCCTTCAGCCAGTACCTGGCCCTGATGCAGCACGGTGACGTGGTCAGCGATGGTTTCCACAAACCCCATATCGTGCTCGACTACCATCAGCGAATGTCTGCCCGCCAGTTGTTTGAACAACTCGGCGGTGTATTCGGTTTCGGCATCAGTCATGCCTGCCGCCGGCTCGTCGAGCAGCAACAGATGCGGCTCCTGTACCAGCAGCATGCCGATTTCCAGAAACTGTTTCTGGCCATGCGAAAGCAGGCCTGCTGGCCGGTGGCGTTCCGCTGCCAGGCGCAGCGTACCAAGCATTTCATCAATGCGGTCACGCTGTTCGCTGTTCATTTTGGCACGCAGACAGGCCCATACCGATTTATGGGTTTTCTGCGCGATTTCCAGATTTTCGAATACGGTCAGTGCTTCAAATACGGTCGGTTTCTGGAATTTCCGCCCGATGCCGGACTGCGCAATCTGCACCGGATCCAGCTTCGTCAGATCGGTACGCTGATCGTAAAAAACGCGGCCGCTTTGCGGTTTAGTTTTGCCGGTGATGACATCCATCAGCGTGGTTTTTCCCGCGCCGTTCGGGCCGATCACACAGCGTAATTCACCGACGCCGATGTTCAGCGACAAATTGGTCAGCGCCTTAAATCCGTCAAAACTGACGTTGATGTTTTCCAGTTGCAAAATCGGGTCAGTTTGTTCGCGATGCCGGTCCGCCAGCTGCGGCCGGGTAAACAGGTCTTCGGTCATGTTGAGCGGATCCATCAGGATTTCCTCTTGCGCAGCAGGCCAATCACACCTTGCGGCAGGAACAGCGTCACCAGAATAAACATGCCACCGAGCACAAATTGCCAGTATTCGGGAATGGCGACGGTGAACCAGCTTTTCGCGCCGTTGACGATGCCTGCGCCAATAATCGGGCCGATCAGCGTGCCGCGTCCGCCGAGGGCCACCCAGATAGCCGCTTCGATGGAGTTGGTCGGCGACATTTCACCCGGGTTGATAATTCCGACCTGCGGCACATACAGCGCACCCGCCAGGCCGCATAGCATGGCGGAAATTGTCCAGACGAACAGCTTGAAGCCTTTCGGATCGTAGCCGCAGAAAATCAACCGGTTTTCTGCGTCGCGCACCGCCGTCAGCACGCGGCCATATTTACTGCGCGCCAGCGCAAAGCCGAGCGCCAGACTGGCGACCAGCACCATAACCGTGGCTAAAAATAATCCCACGCGGGTACCGGTAGCGGTAACCGGAAAGCCGAGCAGGGTGGTGAAACCGGTGAAACCGTTATTGCCGCCGAAGCCGGTTTCATTGCGGAAAAACAGCAACATACCGGCGTAAGTCAGCGCCTGCGTCATGATCGAAAAATAGACACCTTTGATTTTTGAGCGGAAGGCGAAATAACCGAAAACAAACGCCAGCGCGCCGGGCACCAGTACGATCAGACACAACGCCCACGCAAAATGCTGGGTACCCGCCCAGAACCACGGCAGCTCCGTCCACGACAGAAACGACATAAAATCCGGCAGTCCGCTGCCTGCGGCCTGCCGCATTAAATACATGCCCATCGCATAACCGCCAAGGGCGAAAAATAACCCGTGGCCGAGCGACAGCAAACCGGCGTAACCCCAGACCAGATCGAGCGCGATCGCCACGATCGCGTAGCAGAGGATCTTGCCGATCAATGTCAGCGTATAGGTGGAGATCGCCAGCGGATTACTGGCGGGCAACAGCGCCAGAAACGGCATCACAATCAGACCGATAAGCACCAGCGTGCCCACCGAAATCGCAATCTTTGGCGCTTTTTGTACGCCGGTAATCGTCAGAGGCTGGCTCATCAGTCAATCACCCTGCCTTTGAAGGCGAAGAGTCCCTGAGGACGTTTCTGAATAAACAGGATAATCAGCGCGAGGATCAGGATTTTCCCCAATACCGCGCCGATCTCCGGCTCAAGAATTTTGTTCACGATGCCCAGCCCAAAAGCCGCCACCACGGTACCGGCCAGTTGTCCGACACCGCCAAGCACCACGACTAAGAAGGAGTCGATGATATAGCCCTGGCCGAGTTCCGGGCCGACATTGCTGAGCTGCGATAATGCCACGCCGCCTAAACCGGCAATGCCGGAACCAAGGCCGAACGCCAGCATATCGACGCGTCCGGTCGGTACGCCGCAGCAGGCTGCCATGGCGCGGTTTTGCGTCACGGCGCGTACGTTCATGCCCAGCCGGGTTTTATTGAGCAGCAACCAGGTCAGGCCGAGCACCAGCAATACGAAGATGATTACCGCGATGCGGTTGTACGGCAGCACCAGATTTGGCAGCAACTGAATGCCGCCGGAGAGCCAGCCGGGGTTCGCCACTTCGACGTTTTGCGCGCCAAACAGCATGCGCACGCCCTGGATGAGGATCAGGCTGATGCCCCAGGTTGCCAGCAAGGTTTCCAGAGGGCGTCCGTATAAATGGCGGATGACGGTGCGCTCCAGCGCCATGCCAATCCCGGCGGTAATGAAAAAGGCCACCGGCAGCGCGACCAGCGGATACAGCGCCAGCAGACCCGGCGCGTAGTGCTGAAACAGCGACTGCACCATATAGGTCGAATAGGAGCCGATCATTAACATTTCGCCGTGCGCCATGTTAATCACGCCCAGCAAACCGTAAGTGATCGCCAGACCGAGCGCAGCCAGCAGCAGAATCGAGCCGAGCGACAAACCGGTAAACGCCTGCCCGAGCAAATCGCCAATCATCAGGCGATGCTGCACCGCTTTCAGGCTGGCGAGCGCGGCGTTGCGCACCGTAGCGTCAGGCTCGGTTTTCGGATCCGTCAGGCTTTGCAGACGGCCTTGCGTGTCCGGATCGCCCGACGTGCCGAGCAGTTCAACGGCCTTCAGGCGCACCTGCGGACGGGTATCGGCCAGCTGTAAATTCGCCAGCGCGATGGAAAGGGCGTCGTGCACCGTGCTGTCCTTTTCCAGCTCAAGACGACGGGTCAGCAGCGACAACTGATCGGCCTGCGCTTCGCGTTGCAGAGATTTGGCGGCCTGCAACCGGACGGCGCTGTCTGTGCTCACCAGACGGTGTGCGGAAAGCGCATTGGCAATCAGGATACGCAGACGGTTATTCAGCCAGACTTTTTTGACTTCGCCCTGCGGCTTCACGTCACCTTCCAGCGGTGCCAGCTGATCACCCTTTTGCACAAACGCATGTTTCGCTTCGTCGGTGACGACGTTTTCCTGCTTCAGTGCTTCGAGCAGGGGCAGTCTTTCCGGCTGCGGATCGGCCGCCCATTGCTGTAATAACGTGGCCTGCTGGCTGCGGCTGGCGGCAGCAAAGTCATTCGCCGCCCCCGCCACGGCCAGAAGCGGAAGGCAACCAAGCAGGAAAACCAGTGGCCTGAAGTGAGATAAAAAATGCGTCATGATGTTTTCCTGTTGCCCGGAGTTCGTTGCTAAACCCTCTCCCCAGTCCCCCCCTTCGCAAGGGAGGAGTGAAAAGCGCCGATCTGCTCCCTCCCCTGCGAAGGGGAGGGTTGGGATGG
>NZ_JAFMOS010000353.1 GCF_019049755.1 Rahnella perminowiae
GATGGCGAGGCGATCATTTTCAAGTTCATGTGAAAAATGTAACGAAGCGCCCGCTTTACGCCAGCTGATTCGCTGGGATTCTACGACGCCTGAACCCGGTTTAATCGGATAAAATCCTTTATCAGCAAGAAATGGTAAAGCATCAAGTTGTTTCTGGCTGAGCGGATGTCCCTGTTGTTTTTCAATGCACGCCGGTGTGCTTTTGTGGACATCACAGATATGAAAATCATGCTTATAGGTAAAGCCTTTCCCCTCCATGCACTGGTAATACAGCACCGTTTCATTAGCGGTAAAATCAGGTTCCGGTCCCGGCAGCGGAACGCCACATTGTCCCATTGCAACACGCGCGTCATCTATGGTGCTGCCAGGGCGCTGCCACTGGGTTAAATCAGGTGGGGGCGGACAGCCGGTGAGCAGAAAAACCGAGGCGATCAGTGCAGATAACGAAACCAGAGAAGTGGTGCGGGGCATAAAAATCCTTTTTAATAATAGTGTTATGGAATTCTTTAACTCCCTTATGCAGCGGGAGTAGCAGGAGAAGGATAACTTTAGTTCAGTTTCAGGAAACAGACGCGTTTATATATATCCTGAAGTAAGGAGAAGACCGATGACTGTTGTTTTGGATGAAATTAAGGCACTGGAATGCAGTCTCCATGGTGTCCGGCGGAAAGACAAATTATGGCTGGAAAAGGTTTTGCATCCGGATTTCAGGGAAATCACGCGTTCGGGGGTGATGGTTGACCGGCAACAAACAGTGGCGGCGCTGACTGCTGAAACGCAGGATTTAAGGCTTGAAGCAGAGGGTTTTCAGCTACAGACGCTTAATGAAAGTTGTGTGATCCTGACGTATAAAACCTTTCTGAACAGAGGCAACGAAAACCGCCGTTACACGTTACGCGCATCTTGCTGGACGAATGCCCGAGGAACTGGCTGGCAGATTATTTTTCATCAGGGCACGCCAGCGGCTGAAACGCTGACGTGCGGATAACGTTCACTAAGAAGCACAGCCCTCAGGCTTAAAGACCCGCGTGGTGGAGGCCGGATTATTTGCCAGTTTGTTCGCCGGTCTGCGCGGACGGGCAACCAGTTCTCCGCCGCAGTTGGGGCATATCCCGTGAAGTTTGTCTTCGGCACAGGATACACAGAATGTGCATTCGAATGAGCAAATCCTTGCGTCGGCGGAAGGCAGCAGATCGGTGTTACAACACTCACAGTTAGGTCTCAGTTCCAGCATAGAATTTATCCTTCAACAGTATGACTTCAGGGATAACCATCAGACGTGCGCCGATTTGTTTCGACATAAACATATCCTGAAACAGGTGATTGGGAAAGTTCCGGCGCATGGGCTGACCGCGTTGATTTAAGCAGAGCACCCGGGGGCGCTCTGGGTTGCGTTATTTACTCCATCGACAACCGGTAAACCCGCAGGCGATGCCCGTCAGGATCCAACGCGAGGAAGGTATAGCCAAAATCCATTTCAACCGGCTGCTGTAAGATGTCCAGCCCGTTGTTGCGCCAAAGAGAGTAAAGAGCATCGACCTGTTCATTGCTGTCGGCAGGAAAGACGAGCTCGCCATTTCCGGCACAACCCTGAGCGGCGGGTTCGACAGTATGTTTTGACCAAAGCCCCAGTTTCATTCCGCAGGGCAGAATAAACATGGCGAAAGTAGGTGAAGATTCAACGGGCTGTTTTTCAAGAAGACTTTCATAGAATTTCGTACTGACTTGCGGATTGTTGACGTACAAAATAACGAAGTTTGAATCAATCATCAGTGGCCCCTCAGGAATGAAAAGACATCCGGTTTGATGTCTGTTACTGAGTATCTTAGTGGCCACCACTGCCAGTTTCTGTCAGTAGTGATTCGGGTTACTGAGGTGAAATCTGTTCCTTGTCCTGCCACTCTTTCAGCAATCTCTGACGCCGTTTCGGGTAGCGCTCATCTCGCCGTTTAAGAGAGATAATGCAGTCGGTGCGGAAATGACGAAAACTCTGACGCGACTCGCACCATGCGATCAGTATCTGAACCTGTTCGAAATAACCGAGGGCAAAGGGCCAGATCACCCGTGAGGAACTTTCATTTTTCAGGCTGCGATAAACAATTTCAATCTTACGTTCGTCTTTAATTGCCTGACGGATTTGCGGCAATAACGCTGCATCTGCGCCAGAATTGTCTGCAGGGCCGATGAGCAAGGTTGTCGATTCCAGGGACATGCGCAGATCTTCGGGAAGAACCGCTGCAATTTTGGCCAGCGCGTTTTTTGCTGCCGCACTCAGTTGCCCGTCGCTACGTTTGGAGACCCAGCGGGAACCCAGCACCAGCGCCTGGATTTCATCCTCGGAAAACATCAGGGGAGGAAGCATAAAGCCGGGTTGCAAAATGTATCCCAGCCCCGGCTCGCCCTGAATATTGGCGCCCTGTTCCTGTAATGTTGCGATATCCCGGTAGAGCGTTCTGACGCTGATATTGAGCTCTGCTGCCAGCGTTAACCCCGTCACCGGAAACCGGTGACGGCGGAGGATCTGAATTAAATCAAGCAAACGCTGGGAACGGGACAAGGTGTGATTCTCTTAAGTATCAGGTTATCTATTATTTCCATTATTTCTCCGCCTGCAAGTGTCCACGCTGACCTCGCAAGCGGCTGATGCTGATCAGCATCGCCACAACCGTCGCAATCACCGCCACCCATAAACTGACCTGTACTGCCTGGGCTTCCTGCAACACACTCCTGGCTGAATAAATTGTCAGGATAACGCCGACGCAGGCGGCACCGAGACACTGGCCGAAGGTGCGCATAATGGCCAGTACGCCGGAGGCATAACCACTGTTTTCGCGAGAGGCATTAGCGAGCATTTCGCGGTTATTCGGACTCTGGAAGCAACCGAAGCCCACACCACAGATAAAGCTTCTCAGGCCGATATCCCAAACCTGTGGATGCGCAGGGAGTTGCGTGAGTAATAATAATCCCACCGCAAATATTGCCAGACCCACAGTAGAAATAATAGCTGCGGGATAGCGGTCGGCAAGGCGTCCTGCATGCGGTGCCGCCAGAATGATCCCCAGCGGCCACGGCGTGAAAAGCAACGCGGAAACGAAGGCGCTGTAACCGTACACGCTCTGGAACAGGAACGGCAGCGCGACAAAAGTAATCCCCTGGCTGACGAAAGAGGCCAGCGAGGTGAAGGCCGCCAGCGTGAACCGTGCAGAGGCAAACATGCCGAGCGGCAGCAGCGGTTTCGGCGCGCGGCGCTGACGCCAGACAAAGGCCACGCCTGTGATGATCGCTGTCAGGCCATAGGTTATGGCGGTAGCAAGTTCGTCATTTCCCGGACGCGCAAAGGATTCAGCGGCCATAATCAGCGCGCCCAGGGCCACCGCCGATAAAATTGCACCCGCCGTATCAAACGGCTGTGGCGTGCCGGACGGATTTGATGGCACCACGCGCAGCGCAATAACGACGGCAATAATGCCGAGTGGGATATTAATGGCGAACAGCCATTGCCAGCTCATCGCGGAAAGTATTGTGCCGCCCAGAACCGGCGCGACGGCGGTGCTGGTGGCAATTATCAGGGCATTCAGCCCCAGTATTCGCCCGAGCAGACGGTTGGGGAACACGGAACGGAAAATCGCCGGGCCGATACTCAGTGTGGCTGCCGCACCGATGCCCTGAAGCACCCGCATGATAATCAGCATATCGGGGGATGTTGACAGCACACAGCCCAGAGAGGACAGGGTAAATACTGTCAGCCCGGCGGCAAACTGCCGGCGAAAGCCGATGTGACTGGCCAGCGCGGCGAAGATTGCCAGCGTCATGGACGCCGACAGCAGATAACCGTTCGACACCCACACCGCTGCGCCTGCTGAAATATCCAGCGCCCGTGCGATTTGCGGCAGCGCGATGTTGACCATTGAGCCGTCGAATACTGCCATCGTTGCCATGATCATTACAGCGGCCATCGCGAATCCGCGTTCGCGGCCCGGTAATCCTTCATCGCCTGGTTTATCGGAAAATAATTCCATTACGCATTCGCCTTATTGATATTGAGTTTTGCAACTATACCGGCAGGTAATAAAGTGCGGAAGACGCAGCATCTGCATTAAATACCTGCACCAAACGCCTTCTCTCATTTTTATCGCTGCGCTAGTATGGCGGGATGAATGAACCCGATCTGAACTTACTTATTGCCCTCGATGTGCTCCTGACTGAAGGAAGTGTCGTCGGTGCTGCCCGCCGTTTGGGATTAAGTGCCTCCGCCATGAGCCGCACACTCAGCCGCCTGCGGGCTACCACCGGCGATCCACTGCTGGTGCGCGCCGGGCGAAATATGGTACTGACGCCTTATGCTGAAGAAATACGCCAGCGTACGCAAAATGCGGCCTTTGAGGCGCGTGCCCTGTTGCGGCCTTCTTCCGCTGATTTCAACGTATCCCGGCTTGAGCGTACTTTCCTGATCCGCTCCAACGATGGTTTTGTGGTGTCGTTTGGTGCCGCGATGATCAGCGCCGCTGCGCAGGCTGCCCCTTCCGTATGTTTACGATTTATGTCCAAACCGGAAAAAAACTCAAATGCGTTGCGGGAAGGACGGGTCGATCTTGAGATCGGCGTTTTAGGCGAAATGGGGCCGGAAATTCTTTTACAGACGTTATTCCGCGACAGGTTTATGGGGGTGGTCAGAAAAGACCACCCGCTGGCAGCAGGGAAGGGGATTACCGCACAGGCGTATGTGTCGTTCGGACACGTTGTCGTTTCACGCCGTAACAACACATTTGGCCCGGTAGATGACGCGCTGGCCGAGGTTGGCCTGACACGTAAAATTGCCGCTGTGGTGCCGGGTTTCTCCGCCGCTCTGGCGATTGCGCGAAATTCCGATCTGGTGGCGCTGATCCCTGCCTCATTTCTAATTTCCGAACCTGACGGGCTGTATGCTTTCGAGTTGCCGTTAAAAACCCGCGAAATCACCATTTCCCAGATGTGGCATCCCCGCTCAGATGTTGATCCGGCGCACCGCTGGCTACGGCAACTGGTGCTGAGTGTATGCCGGGCGAGCATGAAAAAGGAATAAAAAAACTACCCTGCCAATGAACAGGATGCAGCCATGAATGCTCCGGTTTCCGTTAACAGAAGATTCCCGGATGAAATATCAGTTTTTTACAGCAGCCTTAATATCATTTTGGAAAGCCTCCCCTTTAGACAAAAGACTTTCCTTCATAAGGTCTTCGGCACTTTTTACTGCTACAAGCATGTAATAAGGGGGCGTGTCGGTGCATTTGAGTCGTGAAAAGGCGTATTCATAATTCCGGGGTATGGCCATTCTGTAATCACCTGGTCCCACAGTCATAAATAGAGCATCTGGCCTGCCTGGGATTATCATGTAATGTTTGTTGCAATAGAACGTTGTCCGTGAATCGAGAGGCATTGTTCTGTGGAATACATATTTCATGACAATGTTAGTGTTAACAGTATACGCAATGAAAAATATGTAACCGATACTAAAGCATGTCAGGAATATAGTGGATGTTTGTTGCTTAGGTACAATATACCTTCCAAAACGCTGCCGTTTTTCTTTGAGGTTCAACGACATGAGAGGTAAAGTAATGAATACAAAAAGTGCGCTAAACATGAGGCTGTAGAGTAGGGCGGCGTAACCTAATACACTGACTTTATTGACTGTTTGCTCATAGGGTATATCACTTGTCTCCATCATTATAC
>NZ_JAFMOS010000352.1 GCF_019049755.1 Rahnella perminowiae
ATTTATTTAATAAATAATGGGTTTCTCATGTCTCCCCGTTGGGGTGTGAACATATCAACCTGAGCGGAGATTACGTATGGCGTACCCGTTTTAAGCAGAGGGGCTGGGAAATACTGTTCGTTACGCTCAGTGGATAAAAGTCTGTATAAAACCAGGCTAAACGTAGGATATTTCAGTTTTCCCAGTGGGCCCCCTACACGCTCACGAGATAAACGCAGCGTAAGCAGAGATAAGAGTTAGTGCAGGCAGCCCTGGCATTCAGTTGCCAGATTAAGCCCGCGACGCCAGTCGCCCGGAGTCTGACCAAACTGTCGTTTGAAACTGCGGGTGAAGGACTGTTGTGAGTCGAAGCCCAGCGAAATCGCAACGCTGACGATAGGCTCGCCGCTGCTGGCCAGCATATCGGCAGATTTCTTCAGTTTTTTCTCACGAATGTATTCCCCCATCGGCAGGCCGGTGTGCTCTTTAAACATCCGCTGCAGGTACCAGCGGGAATAACCTGCCCGCTTGGCGACCGTTTTAATATCCAGTCGTTCTTCCAGATTGTGATCGATCCACTCGATCAGGTCGTGAATGAAATCCTCGGTTCTCATGGCCAGTCTCCTGCTTTTTTTTGTTTGCGCCCCCCGAGGGCGACTCGTCTTTTTATACGTTGACCCAGTTTTTGGTTAAATGCAAGTTTTACTATTGCATTTAATTGACGGTTACAGGATAGTCTCATTTCCCCAGGTAAACGTTCTGTAAAATAGCACATAAAGTGTAACAGTAATTCTTGCAGTTTAGTAAGCGCATCTCTACAATCCTCACGAATCAATTGTATCAGTATTTGATACATTATTGTGCTGATGAACGGCACAAGTCCCAAAAAAGTCGGTTCAGGCAAAGGACGTTACCCGGCGGACAGGCCGGTGTATTGCCTGGCAGCACTTACACACTGGAAATAAAAAATAATGATGAACCTGCAAAAATCACAGGTTGTTGTACGCGACCACGTCATTGGTACGCCTTTAATGTTGCGCCTTTCAGGGGTTGCGCTGATGGTTGCCCTGCTCGCCGGGTGTGACAACAGCGTGGCGCAAAATGCCGCACCGCCTGCTCCGCAGGTCAGCGTGGCAGATGTGTTAATTAAGCCAATCAGTCAGTGGGATGCCTTTAACGGGCGTGTGGAAGCGGTACAAAGTGTACAACTGCGGCCGCGCGTGTCCGGTTATATCGATAAAGTGAATTATCAGGAAGGCCAGGAAGTGAAAAAGGGTCAGGTACTGTTCACCATTGATGATCGTACTTACCGGGCTGCACAGGAACAGGCGCAGGCTGAACTGGTGCGCGCGCGCAATCAGGCCAGTCTGGCACGAAGTGAATCTGCACGAACAGAAGCGCTGATCGGGACGCTGGCCGTGTCGAAAGAAGTCGCGGAGCAACGTCGTTCGGCAGCGTCGCAGGCACAGTCTGATGTCCTGGCTGCACAGGCACAGCTGGACATGGCCCAACTTAATCTTGATTTCACCCGTGTTACTTCCCCGATTGATGGCCGTGCCAGCCGTGCGATGATCACGACCGGTAATTTGGTGACAGCAGGTGACAGCGCGAGCGTACTGACCACGCTGGTGTCACTCGACACAGTCTATGTATATTTCGACGTTGATGAAGGGACTTTCCTGCGTTACCAGGCGCTGGCCCGCGAAGGGAAATTGAACGACAGCCCGCAAAATCGCTTGCCGGTGCATGTCGGATTGGTCGGTGAAAACGGTTATCCGCATCAGGGTGTGGTTGATTTTACTGACAACCAGCTCAACTCCGGCACCGGCACCATCCGCATGCGTGCCCTGTTGGATAACCGTGACCGTACCTTTACGCCGGGATTGTTTGCCCGGGTTCAAATGCCGGGCAGCGCACAGTTCAATGCCATGCTGGTGGACGATAAAGCCATCCTTACCGACCAGGATCGTAAATTCGTTTATGTGGTTGATAAAGATGGCAAGGCACAGCGCCGTGATGTGGAAATTGGCCGCACATACGCAGGCTTACGTATCATACAGAAAGGCCTGGAAGCCGGTGACCGTGTGATCATCGACGGCGTACAGAAAGTGTTTATGCCGGGCATGCCGGTCAACGCCAAAACCGTCAGCATGGTGGCTAACACTGTCACGCCGGCCGCCCCTGCCGTTCAATAAAAGAGAATCCTGACTCATGGACTTTTCCCGCTTTTTCATCGACAGGCCGATTTTTGCGGCCGTTTTGTCGATTCTGATTTTAGTTACCGGGGCAATTGCTATCCCCTTGCTGCCTGTCAGTGAATACCCTAACGTGGTACCGCCAAGCGTTCAGGTTCGTGCTGAATATCCGGGCGCCAACCCGAAAGTGATTGCAGAAACCGTTGCGACGCCGCTGGAAGAAGCGATTAACGGCGTCGAAAATATGGTGTACATGAAATCCGTCGCCGGTTCTGACGGCGTGCTGGTGACAACGGTCACTTTCCGTCCGGGTACCGATCCGGATCAGGCTCAGGTTCAGGTGCAAAACCGGGTCGCGCAGGCTGAAGCACGTCTGCCGGAAGATGTCCGCCGTCAGGGTGTGACCACGCAGAAGCAGTCGCCAACGTTAACGCTGGTGGTGCATCTGGTATCACCTTCCGGCAAGTATGATTCGCTGTATCTGAGCAACTACGCCACGCTGAAGGTGAAAGATGAACTGGCGCGTTTGCCGGGTGTCGGGCAGATTCAGATTTTCGGTGCAGGCGAATATGCCATGCGCGTGTGGCTGGATCCGAACAAAGTTGCGGCCCGAGGTCTGACGGCTTCTGACATTGTGAAAGCCATGCAGGAACAGAATGTGCAGGTCTCTGCCGGTCAGTTGGGCGCTGAACCGATGCCGAAGGACAGTGACTATCTGCTTTCCATCAATGCACAGGGGCGTCTGAAAGATGAAGATGAGTTCGGCAAAATTATCCTGAAAAGCGGTGATAATGGCGAAATTGTCCGTCTGCGTGATGTGGCGCGTATTGAAATGGGGTCCGGTAGTTATGCCCTGCGATCGCAGCTTAATAATAAAGATGCAGTCGGGATTGGTATCTTCCAGTCTCCCGGAGCGAATGCGATTGATTTGTCAGATGCGGTACGAGCCAAAATGACTGAACTGGCAACCCGTTTCCCGGAAGGCATGACCTGGCGTGCGCCGTATGACCCGACGGTGTTTGTCCGGGATTCCATCAGTGCGGTGGTTCACACATTGCTGGAAGCCGTCGTGCTGGTCGTGCTGGTTGTTATCCTGTTCCTCCAAACCTGGCGTGCGTCGATCATTCCTCTGCTGGCGGTACCGATCTCAGTGATAGGGACATTCAGCATCCTGTATTTGCTCGGATTTTCACTCAATACGCTCAGCCTGTTCGGACTGGTGCTGGCGATAGGGATAGTCGTCGATGACGCCATTGTAGTGGTGGAAAACGTCGAGCGAAACATTGAGGAAGGACTTGCGCCAAGGGATGCTGCGCATCAGGCGATGCGGGAGGTGTCCGGGCCGATCGTGGCTATCGCACTGGTGCTGTGCGCGGTATTTGTGCCGATGGCGTTTCTGTCGGGGGTAACCGGTCAGTTCTACAAGCAGTTTGCGGTGACTATCGCTATTTCAACTGTGATTTCGGCCATCAACTCGCTGACATTGTCCCCTGCTCTTGCGGCATTGTTGCTGAAATCGCACGGTACGCCGAAAGACATGCCCTCGCGGCTCATCGACCGACTTTTTGGCTGGATTTTCCGACCGTTCAACCGGTTCTTTAATGCCAGTTCACATCGTTATCAGAATGCTGTGTCTAAAACGTTGGGACGTCGTGGCGCGGTGTTTGTGGTCTACGTTCTGTTGTTATGCGCGGCTGCATTTATGTTCAAAGCTGTGCCGGGGGGCTTTATTCCGACGCAGGATAAACTGTACCTGATTGCAGGTGTGAAAATGCCGGAAGGTGCGTCATTATCCCGCACTGATGCGGTGATCCGCAAAATCAGCGCAATGGGTTTAAGTACCGATGGCGTCATTGATGCGGTGGCATTCCCCGGGTTGAACGCGCTGCAGTTCACCAATACGCCGAATACCGGCACGGTGTTCTTTGCGTTGAAACCGCTGAGTGAACGTACCCGTACGGCGGCGGAAATTAATGCGGAAATAAACGCCAAAATTTCGCAGATTCAGGAAGGGTTCGCGTTTTCCATTATGCCGCCGCCGATCCTCGGGTTAGGTCAGGGTTCAGGTTATTCCCTGTATGTGCAGGATCGCGCGGGGTTGGGTTATGGTGCATTGCAAACCGCGATTAACACCATGTCGGGCGCTATTATGCAGACGCCGGGAATGGGGTATCCGATTTCCTCCTATCAGGCTAACGTGCCGCAGCTCGACGCACATATTGACCGTGACAAAGCTAAGGCTCAGGGCGTATCACTTGATGAACTGTTCAGCACGTTGCAGGTCTATCTCGGCTCGTCTTATATCAATGATTTCAACCGATTCGGTCGTACATGGAAAGTAATGGCGCAGGCGGATGGACAGTTCCGTGACACCGTGGAAGACATTGCCAATCTGCGTACCCGTAACGATAAAGGTGAAATGGTACCCATCGGCAGTATGCTGAACATTACCACCACTTACGGCCCTGACCCGGTAATCCGCTATAACGGTTATCCGGCAGCAGATTTAATTGGTGATGCCGATCCGCGTGTGCTTTCTTCGACGCAGGCAATGACGGAGCTGACCGCAATGTCGAAAAACCTGTTACCGAATGGTATGAATATCGAATGGACTGATCTGAGCTATCAGCAGTCAACACAAGGTAATGCGGCGTTGATTGTATTCCCGATGTCCGTATTGCTGGCGTTCCTGGTACTTGCTGCACTGTATGAAAGCTGGACGCTGCCGCTGGCGGTGATCCTGATTGTGCCAATGACCATGCTATCGGCCTTGTTCGGTGTGTGGCTGACGGGGGGCGATAACAATGTGTTTGTTCAGGTCGGCCTGGTAGTGCTGATGGGGCTGGCATGTAAGAATGCGATTCTGATTGTTGAGTTCGCCCGTGAGCTTGAATTGCAAGGTAAAGGGATTATCGAATCCGCGCTTGAGGCATGTCGTCTGCGTCTGCGCCCTATCGTGATGACCTCGATTGCGTTTATCGCCGGGACTGTCCCGTTGATCCTCGGTCACGGTGCGGGTGCTGAAGTGCGAGGCGTTACCGGAATCACCGTATTTTCCGGCATGTTGGGAGTGACGTTGTTCGGTCTGTTCCTGACGCCTGTATTTTATGTCGCGCTGCGTAAGCTGGTGACGCGTAAGAAAGCGGTGCTGGAAACGCAAGTAGCATAACGCTCTTCAGATAACCACAATGCAAAAAGCCGGGAGAATATCCCGGCTTTTTTACAGGTTTTTTTTAAGCGCGATGTGCGCGGACTGGCTTATAGCACTCTATTTTGAGCAGAGAGAATCTTCGGCGTATTGCGAAGCCAGGTCTTTGGTACATTTGTACTTGCCACCGCGTTCGAACTCAGCCAGCGCATCAGCGACCGTATGACGGGCCAATACCTGAAATGATGCTTCTTCAGCTTCGCTGACGATATTTTTGAAATACGTGCACGCGTTGGCACTGACAACGCAGCGGGCGGGTACGTCCGGGCGGGCTGCCCACAGACGTTTATC
>NZ_JAFMOS010000351.1 GCF_019049755.1 Rahnella perminowiae
ATATTACCGCTTACTCAGTCAGAAATAGCTCCAGCAGTGAGTTCAGGAACAGTTTCCCTTTGCCGGTGATCTGCCAGTGCGTGTCGGTTTCCAGTAGATATTCTTTGGCGATCGCGTCATCAAGCTGCGCACGAATCACCGATTCATCCAGCCCGGTATACAAACCAAACTCTTCGCGGGGTGCCGCTTCCAGCAAACGAAAACGGTTCATGAAGAATTCAAATGGCAAATCTTCAGTTTCGACCGGATGCTGTTTGTCCATGTAGCGTCCTTGCATATAGCCACGAGGGTGTTTGGTTTTCACGGTTCGCAGGATTTGCCCGTCGGGCTGTGTCAGTTTGCCATGCGCACCACAACCGATGCCGAGATAATCACCGAAGCGCCAGTAGTTGAGGTTGTGCTGGCACTGATAACCTGGTTTAGCGTAGGCCGAGGTTTCATATTGCTGGTAACCGGCAGCGGTCAGTAACTGATCGCCTTGTTCGAAAATATCCCACAGCGCGTCGTCATCCGGCAGTTTAGGCGGACGCGAGGCGTACATCGTATTCGGCTCGATAGTCAGCTGATACCACGACAAATGCGGCGGATTAAGCGCGATAGCCTGGCGCAAATCGTCCAGCGCTTCTTCCAGCGTCTGATCCGGCAAGCCGTGCATCAGATCGAGATTAAAGCTGCGCAGATTCAGGCTGGTCGCCAGATGTGCCGCACGCTTTGCCTCATCAGGCCCATGAATGCGCCCCAGACGCTCCAGTTTCTGCGCATCGAAACTTTGTACGCCAATGGAGATACGGTTCACACCGGCGCGCTGATAGCCGCTGAAGCGGTCGGCTTCGACGGTACCGGGGTTAGCTTCCATGGTGATTTCAGCATTGGCATCAAGCGGCAAACGCGCCCGGACGCCGTCGAGCAGGGTCTGCATGGCTTCGCTGCTCAGCAGGCTGGGGGTTCCGCCGCCGATAAAAATTGTCCCCACACTGCGCCCGCCAACCAGATGCAGGTCGGCATCCAAATCGGCCAGCAGATGCGCGACATAATCGTCATGCGGCACTTCACCCTTTAACGCGTGCGAGTTGAAATCGCAGTAAGGGCATTTTTGCACGCACCACGGAATATGAATGTAGAGACTCAGCGGCGGCAACTTACGCATTCTTCTGTACAGCCTCTTTCATCGCGGCAAGCAGCAGTTTCAGTGCCTGACCCCGGTGGGAAACTGCGCTTTTTTCTTCGCGGGTCAGTTCTGCAGCGGTTTTCCCCAGTTCCGGTACGTAGAAAATCGGGTCATAACCAAAGCCGCTTTCGCCTGCTTCAGCAAAGGTAATTTCGCCCGCCCAGCTGCCGTGGCACACCAGCGGCGTCGGGTCTTCTGCGTGGCGCATATACACCAGAACGCAGTGGAATTGCGCGTTGCGCTGGCCCTGGGGCACATCTTTCAGTGCCACCAGCAATTTATCGAGGTTCTGCTGATCGCTGGCGTCAGCGCCTGCGTAGCGGGCGGAGTAAATCCCCGGCGCACCACCGAGAAAATCCACCGCCAGGCCGGAGTCATCGGCAATGGCCGGCAAGCCGGTGACAGCCGCTGCATGGCGGGCTTTCAGGATGGCGTTCTCGATAAACGTCAGGCCGGTTTCTTCAGCGGATTCGACGCCCAGTTCGGTTTGCGCCACCACGTCCAGGCCGAAATCAGCCAGAAGATGCGCGAGTTCACGCACTTTACCGGCATTGCCGGTAGCTAAAACGACTTTCTTCATAAAAATAATGTCCTGAAATGAATCTGACTTGAAGTTATTCAGCGAGCAGTACCGCGACCTCGGTCGGGATATTTTGCGGATTCGTAATGCGGACTTGTTTATGGCGGCCCAGCTCGCCTTTTTCGATGCTTATCTGACTTTTGGCGACTTTAAACTGTTTTGAAAGAAATTTCACCAGATGCGTATTGGCCTGGCCGTCCACCGGCGGGGCAGTGATGGCGACTTTCAGTTCATCGCCATGCAAACCCACCAGGCTGTCGCGGCTGGCTTTGGGCTGGATAACCAGCCGCAAAACCAGCGCATCGGATTGCCAGAACGCCGGACTTAAAGCTGGAACCACAGTGCACCCAGCAGATCCATACCGAGATAATTCAGCATATACAGGATCAGAATCACGACCATCGCCGAGAAATCAATTCCCCCCATGGCCGGAAGGATGCGGCGGATGGGTGCCATCAGCGGTTCGGTCAGTTGCATCAGCAGGTAATCCATCGGCCCGCGTCCCTGGCTCACCCAGCTCATCAGAGAGCGGATAATCACCAGCCAGAACACCAGATAACCCGCGGCTTTGACCAGCCCTATCAGGCCAATCAGCAAGCTGCTCAGACCAAAGAAAATGGCACCACTTTGGATAAGCAACAGCAGCGGAAATTTGATCGTGCAAAGGATAAAAGCCAGCAACAGGCTTGCACTGTCAATCGGGCCCAGCGGCGGAATAATCCGGCGCAAAGGTCCGATAACGGGCTGAGTAATCTTCACCACGAACTGTGAGAACGGGTTATAAAAATCTGTACGTGCCCATTGCATCCAGATGCGCAGCAGCAGAACCATCACGTAGAGATCAATCAGTGTTTTGACCAGAAAAGTCAGCGTTAACATAATTCTCCTATGCCCTTCGTCTTTCGGGTTGCTTCTGCGTTGCCGCAACGCGAATGATTTTAGACAGTCATATTTTATTATTCGTTCTTGTCAGAACAGTTTTTCCATTTCCTGCGCACGGGCAATGGCGGCCTGCATGGCTTCGGAAACAATCTCCGGTAATTTACGGTCGGTGAAAACCTTCAGCGCCTCAAACGTCGTACCGCCTTTGGATGTCACATTCTCACGAAGTTGTGACAATGGCGTGTCCGGGCTGGCGGCTACTAAGGCGCTGGCACCGCTGGCAGCTTGCTCAACCAGCATCCGTGCGGTTTCAGCGCTGAAACCCAGACGCTGCGCTTCGGCCTGCATGGCTTCCATAAACAGGAAGAAATACGCCGGTGCGCTGCCTGCGGCGGCAATCACATGGTTAATACCTTCTTCGGTATCGACCCAGCAAATTTTGCCGACGGCGGTCATCAGTTCGCCACTGTAATCACGGTCTGCCTGAGATACCTGAACAGGCGCGTACAGGCCGCTCATGCCTTTCCCGACGAGGGAGGGCGTGTTGGGCATAATACGCACAATATTCAGATTTTCTCCCAGCAACTCGCAAAAACGCGCCACGCTGACGCCTGCGGCAATCGACAGTACCAGCTTGTCGCTAAAATCCACGTCTTTTTGCAGTGCTTTACACACATCGGCCATCATCTGTGGTTTTACGGACAAAACCACTACATCTGCCTCTTTTGCACAGCCGCTGTTATCGCTGCTGCTTTGTACGCCATATTTTTCAGCCAGCGCATCGCGATGCGTGGTGGACGGGGCACAAACGCTGATGAGATGTGCCGGATAGCCGCTTTCGACCAGGCCGGAAATAATTGCGCCCGCCATATTACCGGCGCCGATAAAACTGATTTTGCGATGTTGCATTCATGCTCCTTGCTTTTAATGGGGGCTGAATTGAGCCTATCAAGAGTAAAGCAGTCAATCCAAAGATAACGGTGACTGTTTTACGCCGTAATCACGGGCACCGAAAATGGCGGTCCCGATGCGAACCATCGTGCTGCCAGCCGCAATCGCTGCAGGCATATCATCGGTCATCCCCATCGACAGCGTATCGGCCAGCGGACAAATACGTTGCAAATCTTTCAGTGCCTCACGCATCTTGCCGAACACTTCAAGCTGTCGCGCATAATCTGTTTCCACTGCCGGGATGGCCATCAGACCGCGCAATGACAAGTGAGGCATCGTCATAATCTGGCGGGCCAGCTCTGCAATATCACCTATTGCGATGCCGGATTTGCTGGCTTCATCACTGATGTTTACCTGAATCAGCACCTGCAAAGGCGGTAACCCGGCCGGACGCTGTTCGTTCAGTCGCTGGGCGATTTTCAGGCGATCAATGGTATGGCACCAGTCGAAATTCTCCGCCACCAGGCGGCTCTTATTCGATTGCAGCGGCCCGATAAAGTGCCAGGTCAGCGCGGGCTGATGTCCGGCAAAGTGGGCAATCTTATCAACGCCTTCCTGCACGTAGTTTTCGCCAAACGCGAGTTGTCCGGCGGCAATAGCTTCTTCGACAGCGCTCGCAGGTTTTGTTTTGCTCACTGCAAGCAGGGTAATTTCTTCTGAAGGTCTGCCGCAAAGATGTGCAGCTGTGGCGATTTTCTCACGGACATTCTGTAAGTTCTGCTCAATAGCGTTTTGCTGACTAAGGCTCATAGGGACTCAGGAGGATTTCAACATGGATATTGATGGATTAGTGGGACGTAGTGTAAAGCAAAATGCCTGCTATTGTAGTGTTACCCACACTACGGCTAAGTAACCTCTCTATAATGGAAAAAATCATACCATACGGCTATCTGCGTGTCTCAAGTCTGGAACAGGTAAGATCTGGCGGCGGGCTTGAAGCACAAGATGATGCCGTACGTAACTATATAAATGAACATAGTGATCTGTTCGACACCGATCGGACGGTCATGATAAGTGATGCTGGATTGTCTGCGTTTTCAGGGCAACAATTGAGTGAAGGCCAGCTTGGGGTGTTCCTTTCGGATGTTGAAACAGGAAAGGTTCCTACAGGAAGTGCGTTGGTTTGCTTTAGCATCGACCGCTTATCACGTCAAAATCCGTGGATAGGTACAAAACTAATATCGACACTTATCGGTGCAGGTATTCAGATCCACAGCGTAGCGGAAAGGCAGGTACTCAAAAGTGACGATCCTGTTGGTGCTATAATGAGTACTATTTACTTGATGCGTGCTAATAACGAATCTGAAATAAAATCCAGCAGGGCGAAAGATGGCTATCAGCAGAGGTTACTCAAGTCAATACAAAATAAAACAGTACTAACTGGGCAGATGCCTCGGTGGTTATTCAATAATGAGGGCAAATATGCAATAGATCCTGATATGCAGAAAATTATCAACTTTACATTTGACAGCTATATTGCAGGGCAAAGTACAGGATATATAGCTAAGGAACTGAATGACAAAGGATGGATGTACGGTTCAACAAGTTGGAGAGGTTCATACGTTGCAAAGTTAATTCGTGATGAACGATTAATTGGTAAGCACATTCGTTACGGCAAGCAGATTAAAGGCGTGAAACGTGAAGTAATAGAAACTATCTCTGATTTCTATCCTGTTGCTGTAGATGTAGAGAAGTTTTATCTGGCTAATAACATGCTAACAAATGTAGCTGAGAAAATCAGGGGGCGTACACGTATTACCTATGGTGACACTTCTATTTTACGAAATCTGTTCAGTGGAGTGATTAAATGTGGCGTCTGCGGTGGCGATACTTCTGTAGTTCAAAATACACGAAAAAAAGTTGTTAATGGGACAGTGAAATATATTCCTTATAAAACGTTTCTGCGGTGTAGAAATAAGTGCGAATTGAAATCTTGTACACAAGGTGATCTTCGATACGAACTTATTGAACAGGCAGTATTACTTCACTTGAAGAGTTTAGATATTAATACTTTACTGAATAAACCTATTGATAACACAATTGAGTTATATAAATCAGAATTGGAAGGGTGTATTTC
>NZ_JAFMOS010000350.1 GCF_019049755.1 Rahnella perminowiae
CTCATCGAAAGTATTGATACCCTGAAAAAATGCCTGTTGCGGATGACTGATTGTGCGGGGAAATGTGCATGAGTTACAGAGCAGAAAAATAAGCACAGTCTGTTGTTGTAATTCGTAATTCAGAATTAATGTCTGCCCGGAGGGTAATAATACTGACACGTCTCCTGAACTGGCCAGACAGAGCCTGTGGTGGTATCCCGGCGCGCGGGTGTTTAAAACATAGTGACAAAATCATTAATACAGAATATAAATAATTGTTGTGACGGTGAACTAATTTTTAGCATGAGGTCTCAAATGAAGCTAAGTGAACTTCTTGCGTTCGTGACAGTCGTGGAGACAGGGAACATAACCCAGGCAGCCGAGCGTCTGAATCGCGTGCAATCGAGTATTTCCCACCGGATCAGGAGCCTGGAGGATAATCTGGATGTCACCCTGTTAGACCGGAAAACTGATGGTTGCTCACTGACGGCACAAGGTCAGATACTTTATGACTACGCCCTTAAAATATTGAACCTGGCGGATGATTGTAAAAACAACCTTTCCCACTCCAAAAATAGCCAGCTGAATATACGAATTGGCATAATTGAATGTTTACCCCCCTATATTGTCAGCTCGCTCATCGATCTGGGGCATGATTTGGGCTGGAACATAGACATTTCGATAGGTAATACTCTCAGCTTACTCAATGCCTTTGACCAAAATGAATTCGATGCAGTAATAATCGGTGCGGGTTTTTCAAACACCCAGCATTCACGCTCGATATTACTCTCCAGCGAACTGGTTATTATTACCGAAAAAGATTACCCAACCATTAAAGACATCTCCAGCCTTGACGGCGAAGTTTTTTGCTCAGCAGTAAAAAATGTGCAACCACGACCCGCAATTATAATACTCTTTTTAATGAAGGGAATATCACACCCAAACGGGTTGTGGAATGCGGATCATATCCCGTGCTGTTCTCCAGCATTGCCGCCGGTAAAGGCGTATCTTTAGTTTTACGCTGTTCGATCAGTGGCGAGGTACAAAATAAGATTAAAATTCACGAACTCAGTGGTCAGTTCAATGATTTCAAGATAGAGCTTGTTTATCGTACAGACTCACCTTATCTGGATAGCACAAAATTCCGGGGCATAATGACCTCACTTTTTCAGGATCCCCGGCTGCACAACATCGGCTATTAAGGCATCTGTTATTAAGGCATGGGTAACAAGCCTTTAGGCGTTCCCCTTTTCAGTAAAACCCCTCATCAAATACAATCGGGAGAGCATATGACTGATATATGCTCTCCCATTCAGTAAGCAGACTTTCCCGACGCATCCTGTTCTGACAACGAAAGGAAGCATACTCTATTTACGTTATGCAGATTTACGCAGAACGACTAACGACCTGGTGCGACATTTCTCCAGAATTAACTTCATCATGGGTACTTCAAAGTATTTATATAAAAAGGAGGCACAGGAGACAGATAACACTAGCGCAACGGCGATAAGTGCAATCCCTTCCGGCAAGCTAAACTTTCTTCCTGCCGTGAGGTTCAAAAAATAAAAAAGCACTAAAAAATGAACCATATAAAATGAATAAGATATCTCCCCTAACCATACAGACATTTTAGTGTTCAACCATGTATTTCGGTTTTTTAAATCATCACCCGCAATTGAAACGATTAACAAGCTAACGGGGATAATGAATACCACACTCATACTAAACTGGTATGGGATATACATAGATCCGAGATAACTGGCGGCAAGCAGGGCAAACGAAGCCGTTTTCGACAGCACCAGTATGCGTCCGTGCATCATAAGCCGCGCTGCAAACATACCGGCCAGAAATTCAAATATGCGTGAGGGAGGAAAAATATATGAAACCCAAAAATGTTGCTGCGAAATCGGAAATGCCCCCATCATCTTATTCGGCTCAACCCACAGGTAAATGTACGTTTGAACCAACAAGGATCCTGCCGTTACAATCGTTAAACCGAGCAGATCGAATTTTTTAGGTATTGTCTTCATTACTCTAAAAAGATAAGGGAAAGAAAGATAAAACATCGCTTCTATACACAGAGACCAACTGGGTCTGTTACCCACAAAAAAATAATGCACATCATCAACCCAGGTATTCAGTAACAGAAGGTTTGATGACCATAATTTATATTGATATATGCTCATAGCACCAATAACGAACGCCACGGCCCAGGTCAGACAGTGCGTGGGATAAATCTTCGCAAAACGCCGCAGGTAAAAATCCCCCACGGTGTCGTTATCTTTCGCAGACCACACCATGATGAATCCGCTGAGTATGAAGAAATAAGAAACGCCAAGCCAACCCGCTTTGCCTACGATAACAGTAAAAATATGCTGTATGGTGGGGTCTGAAAAGGGTGCGAGATCGCTGGGTAATGATGAGTGAAATAAAAAGACTAATAAAGCAGCCCAGAATCTGCTTCCGGTAAGCGATGGAAGTTTGGGCTGGGAGGGTAATTTCTCCGCCGTGACCGACTGACTCCCATCCTGTTCATTTACATCAGTGCGAATAGCATCAATATTTATTTCTCTGTTTATTGCAGGATTCATTTTGCTCCCCCCGAGGATAGTATTTTAAACCTGAGAATTTATTCAGTAGCATAGCGACAATGTTACACAGTAAAAAAATTAATAACGGCAAAGCAACTTAAGCAGAGCCAGACAGGTTGCCCCATTTAATCGTTGCGCTGCCGGTCAGGAAATACATTATTTACAGAGCAGAATGTTCTGATAATAGCTTTTAATTAATTGAAACCGACGATCCCATATCCGGATTCACGTTTTTCAATATAACCGAATCCTTGCTCGCCAAAATGCATACCGCCGACAAGAATTCTTTCCGAGCTCACCTTCTCCAGCATGTGGGAGCGGATCTCTGCCGCCATGTGAGGATCGTAGTCAAAGGCGATCGCAACTTCCGGTTTTAGCAGTTGAATATGGGGGAAATGAACAATGTCCCCCCAGATTAATACGCTACCTTTGCTACCTTCAATCCGGTAACCCGTATGCCCCGGCGTATGTCCCTTCAGCGGGATCGCAAAAACACCAGGAAATACCTCGCCATGATCGATGAGACGAAGATTTTTCTGATACTTTTTGAATATACTTCGCGCCAGCAGGAAATTACCTTTTACGCGATCACTGACGGCTGCGAAATTCTCATCGTCTTGCAGATAATTGAATTCATCGCTGTTTATCACCAGTTCAGCATTAACAAATACAGCGTCGCCTTCTGCGGTGAGCAATCCACCGATATGATCGGGATGGGCATGGGTGAGAAGTACAGCGTCAATATTGTCAGGTTGTATCCCCAACCGGTCCAGATTGGCAATCAGCCTGCCCCCCCATCCCTTAACTCCCCCTGCTCCGCTATCAATAAGAATATTTTTATCCTGCCGGCGGATTAAGAAGGTATTAATATGAACCGCATTGAGTTCACTGATTTTCGCACTGCGCTGAATGGTTTTGCACTCTTCCTCGTCCACATTTGAAAGCATCCCGAAGTCGACGTGCAGATAGCCATCGCTAACCGCAGTAACCGATATATCGCCGAGATCTCTTGTTGGAAAACTAACATTCATAATCTGTTCCTTAGTTCTTTGCATAAATATTACCTGCTTCAAAAGAGAAACAGCGAATTCTTGCTGTGACTCCTGTTTTCTCCTTAATTAATAAATCAACCTGATGCATGAATTCATCCAACACGGACACGGTTCGGAAAACTTCCTGCCTTAGTTTTGCTTCAAAATAGACCGGCGTACCGAAACCTATCTCTGCGGTGAGGTAGCTGATGTGAATATTATTTTCTTTCGCTTTCAGAATCTCTTTGGCAAGACGGGTTAAGGTGGTTGAAAATTCAGCAAAAACCCCGGCATCTAACCGGTGACTGGCTGAGGTATAGAGAGTAATGCTGGGCATATGACATCGACTCCTTCGGCGAGTTATTTAGGCAGTCAGAGGGCCTTATGCTGTTCTGACAGGGGCTAATCGCATGCTTTTTATGACATCGGGATTAGCCACCGTGCCCGTGTCCGAAGCCCCCCGGCGGAGTTGGTCAATTAACTCTATGCCACTCGTGACCTTCCCAAAAGCCGTGTAGTTCTGGTCTAAAAAACCTGCTCTGGCGGAGGTAATGAAAAACTGATGGCTGGCACTGTGCGGATACCGTGATCTGGCCATGCCGAGGGTACCGCGTTCAAAAGGCATGCGGTTAAACTCTGCGGCCAGCGCCGGTAATCTCCGGTAATCCAGACCGGGATCTTTTATCGGGTCACCCGTTTGTGCCATAAAACCTTCTATAACCCGGCTAAACGGCATGCCGTCATAAAACCTGGCCTCTACCAGCGATTTTATGCGTTCAACATGCCCGGGTGCCAAATCAGGAAATAAACGGATGCTTACTGTTCCATTCGCCAGTTGCATCTCGATAACATCCCTCTGTGCCATAACCCCTTTTAACGCAGCCGGAAGTATTACAGCACCTGCGCACAACCCCAGGCTTCCACCAATAAATAACCGACGATTCATAGGATTTACTCCGTTCGCGCTTCAGATTTTTTCATCATCTGCCTGCAAAATTGACTCATTAACGACGCCCGTGCGCCTCTGACCCGCGCTGAATACCTGCTCCGGGTGTTAATGCGTATTCTTGTTCTCAATGAACGAGATGATTTCATCAGTGAGCGCTTCGGGTTGCTCAAAATTCGGTAAATGGGCTGCGCCGGGTATGATATGCAATGGGGCGTTGCGCTTTTCAGCCAGACGTTGCGCGTAGTCCTGGGGCGTAAGCTGATCTTCACTCCCTCTCACCACCACAGCCCTTACCCCCGGAATATCCATATCTGTCAGATCGGTATCAGCGATGGCGTAGGAACAACCTGCGAAAGCTTCAACCGTTGTCCGACGCAACATCTGCTTCAGGCCGTCTGCGTCTGGCGTATCGATAAATTTCGGTGTCACCCATTTACTTAAAATCCCCATCTCAAGGTGTTCAACACCGTGGTGAAAGACATCTTCAGCCCGTGCCCGCCAGAGCGAAGGCGGAGCGGCATTCACCAGTGCCGTATCGACAATAATCATTCCCTGTACTCGTTTGGGTATCTTGAATCCAATCCATTGCGCAATTGTTCCGCCGATTGAAACCCCGGCAACATAGAACTGATCGATTTGGAGATGATCGAGTGCCGCCACGACATCGTCGGCCAAATCTGCCATGGTAAATCGCAAAGAATCGACCGCGCTTAATCCGTGCCCGCGGATATCCAGGCGGATCACACGATAACGTTCCGTCAGACGCGGCATTTGCAAATCCCACAAGTGCAAATCCGTTCCCAAAGAATGCAGAAGTACCAACGCAGGCGCTTTTTCTGAACCCTGCACATCGACGTGCTGAGTTAATTTAAGTGGCCGGATAAACATTTAATACTCCCTATTCTTTTTCAGCTTCATGGAAATAAACTTTCCCGTTACGATGGCAAACCTTAAACACGCTGCTAACGTTATTAATAGAACAATTGCTATCTTTGCTCTAATGGATAATTTCGATGCGACTATCGAAATTGTAGATAAGGGGTGGATAATATTAATTTTGAAATGTGTAAGGACTTCGGGGCAGCTATTTCAATG
>NZ_JAFMOS010000349.1 GCF_019049755.1 Rahnella perminowiae
GGCTTATAACCTGAAAAGAATGATGTCGATCTTGGGTAATGAAGGATTGGCCATTAAGCTGCGAGAGCAATACAACTAGCGGGTATAACCGCTTTAGCCCCTGATAACCACTCAATAGCCCTCGATACCAGGCTTCAAAAGCCTCGAACTGCCTCTATATCTAAATTACTCCGAATGCAGTCAATATCTGGAATATCTTGCGTTCCTGAACGGGGATAGTACTCAGATAATGCAAAAACCGAGTTTTCACACAGCCTGTACCAGGAGCGGACGTTATTCGTATCACATCAACTCAAGCAGAGACTCTCTGAGATACCCCTCCAGCAGAGATGCGCAAATTCGCGTTTCATATGACATCATGCCCGCCGGTGGATGGAGCAACCAGGCACTAAAAGGCGGGAGCTGGTAGTGGCTTAAAAGGGGGATTAGCGTTCCCTTTTCAATTTCGTTTCTGCAAACCGGAAATTGCAAAACACCAATGGCAAGTCCAGCTAATAAATAGGAGAGGACACTTCGCCAGTGCGTGGACTGAAATTTAACGTTGACGGGAACATTAATGAGTTGGGTTTCAGGGGTGATCAATGGAATGCGATTACTGGCAAATACGCTAGAAACAGCGGCAAATGGATAACCAGCCAGCGCATCTGGAGAGTGCGGATAACCCATTTTAGCCAGCAAAGCAGGGGAGGCCAGTATTACTCTGCGCACGCTACCAAGTGGACGTGCGACAAAAAATCCTTCTGAGACATCTCCTAGCCTCAATGATAAATCCACACCCTCAGTGACCGGATCGATGACACGGTCGTTAAAAATGACATCGACCTGCAGCCCCGGATGTTCGTTCTGAAGCTGTAACAATGCAGGCATCAGTAAGCTTTCCCCGGCAGAATAAGGTGCCGCAATACGGATTTTGCCTTGTAGCCCCTGATTTTCTTCATTCACAGAAAGAGCGTGCTGTGCCGCCTGAATCGCCGCTTTACTTCTCTCATAAAACAAATTACCGCTCTGCGTCAGAGACATGTTCCGCGTGTTGCGCCTTAGCAAACGCGTACCAAGATGTGCTTCCAGTTTTTCTATTCTTTCACTGACGGCGGGTTGGCCAATGCCGAGATCGCGGGCTGCAGCCGACATGCTGCCCCGCTCAACCACCCTGATGAATATGCGCATTGCTGAGAAGAGATCCATTTGGCGATTATATTGGTTTTACCGATAAAAGTAATTCGATACAGGCATCTACTGTTCTTCTGCGAGATGATGAAAACTCAACGCTCAAGTAAGAGTTAAGCAAAATATGAATCTATTTTATTGATTTATTAGTGGAAGATAATTATGTCAGATATCAAACTTTTCATGTTCCAGTCAGGAACGCAGCATTGTAAATATCACCATATTCGGATGAATCAGGGAGTGGGAGAGAGTTATGATATTCCGGTCCCTTGGTTCCTTCTGACACATCCGGATGGTTTTACCCTGATTGACGGTGGTCTGGCTGTAGAAGGATTGAAAGACCCCTGTGCCTATTGGGGAAGTGCTGTAGAGCAGTTTAAACCGGTGATGTCAGAAGAAGAGGGCTGCCTGGAACAGCTTAAAAGGATTGGCGTCGCACCAGAAGATATCCGCTACGTGGTACTGTCCCATTTGCACTCTGATCATACTGGCGCGATTGGTCGCTTCCCACATGCCACCCATGTGGTTCAGAGGCGAGAGTATGAATATGCCTTTGCTCCTGACTGGTTTACATCTGGAGCCTATTGCCGATTCGATTACGATCATCCTGGCCTCAACTGGCTTTTTCTAAACGGGTTGTCTGAGGATAACTATGACCTTTACGGTGATGGCACGTTACAGTGCATTTTCACGCCAGGGCATTCACCCGGACATCAATCTTTTCTTATCAGATTATCCAGTGGTACAAATTTTACGCTAGCGATTGATGCGGCTTACACCTTAGATCATTACCATGAGAGGGCGCTCCCTGGCCTGATGACGTCAGCCACTGATGTTGCTCAGTCTGTCCAAAAGCTGCGCCAGCTTACCGAGCGATATAACGCGATATTAATACCCGGTCATGACCCTGAAGAATGGGAAAAAATCAGGCTTGCTCCAGCCTCATACAGTTGAATCATTGCTCACTCATTCTTTTAAAAACGGACTGACCGGAATGGCAAATCGTGACTTACTCTCCGTTTACTAACACACGGCAATGCTAGCAATAGCCGAGGCGACTCAATTTCCAACTTCGGCTTTTCGCTCACAGCTGACAGTTTGTCCGCGTCGGGCTGCTCTGTGCCAGGGGCGGACGTTGGTACAGTTTGATTGCCCGTGAAAGAAGCAACGTGCATGGTGGTAAAACAGCCGCATCAAGTATGCTAAAATCAGGAGAAGTGATGACAGCTCAGCAAGCGCCTCGACTTGAAACAGAACGACTGATTTTAAAGCAATTTACGCTCGACGAGTTTCCAACGCTTATGGCGTGCTGGAGCAATCCTGAAATGGCTAAAATTAATGGCGGTGAGAATCCAACAGCAGAAATGGTTTGGACCCGCATATTACGTTATATCGGGCACTGGCAGGCGTTAGGGTATGGCTACTGGGCAGTGTTTGAGAAAACAACAGGTTGTTATGCTGGTTCGTTTGGTTTCCAGGATGCTCATCGTGATATCACACCTGAGTTGAAATACCCGGAAGCTGGATGGACGTTGATTCCAGAGGTTCGTGGCAAAGGTTATGCGTCTGAAGCACTGGCCGCAGTTTTACTATGGGCCGACCAGACATTTTCCTCCCCAGTATGCTGTATCATTGACGAAGAAAATAAACGTTCAAATTATCTGGCTGAGCGTTTTGGTTTCCAGTTTCAAGATTATGTTAACTATCGCGGCAAGCAGATACGCATGCTTATACGCCAGTAAGTAATCAAACCATAAAAACTAATTTTTAGCAGGTCATTTGAGGTATTAGCCTTTAAAGGTCTTCGTCGCTTCGGTTTAGTAAGAATATGATTGGCACTTTCATGTCGATGCTCTCTTGAACCCTGATGCAAACGGAACGTCCGCTCCCCGCTGCCCTAGAACCTTTGCATAGGGAGTTCCGTGCCTGACTCGGACGTCTATGAATCTGAGAACGCATTAATTTTCCGGACGAAGCATAAAATTTAGCATCAACTTAATCTGAGCGCTAAGCATTGCTCTGCCGGTATGAATGGGTAGTTTCTTCTGTTCGGCCAGAGTGAGAAGGCGGGTTTTTTCTGGAAAAATTACAATGTCGCATACAAGTGTCCTTGGCCCGAGCTTTTCAACAGAGAAAGGCAAATCAGTATTTCCCCCCATCCCCAAAGATGTTGCATTGATTGCAATATTAACCCGTTTCGGAACGCTAGTGCCGGCCTTAATCTTTATCTGCGGGAAAAGAACAGAGAGCTTATTAATCAGTGCAATTGATTTTTCCGGAGTCCGGTTGTAAATGGTCAGTTCAGAAGGTTTCCGCTCTGCAATGGCGTGTGCGATGGCTGAGCCAGCGCCACCTGTCCCTGCCAGATAAACTTTACTTCCTTCAATATTGATCCCTCGGTCTAGGAGACTCCATGCAAACCCTTCACCGTCAAGCATATCGCCGTACAACATTCCCTTGTTATCTCTTCTGATAACATTACACCCCCCAACCGCTGTCGCAGTTTCACTTGCTGAATTAAGAAAGGAAAGCGTCTGTTGCTTGTGGGGCATTGTTATAATAGCCCCACGAAAATTCTGTATAGCCTTTAGGCCATTAAGTACATTTTCTAGACCGGTGGGGTCAACATGGAGCGGAACCATCAATACGTCGGGAATACTTTCTCTATGAAGAGCCGCATTTATCATAAGCGGCGCGCTTACCTGAACTATCGGATCTCCAATGATGGATAAAATCTGCAATTTGCCGCTCACAACACTGAGTTCATTCATATAGGTTTCCTACAGTAAGATCTTCAATCAGTTGATGCTATGTATGAGGATAAGCCAATCGGATATCACCATCATTTCGTTGATTTCAGATTTGCGCCTGTTAAAACGGTATCACCTTGATGGGTGATACCTCATTCGAAAAAAGTTCACTCTGACCAGTTCCTCTTTCAGATTCAACGTCTGCTCATCGCTAGTAGCAGGTATGACAACTCTTTTTTATAGTGGCAAGCGCAGACATCAGGATCCATTAATGCAATTAGCACAATGCCTTTGAGAAACAGACTGCCTCTTCTCTGCCTATGTATGGGCCATAATTCTCAATACGGATATACCCATTTTTCTCGTAAAAATTTACGGCCCGATGGTTGATATGTCGAGTTTCCAGCCTCAGCTCGAGATATCCCATTTCTTTTGCGGAGGTTTCCAGAAAAGTAAGTAAAGCGTTACCAACGCCTGGCACACTGCGGTCTGAAAACATTCTTTTAAGTTCGGCAATATTATGCGTCAATGGCCGGATAGCGCCACATCCTATCGCATCGCCATGAGCATTCTTTGCCAATATCCATAACGCTTTGTCACCATTCATTGCATCAACAGTGAAATTGCTTTTGCCGTTATCACCCGTAATAGCGGCAAGTTCTGCCGACAGCATTTCGATTAATCGCTGGGATTCTGAAGAAAATGGATCTGATTTCTCTACTGTTATCATGGCTATATCCTACAAAGAGACTATGATCAGAATAAAGTATCCTGCCTGGAAAAGCACCACCTGAAACGGGTGATGGGACAGCTCTGATTTCTGGCTATCTCGAGGATGCTATGTCCGTTTTTCATAACAGCCCCTTCATGTTGCTTCGGCAGCTCTGTGCCAAAGGTGGACATCCTGATATGTTAATAAATATTGATGAGCCTACAATGAAAGCACTTTCAATTGTTCGGCCTGCCGGAACTCGAATTGCGAATGGTCTAAAAACGCTAGAAATAAGGCGATGGCAGCCTGACGTTCGAACAGGGGAAGAGATATTATTGGTTGAAAAATGAACGCTTCCTCACGACCGATAGCCTGACGGAGGTCGGAACCGCTGTAGCTATCGTTACTTTGGGGAAAGATCAGAGAATTTAGACAAGAGGATTTCCTTCAGGCGTGCGCATCTTATTATGAAGCAGGTTGGTTAGCCTGAGAGTTAAAAACAATCATCAAAATTGAGAATCCTTTCCCAACCCGCGCAGAACGAAAGCTTTACGAAATCGATTATTCAGTACTCAACTCTGCGCGCTTAATAAGAGTTCGCTAAAACGCCAATTTTTCCGCCTCCTACTCATCGGCCCCGTTTCTGTGGAAAACGCTAAATATTGTATCGGTTGCACATGTTCCCCATACTGTATGCTGTGCCGGGCGGAGCAGGTTCCGATCAACCGTGGTGGGGTGTTCTGCTCTGCTTCGCTCCGGCCATTTAGCAAAACTCCGTAGTAAGAGGTTTTTCCCAATGTAATGAATTCATATAGCGGAGTTTTCTTTATTAACACTTTGATTAGATATCTTTTTGCTTCCTGATACCACTTTACCAGTTGGGATAATAATTCGGCTTTTCGCTGATAACTGCCCTTAATCCTTCAACGGGCAGATCAGGGTCAGAAACCAACGTTAAAATTATCCAGGAAAACTTTATAC
>NZ_JAFMOS010000348.1 GCF_019049755.1 Rahnella perminowiae
ATTTAAAAGGACATTTGAAATGAATAGCTTTGTCGAGGGGATAAATTTAGAAGTCTGCGCCAATCCAAATGCGGAACAATTACTTCCTATTGAAGAAGGTTTGAACAGTTTCAATGATTTAATGACGGGGATGAGTGATCGTCAGCAATTATCTGTATTGGTAAAATCAAATGAAACTGGTGAAATATTAGGCGGAATGCAAGGGCGCTCTTCGTTAGGCCTACTTTTTATAGACCTTTTCTATCTTCCACCGGAGTTGCGGAATATGGGGGTTGGTACAGAAATACTTAACCGCTTCGAAGAGGAAGGAAGAAAAAGGGGATGCACTTCGGCATTCTTATACACAATTAGCTTTCAGGCCCCTGATTTCTATAAAAAGCACGGTTGGCAAGAATTCGGACGTATTGGCTGCAAACCCGAAGGAACAAGCCGTATCTTTATGAAAAAGTCTTTATAAAAGGTCCGCTGCTCGCTCTCAGCAGACCTTCAGCGTCACGTGTTTGTCTGCTGGTCAGGAGCGGACGTCACCAACAATTGAGTGTGCTACTCATAAGGGAGCAGATCAGACGAACTCAAAAATAGTTGTCGGGACCCTTAGCGAGCATGCGGATAGGATGCATTTCAGATGCATTTCTGTTTCAGGGAAGCTTAATCCACGTGATACGTGGGATAATCTATATAACCTGCATCTCGCCCGGTATAGAACGTATCCTTATCAGGAATAGCTATCGGCCACCCATTTTTCATGCGTTTAACGAGATCAGGATTGGCTATGAAAGGACGCCCAAATGCGATTAAGTCGGCATAACCTTCTCTGAGTGCCAGTTCTGCACGCTCCTGTGTATAGCTGCCCGCGACGATGAGGGTACCTTCGTAGGCCTCGCGAAACTTTGTCAGAAAGCCAGCAGGAATGGCCTGAGCTCCCAGAGATTCCTGATCGCTCAAATGCACATATGCGAGATGTCGACGACGCAGTTCGATACCCAAAGATAACCAGGTATCCTGCTCATCATCAAAGCCATGCATATCCTGCAGGCGGCCAAAGGGTGCAATACGGATACCTGTCAGATGACTCCCGATGGCTGCAGAGACGGCATCCACCGTTTCCAGCGTAAACCGCAGGCGATTAGCAATATTACCTCCATAGCGGTCTGTCCTGTCGTTAAGTCCACCATTGATAAATTGCTCGAAGATGTAGCCGTTAGCCGCGTGGATCTCCACACCGTCAAAACCCGCCTCGATAGCATTTTTAGCCGCCCGAACGAAATCCTGTGTCACCCGCGGGACTTCATCCGTTGCTAATGCGCGGGGCTGGCTGTGAAATACGCGTACAGACTGACAGTTATCACCGGGAATGTGAGTGGTGCAGCCTTCTGCAACGCGTGAGACGGAGCTGACCGGTGCCTGCCCATCAGGCTGGTGAGCAATGTGAGAGGAACGACCTACGTGCCAAAGCTGGATGAATATTCTCCCACCTTGCGCATGTACTGCCTCAGTCACCTTTTTCCAGCCCTCTATCTGTTCGTCAGTGTAAATTCCCGGCGTGTAAGCCTGTCCACGGCCTTCCATTGAAACAGGTGAACCTTCGGAAACAATTAAACCTGCTGTTGCGCGCTGGCGATAGTAGGTGACCATACTGTCAGTGGGAACATGGTCATAGGCCCGCGATCGGGTCATTGGTGCCATAACGACACGATTATTAAGCTTTATTCCATTCATTGTATAGATATTCAGTAACTCGCTCATTCTGTCTCCTGAAGCCATTTCATGGTAAAAATCTGTTAGCAACGATCTTATCCTTATTTGAAGGCCATGATTACCTGGGCAAAAAGACCCTCAGTGTTGAGATAAAGGAACCAATATTTGTGACGGCACAACTCAATGGCGTACAGGAATTTACTGAAGTCGTCAGAAAAGGCAGTTTCGTTGCTGCAGCTGAGGGTTTAGGCGTGACGCGTTCTGCACTCAGCAAAAGCATCAAGCGTCTGGAAATTCGGCTGGGGGTTCGCTTACTCAACCGCAGTACGCGAAGCCTGTCGCTGACACCGGAAGGTGAGATCTATTTCAATCGCTGCACTGTTGCTCTGGATATGATTTCAGATGCCGAAAGCAGAATAGAGGCGGGGATAGTCGAGCCGTCTGGACTGATGCGGCTGACGGTTCCCGTGGCCTTTGGGCACCTTTTCATTATGCCCTTACTCAATATCATGGCGTTAAAATACCGGGCCCTGAATATCGAAGTTGATTTCAGCGATCGGGTTCGCGACCCCGCGACAGACGGCTTTGACCTTGCACTGAGGCTTGGCCCCCTGCCTGACTCAGGTGATTTGGTTGCCACCCGCCTGGGCGAGCAAAGGCTTATCATTTGTGCCTCAGCGGGCTATCTGGAACGAGCAGGCATCCCCATTGATCTTCGTGAGCTTTCATCACACAGATGCATTTCAGGGTTACCATCAGACGGGCAAACTTACTGGCTAATCCGGGGCAAAGAGGGGCACGTTGTAAGACATGTTGTTTCCTCAGCCTACCGTTTTAATAATGGTCAAGCCATGCTGGAAGCGGCTATCGCAGGATGTGGGGTGACGCAACTTCCGGACTGGTTATGCGGTGATGCCATCAAAAAGGGGCAGCTTCGTGCAATTCTACCCACCTTTCAGGCACCGCCCACCCCCATTTCTGCAATGTGGCCCAGGACTCACACGGTGCTTCCTAAAGTGAGAGCCTTGATTGAAGAACTGAAAAAAGAGTTGCCGGCACTGTTAACGAGCGCGCAGCGTTCATCTGTTACGAGATAATGAGATATCAGTGCCTGATACATCAGCGACCGCAAGCCTGCCAGAATTATATTCGCTCAAGCATATTGACCAATGATTGTGAGCGTCTGTTTCCATTCTTGCCCGGTAATGAGCACCGTAGATTTCACCCCCCTGAGTCATACGTTTTCTCCTGGATAATCCGGCCTATTATCAGGAAGGCCGACTGGTTAACCTTCAAGCGGCATAATAATAAAGCCGAAGGTCAGGCGGCCCAGGCGGAATACGCGCTTATATGCGCTATGTGAGGCAAGATCCGGCGGATAAGTGAGTTGTATCTGTAAATGGGGGATTTTCACTCCTGACGGGCGCAGTCAGTCGCGCCCGTTATTTAGTTCATCATTGATGATTACTTCGCAGCATCCCGCAGGACCTGCTTCATAAAGGCGACGGAGCTCTCCAGAGCCTGCACTGCTTCTGGCTGCAGCGTGGAGAAGAAATGCCAGGCGTGGAACATACCCGGCCAAACCTCCAAATTTACGCGAACCCGGTTATCACCCAGATGAGTTGCGAGCCGCATCGCGTCGCTCAGCATCAGTTCATTCTCGCCAATCTGAACCAGCACCGGCGGCAGACCCGTCACATCCGCAAACACCGGTGATGCCATTGGGTGATTAGGTAACGCATCGCCCAGGAAGGTGCGTGCCAGGAAATCCAGGCCGGCCTTGGTGTTCAGAGGATCAAGACCTTCCCGGTTGGTCATGGAGACGCCCGTATGCTCAAGGTTGGCCCATGGGGAAATGGAAACACCGCCGGCCGGAAGTGGCAGGCCTTTATTACGTGCAGCTACCATAATGGTAACCACCATTGCTCCGCCCGCAGACTCGCCCGCCAGTAAGATTTTGCTGGCATCAAAGCCCTGTTCAATCAACCACTCATACGCACGAACGGTATCGGTAACGGGCGTGGGGAAAGGATACTCCGGTGCCAGACGGTAATCCGGCATGTAAACCCGTGCGCCCAGCATGCTGGCGTAGTTACCACCAATACCGTGATAGCCCGCCGGTTCGCCGACAATATAAGCCCCGCCGTGGATGTACATAACGATGGCATCAGTTTCAAGTTTGTCAGGCGTCACCAGCGTGCCCGGTACGCCCCCCATGTCGACTTCAGTAAAACTGATACCGGAAGGTGCAGGATTTTTAGCCAGCATACGGGTATAGGCGTCACGTACCTCACTCATAGGCGTTACGGTATCCTCACCCGTAAGGATTGGACCCAGGCCGGCCAGGCTTTCTGACCATTCTTTTACGGCTTGTTTGGTTTGTTGATTCAGCATTTTTATTCCTGTTTGTATTTGCGTTAAAAAATAACAGGAACCTATAGTATATAAACATTTAGGGAATGTGCTTCCCGTATCAGGGTGCGTTAAAGCCCGTATTAAAGGAGATAAATTAAGCATGGAGATCAACAGCATTGGTGATATCGCCGCATTCGTCGCGGCTGTAAAAGCCGGGAGTTACACCCACGCAGCGGGTTCCCTCGGGCTCACTCGTTCTGCCATTGGCAAGAGTATTGTCAGGCTCGAAACGCGTATGGGTGTTCGTCTCCTTAACCGTACCACCCGGAGTCTGAGTCTGACTGATGAAGGGAGGGTCATGTTCGACCGTTGCCGACAGATACTGGATGACCTGGAAGAGGTCGATGCCGCCATGGCCATGCGCAGGGGGAAACCAACGGGGACTCTCCGGCTGAGTGCTCCGCTTTCTTTTGGGCAGCGCCATATCCTTCCCATTCTGGATGTTTATCTGAAAAAGTGGCCGGAACTTCGTGCGGAGGTGTCCTTTAGCGACAGGTTTGTTGATCTTATTGAAGAAGGCTTTGATATTGCCATTCGCATCGGTGAACCCCGCGATGACTCGCGCATTCTTACCCGAACGATTGCTTCGCAGCACATTGTCACTTGTGCATCTCCAGAATATTTGTCCTCACGGGGCGTTCCAGAAACGCCCGCAGACTTAACCGGGCATGACACTATTTTTCTTCTGAGTGCAGAAAAGAGACGCAGCTGGCGGTTTGCGACTCCGGAAGGTACTTTTGTGTATGAAGGACCCGGGCGGCTAAACCTCGACAGTTCGGAAGCCATGCGGGCATCGGCAATTTCCGGATTTGGTATCGTTCACTTACCGACCTATTTGCTAGGGGAGGATTTACGTAGTGGTAAGCTGATACCGGTGCTTGAGGAGTATCCTTTCCCTCCGGAACCTATTCGGCTCATTTATCCCAGTAAACGACATTTATCCCCGCGAATTCGGGCCTTTATTGACCTGCTTGTGGAAAGCTGGGAGCAAGGTTTACCTTGGGAATAAAGTATATCCAAACGCAGTTGTCCGGCTACATTTTCAGGCACAATGTCCGCTCCTCGCTCGCAGCAGACCTTCAGCGTCACGTGTTTGTCTGCTGTGTGCCAGAAGTGGACATTTTGTAACATTGGATATGCACTATCGGACAGATTACCTTCTTCGTATAAGGCACATTTGTTAATTCTGCGAGGTTATATGAATCAGGCCGACAAGAAATTTTTAAGAAGAATGAGTGGATATTTTTTTCGCACTGTACGCATAGATAAACTGGCTCATGTCCTTGATCTGCCAGGACCAGAAAGTAGCGGACGGTATCATCGCCCTGGACAGCCTATACTCTACATGAGTCCGGAAATAGAATGGTCAATAAGGGCTGTGTCCGGGTATATGCGGGCTGACGGAATTCGACGCGTAGTTGTTCCACTCTATATCGACGAGGCGTTTGTCTTGGATCAGAATGATGAACTAGCTAGTAGTGTGTTG
>NZ_JAFMOS010000618.1 GCF_019049755.1 Rahnella perminowiae
ATAAGATATCTCCATGATGAAACTTACCTGAGCGTAAGGAATTGAAATGCTCATTTTTAATAAATGTCATTTCATTTTCATCTATTCCACCATTAACCAAATGTCCTGCATTGACAAACGGCACTCCGGACTCAACAAGTGTAGATTTATTCGGGTAGTTTTTACTCCGATCACCATTCTCAAGTAGGCATATATTTTTTAAAGCCGTCCACTCCCATCCCTTCGGCAACGCAAACGGCTTCTCATCTTCGCTAATTTCTGGCAAAGGCTTCTGCTTTTTAATCCTCCCCTGTTTCATCAGCTCGGCTTTTTCAGCCGCAATGCGTTTCAGTAATTCAGACGCGGGTTCATCATTCGGATCCTGCGGTACCAGTTTGCCGCGCACGGCCAGTTCGAGGATCAGCTCTCGCAGCTTCTTGATGCCGTACAGGTCAATTTTGCCCGATGTTCCGCGCCCGGCGGTGGAACGGGTGCGCAGGGCAGACGTCCAGGTATCAATGTGTTGGGTGATCAGTTGTTCGACAGCCATCAGTTCGCTCCTTTACCGGAAAGCGCAGCACCGAGGATATCGCGCAGCTGGTTACGCAGTGCGCTGATTTCAGTTTGCTGCTGCTGATACTGACTTAGCAGTTCATCCGGATCATGGCTGATGGTTTCGCCCTGATACGGGTTTTTAATGTCGAGGTTGAAGTTGCGGGTAATGATTTCGTCGATGCCCACTTTCCAGGCCTGATGGCTCTCTATACGACTGGCAAAGCCATCGGCTTCATTACCCCACCAGTCGATTTCTGTCTGGAATTCTTCGAACTTCATTGGGCGGGTTTTGCTGTAGTTCTTCACACCTGCCGGGTATGGATGTTCGTAGAACCAGATGTCTTTGGTCGGCTGGCCTTTGGTGAAGAACAGAATATTGGTTTTGATGCCGGTGTACGGGCTAAACACGCCGTTAGGCAGACGCACGATGGTGTGCAGATTGCACTCTTCGGTCAGCATCTTTTTGATTTTGGTTTTTACGCCTTCACCAAATAAGGTGCCGTCCGGCAGAACGACGGCTGCGCGACCTTTATCGGCCAGCACTTCGACGATCAGTTGCAGGAACAGATCGGCAGTCTCGCGGGTCTGCATTTCGGCCGGGAAGTTCTTCTCGATACCGTCTTCTTCGGTGCCACCAAACGGCGGGTTGGTAACAATCACGTCTAGCTGCTCATCCCATGAGGAGAGCGGCTTGTTCAACGTGTTGTCGTGGCGAATCTGCACCGGCACTTCAATGCCGTGCAGCAACATGTTGGTGGTACATAACAGATGTGGAAGCTGCTTTTTCTCGACACCAAAAATCTGCTTTTGCAGTATCTGACGGTCTTCGGTGGTGTTGACGTAATGTTCTTTGACGTGGTCAAACGCACAGGCCAGAAAACCGCCGGTGCCGCAGGCCGGATCCATAATGGATTCGCCCAGTTTCGGGTCGATGCGGTTCACCATAAAACGCGTTACGGCGCGCGGGGTATAGAACTCACCAGCGTTACCGGCGCTTTGTAAATCACGCAGGATCTGTTCGTAAATATCACCAAACAGGTGGCGTTCATTACTGTTACTGAAATCAATTTCGTTCAGCTTGTTGATGACCTGGCGCAGCAGGGTGCCGTTTTTCATGTAGTTGTAGGCATCGCTGAAGGCCTGCTTCACGACAAAACCGCGTGGATTAGTATCGAGCGGCGCAGTCAGATTTTTCAGTGCCGGGAACAGGTCGTCGTTAACAAACTCCATCAACGCATCGCCGGTAATGCCTTCATTATTGGCCGCCCAGGTGCGCCACAGATAACGCTGCGGGATCGGCAGACGGTAATCATCCTGCTCCAGTTCCAGCTCTTCTTCCTGCGTATCGAAAATCTTCAGGAACAGCAGCCATGAAAGCTGGCCAAGACGTTGAGCATCACCATCGACACCGGCGTCTTTACGCATGATGTCCTGCAGGGATTTAATGACGGAGCTAATAGACATAGTGGTTTCCATACTTCAAAAAATGTTGCCACCGGCAGCCAAAACTCCCGGTGGCAGAAAAGTGTCGTGCAGTCAGGCGGAGCGTGGCGACGGCTGGTAGATTTCGTTTTCCAGTTCGTTCACGGCGTTCTCATAGGATTTTTTATCGCCAAAGCTGTTTTTGATGATCTCTAACGGGCGGCCAAGGGTATCGAAAGGTTTCAGTTTTAGCACCTGAATATCTTCAATTTCGTGCACACCCTGATCGGCATATTTGTCCAGCAGCGTATTCAAAACGTTCTGTGCGGGGGCGGAATATTTGGTGAAATAATTACGCTTACGCACGTTGTCCGCGCGCTCACGACGCGTCAGCGGTGGCTGACCGTAAACGACGTGACAGAGCAGATCAAACGGGTCGAGATCTTTACCCACCTCTTCCGCCAGCACTTCCCACAAAATACCCAGTTCCTTCAGTTCATCGATGATCACCTGTTTGCGGGTGGCAGACTGCCACTTACGGGTAAAATCATCAAGCGATGCGTAGTCTTTGTCTTTCAGCAGGGTTTTGCGGGTGTAATCCTGGAAGGATTCTGTCACCAGTTTTCCGTCCGCATCGTAATACTGAACGCGTTTTGCCAGGACTTTTACTTCTTCGCCATTCACATAGAATTTACGGATTGGACGCTCGTCATCTTCTTCAAAAGGCACGAAATCCGGATCGGGTGTAACGTTATATTCCCCCGGTGTTTCGTGAACCGCTAAGGTATCAGGATCCGGTATTTCATCCGTAGATTCATCTTCCAGCATTTCATCAAACTCAGAATCCGGATCGGAGATGTCCTCCGGCGTGGTGCGGATCACTTTTTCCGGCACGCCATCAAAACGTTCATCGGCAAACAGTTCCGTGGCCTTTTTGAAGTCGAGAATGGTGAACCACAGTTTGCCGAATTTCTCGTTGATACGCGTACCGCGCCCGATGATCTGTTTGAATTTGGTCATGGACTGAATGTTTTGGTCCAGCACTACCAGCTTGCAGGTTTGGGCATCGACACCGGTACTCATCAGCTCGGAGGTGGTGGCAATAACCGGATACGGCTTTTTCGGATTGATAAAGTTATCCAGCTGCGCTTTGCCGATGGCATCATCACCCGTAATTTTCATCACATACTTTTCGTTTTCCAGCACCCGTTCTGCGTTGAGGATCACCAGCGCGTGGCGCATCCTGTCTGCGTGGTCGATGTCGTTACAAAAAACGATAGTTTTGTCCATCGGGTTGGTGCGATTTAAGTAGTCGGTTATGGTCTGCGCCACCAGCATTGTTCGTTCTTCAATGACCAGGTTACGGTCAAAATCCTTGATGTTATAAATACGATCCTCAATGGCTTGACCATATTTATCCAGTTGCCCTTTAATGGGCCGCCAGCCCTGTACGTCCACATTGATATCCACACGGACCACTTTGTAGGGCGCCAGAAAACCGTCTTCGATCCCTTCTTTTAGAGAATAGGTATAAACCGATTCTCCGAAGTAATCGGTATTGGACACTTCATCTGTTTCTTTCGGCGTTGCCGTCAGGCCGATCTGCGTGGCGCTGCTGAAATAATCAAGAATTTCGCGCCATGCGCTGTCTTCCGACGCGCTGCCGCGATGGCATTCGTCAATCACAATGAGATCGAAGAAATCCGGTGCGACCTGTTTGTACGCTTTCTGATGTTCTTCCGGCCCGGTAATGGCCTGATAAAGCGCCAGCTGAATTTCATACGCCGGGTCGATATTCCTTCCGGTGACTTTTGCCATCGCTGTGCCGAAAGGCTGAAAGTCATTATTTTTGGATTGGTCGACAAGGATATTGCGGTCGGCAAGGAACAAAATCCGCTTCTTATTTTTTGCCTTCCATAAACGCCAGATGATTTGAAACGCGGTGTAGGTTTTACCGGTACCGGTCGCCATCACCAGCAGTACCCGCTTTTGTCCGGCAGAGACGGCAGCTATGGTTTTGTTAATCGCCTGAAGCTGATAATAACGCGGTGATTTACCGGTGCTGTCATCGTAATAATCCTGACTAATGACAGGTAGCTGCTCAGCGGTAAATCCTTTCCAGACGCAATATTTTTCCCAAAGCTGTTGCGGTGTCGGGAAATCGGCGAGCGATATTTCAGACTCGAGTTGTGAGGGATTGGTTTTGTCGTGAAAAATAAAACCATCGCCGTTGGAAGCAAACACAAAAGGCACATCAAGCAAACGAGCGTAATTCAGCCCTTGCTGCATGCCTTTACCCATCTCATACTTATTGGCCTTCGCTTCTACAACCGCAAGCGGCAATCCGGGCTTGTGGTAAAGCACGATATCAGCGGACTTCACAGTCAGGCGTGCCGCCAGCTTTCCGCGCACCACGACTTTCCCATCTCGCAGTTTTACCTCCTGGCGAATCTGCGTCATCACATCCCAACCCGCTTGTTGAATTGCAGGCAGGATGAATCTTGTGATGATGTCCGTTTCGGTCAGATGAGTTTTGTTAACGCCAGCCATAGCAGAGTTCCCAACGATGGTGTGTGTTTTCAGATTAACTTACAAAAGTGTTTTAAATCATGACTTAAAACTAGGTTTTAATCCATAAGCCAACACAGCGTGTGCCTTCACGAAAAAATCGTGATGAAAAAATATCTCAGGATTACCGATAATTGTCCTCTCATTGAGAAGACTAGCTAATGCAACTCTTGCAACTCTGGATTAGTGGGAAGCGCCACAATATTTTCTCTACCAAACCATTCTGTCAGCTTAACCGTAGCGTTGGCACTTAGCTCTTGAGTAAATAGAACCGCAAGCCGTCTTTTGGGGCGCGAGCAAGCTACATAAAAAAGATTACGGTTGTTCTCAAAAAACTCTACCTTATCCGCCGGTGGCCCTGCATCAATCCATTCTAACATTTGTACGAAGTTGTATTTATTCCAACCACGTCCAACAATTACGAGCACGTTTTCAAACTCCGCGCCCTTTACACCATGCTTAGTTGCAAATGGGGTGTTGCCATCAATAAAGCAGTCCAGCGCAATAATCTGGGTATAGGACACATTCCGCAATTTGCGTAATTGCGTCACGCGGCGGGGTTCTTCATCTACCGGTTCGGCACCGATCTCCGCCAGCTTAAGCTCACGTTCCTCAACTGCTCGAGGTAGCCGCATGTGTGGCTGTGCCGCGATAAAATCCACAACCTCACCAATAGATCCTCTTAACCTGAGCTCAATTAGGGAATTCATGGATTCAGTCCAAGCGATCTTGTCTTGATACCTGCGAATATGTGGCATGCTGGTAGCGGTTGGCGTTTTGCTTTATATAAAGGAAATACCAAAATGACAGGACTGACGCATACCGAGCCTGAAGTATTAACTGATCATACCGGCGTGATTTGCTCAACCAGCATTGAACGTATTGTCACCGGACGCAATACCGCGCTGACGAGAATTGAAACGCTGATCCACCAGCTTGACGATATCTCAACGCTGACCCGGAGTATCAATGGAAAAACTGCCCTGGACTGGGCTATGAAGCAGGATTTTCGCTGTGGTTGTTGGCTGATGGAGAAAACAGAAACGGCGATGAAAGTCATTACCCGCAATATGGATCGCGGTATATGGCGAGACCTGATGAAGAAATCGGGGATGCTTTCAATTATGGACGCTCAGGCTCGCGACCAGTGGTATAACAGCCTGGAAAAGGACGATATTCCCGAGATCTCTGAAGCCAATATTCTGAGCACCTTTGAGCAACTGCATCAGAGCAAAGGTGAGGTGTTTGAACGCGGTGTCATTAATGTTTTCAAAAGCTTATCGTGGAATTTTAAGACGAACTCGCCCTGCAAATTTGGCAGGAAAATCATCGTGACGGGGCTGGTCAAATGCGACAGGTGGGGATTTGGTCTGAACTGGGGCTGGCAGCGTGATCGGCTGGCTGACCTTGAGCGCATGCTGATGATCCTTGATGGACAGCCCATTCCCGACAGCCGCGCGGACGTTACCCGCCGTCTCGGTGATCATATTCATGAGAACCGGCACAGCAAAAGTTATGAGGATGGGATGTTCGCGATCAAATACTTTCAGAAGGGAACGGCGCATATCACACTCAAACACCCTGAACTGATCGATAAGCTAAATGACATTATCGCGAAACACTATCCAGGAATGCTGGCGGCATTATGATAAAAAATCGAAAAATCCAATTGTGTCCAATGAGGAACGATGCGGATGCATACAAGCCAGACTCTGATGGCATACCAAAAAATATAGAAAACAAAAAGGCCATGCTAATCAATAGCATGGTCTCGAATAGTGGCGGAACGGACGGGGCTCGAACCCGCGACCCCCTGCGTGACAGGCAGGTATTCTAACCAACTGAACTACCGCTCCGCGCTGTGTTCTGGTTAAGAACGGAGCGGATATTAAGGAATGGCCGCCTTTACGTCAATGCTTTTCCTGATATTTTCAATCAACCGCACAGTTTTTCCGCAGTCTGGTGCGTTTCAATCCGAAAGACCGGATAAGCGGCTTACGAACGCCATAAACAGTTACCGCCTTTTTTAACCACTAAATCTAAACGTTCTTCATGCCACGCCAGTTCCTGCTCTGTGGCAGCGATAACTTTCAATCCGGAGGCTGGCCGCGCCACGCGCTGGATCCCTAATCCGTCCGCGCCGGTATTTTGCTCGCCTTCGTGGCTGAATTTAATGCTGGTCTGGCCGCCGGTCATCATCAGATAAACTTCGGCAAGAATTTCGGAGTCAAGCAACGCGCCGTGCAGCGTACGCTTGCTGTTGTCGATCAGGTAGCGATCACTCAGCGCATCGAGATTGTTACGCTTACCGGGGAACAGCTTACGCGCCATGGCCAGGCTGTCGGTAATTTTACAGAACGTTTCGGTTTTCGGCAGGTCACGGCCGAGCATGTCGAACTCGTAATCCATAAAGCCGATATCAAACGTTGCGTTATGAATGACCAATTCGCCGCCGCGAATGTATTCAATAAAATCGTCAGCGATGTCGGCAAACGTCGGTTTATCGGCGAGGAATTCATCACTGATGCCATGAACGCCAAAAGCCTCCGGATCCACCAGACGATCGGGTTTGAGATAAACATGGAAATTACGCCCTGTCAGGCGACGGTTAATCACTTCAACAGCACCGATTTCGATAATCCGGTGCCCTTCATAGTGGACGCCGAGTTTATTCATACCGGTAGTTTCGGTATCGAGGACGACAATCCTGTTAGAGGTGTTTTGTAAATCCATGGCTCATTATCCAACGCTGACAGTCAGTTGCAGAAACGATCTGCCCGGCACGAAAATAAAATCTCGTGCCAGGCACTTTAGCTTACGCAGGGATTTGCTGTGTAATGCAGTGGATGTTACCACCGCCCAGCAAAATTTCACGGGCAGGAACGCCGGTGATTTTGTACTCAGGGTACATTTCAGCCAGTAAATTCCCGGCCTGCTGATCCGTTGTCGCATCCAGCAGCGGGAAGATGATGTGGTTATTGCTGATCAGGTAATTGACGTAAGACGCCGCGAGCCGGTTGCCTTCCACACGCTCAATGGCCGTGCCCGGCAACACGCCGACAGTTTCTTCCGCAGTAGCATGCATGACAGGAGGTGAGGGCATTTTCCAGATTTTCAGGCTGCGACCTTGAGCATCTTTCGCCGCTTCCAGCACTTTCAACGCCGCCGCAGAACGCGCGTATTGCGGATCCTGCTCGTCGTCAGTCCAGTGCAGCGCCACTTCGCCCGGACGAACAAAGCAGCACATGTTGTCGATGTGCCCGTCAGTTTCGTCATTGAACACGCCGTCTTCCAGCCAGATAAATTGCTTCACGCCGAGGTATTTCTGCAACTGCGCTTCTATTTCAGCTTTCGAAAGATGAGGATTGCGGTTCGGATTGAGCAGGCATTCTGCGGTGGTCAACAAGGTGCCTTCGCCGTCAACATGAATGGACCCCCCTTCCAGCACCAGGTCTGTCGACACATAGGGAATGTGCTGATAGTTCGCCACCTGACGGGCAACCCGTTGATCGCGTTCCCAGCTCGAATACAGACCGCCGTTGAAGCCGCCCCAGGCATTGAATGTCCAGTCGATAGCCAGACGCTCGCCTTGCGGATTGACCACAATCGTCGGGCCGGTATCACGCATCCAGGCGTCGTCGCTTTCCATTTCCACCAGGGTAATCTGCGCCGGCATCACTTCGCGTGCGTTGGCCATTTCTGCTGCCGGAACCGCCATAAATACTGGCGTTTGAGTCGCAATCGCTGCCGCCACATTGGCGAAAGCCAGCTGTGCCGGACGCCCGTTAGAGCGCCAGTTATCGGTGCGGTAAGGCCAGATCATCCAGACAGCCTGTTGCGCGGCCCATTCAGCGGGCATCACAAAACCTTCAGCCTGAGGATTGATATCAATAGAAGACATCAGTTATTTCCTTGTTGAACCGTCGGATGTCGCGATGGCGCCATACATTTCAGGACGGCGGTCGCGGAACAGACCCCACGATGCGCGTTGTGCAGCGATAGCATCCAGATCAAAGGTATGAACCAGCACAGCTTCGTCGGTTTTGTTGGCTTGTTCAACCAGCGCACCGGTTTGATCAGCAATGAAGGAAGAGCCGTAGAAGGTCATTTCATAATCAGGAATAAATTTGCTTTTTTCCGTGCCGATACGGTTAGAGGCAATCACCGGCACCAGGTTAGCCGCAGCGTGGCCCTGCTGAACACGGGTCCAGTGTGGCTGGCTGTCGATTTCCGGATACGCCGGTTCAGAACCAATCGCCGTCGGATAGAAGATGATTTCCGCACCCTGCAATGCCAGGCAACGTGCGGTTTCCGGGAACCATTGATCCCAGCAGATGCCTACGCCGATTTTCGCATAGCGGGTGTTCCACACTTTGAAACCGGTATCGCCCGGAATGAAAAATTGTTTTTCCTGATAGGCCGGTCCGTTAGGAATATGCGTTTTGCGATAGACATCCAGCACACTGCCGTCAGCATCAATCATGACCAGCGAGTTGTAATAAGCATTATTGCACTTCTCAAAGAAGCTCAGAGGAAGCACCACTTCCAGTTCTTTTGCCAGTGCGGAGAAATGACGAATGAGCGGGCTGTCAGTCAGTTCTTGCGCCAGACTGTAATGCTCAGGGCTCTGATCAATACAGAAGTAAGGCGCAGCAAAAAGTTCCTGAATCAGAATAACTTGCGCACCCTGGTTATGGGCCTGGCGAACCAGCTTTTCGGCGTTAACAATATTCTTTTCCAGATCCCAGCTGCAGCTCATTTGTGTTGCAGAAACCGTTACATTTCTCATCAGACATCCTTAAAGCATTGAAAAATTGGCAGTGAAAAAACCATGAAAGGCTCGACTCGCTCAGAGTTTTGAACTGGCACTCTGCATTTTCCTATTATATTGCAAATGACAGCGCTCTCCAGCCAAAAGAGTGGTGAATGCCTGTATAACCTGCACCGAAGGCACCTCTTCGTCTCTCTTTCAGACAGTTATACCCCAAGATAGTGCTGTGCCCGGTACGCCGGTTTATGTCAAACTTGGCGTTTACTTTTGATGACAGAGCCTGCCAGAAATGACCAAACAGGTAGAGATTTTCACCGATGGCTCCTGCCTGGGTAACCCGGGCCCCGGCGGTTTTGGTGCGATTTTACGCTACAAGCAACACGAAAAAGAGTTCAGTGCGGGTTTCCGTCTGACCACTAATAACCGTATGGAAATGATGGCGGCGATTGTGGCGCTTGAAGCGCTGACGTCGCCGTGTGAAGTGACATTGAGCACCGACAGCCAGTATGTACGCCAGGGGATCACGTCGTGGATCCACAACTGGAAAAAACGTGGCTGGAAAACCGCGGATAAGAAACCGGTAAAAAACGTCGATTTATGGAAGCGTCTCGATGCCGCGATCCAGACACATGAACTAAAATGGATGTGGGTGAAAGGTCACGCAGGACACCCTGAAAATGAACGCTGTGATGTACTGGCTAAAGAAGCAGCGGGAAATCCGACCCTGGATGATGTGGGCTATCAGGCGGAGAATTAAACGGCTGCGCGCTGGCTATTCTGCGATGAAAAAGGACGGTTGAAAACGGTGATAAAATGCACACCTACCGGGTATAAGCTGCGTTTTTTCGTCCGTTTTCGTCTTGTCTGACCTCAACTTGTTCGTTAATTCCTGCCTCAGTCAGTCCCGGTGTTCTTTGCGGTAACTCTTCGTCGCGCCCACAGCCTGCGGGATTTTTTGCTTTTGCGCCGTGACTTTTTTCGCTGTCGGTGTCAGCGGGAAGGTCCGTTTGCGGGCAATAATCAGCGTCATGCAACCCAGTGCAGGAAGGTGCGTACTCAGTAATTTACCGCCATTCTTTTTCCACGGCAGAACATGAAAACGCCGGTGCACTATCACTTCATAATTAAGTAGCGAAAGCCAGTCAAGCAGACGCATTTGGGTAAACAGGCGACTGCTGTACGGCTGACGCTTACGAAAGAGCGGCATCAGTTTGCCTATCCCCAGCAGACTGAGCGGATTAAAGCTGCTGAGTACCATCCAGCCATCATCAATCAGTACGCGATCGACTTCACGCAGAATACGGTGCGGGTCGTCCGCGTAGGCCAGCGTATGGCTGAGCAGGCAGGCATCCACGGATTTTGCCGCGAAAGGCAAATAGTAGGGATCCCCCCGCACATGCAGCCCCTCGCCTTCGGGCGCGAAGTTCACCTGATGCGAGATTGGACAAGCCTGCGTATCGATTCCGGCACTTAATGCGCCGATTTTCAACAGGTGGAAACCGTAGAGTTTCCCCCACCAGGGTTGCAGTTGTTGCTCAAGCGCGGCACGGTAGTAGTCGCCGCACGGGATCTCATCCCAGCAAGCCGGAGCAACAATGGTCTTACGGGCGCGGGCTGGTCGCATAGTTTGTTATCTTCTTTCAAGCAGTTGCCAAAGAGAGGTTGCCATGAATCTTATCAATATTCCTGCGTTGCAGGACAATTACATTTGGATGCTCGATGACCAGCAAGGACATTGCGTGATTGTTGATCCCGGAGAAGCTGCCCCTGTTTTAACCGCACTGAAAAAGGCGAATTTAACCCCGACAGCTATCCTTCTGACACATCACCATCACGACCATGTGGGAGGCGTTGATGAGATTTCGAGCCATTTTCCGGGTCTGAAAGTGTACGGACCTCACGAAACTGAGAATAAATTTCGTCAGATTAGTCTTAAAAACGGTGATAAATGTGTTATTGGCGGTGTGGAATGGCAGATCTTTGCTACGCCAGGTCATACGCTTGGTCATATTTCATACTATAGCGCACCTTATCTTTTCTGTGGAGACACGATGTTTTCCGCCGGATGTGGCCGTTTGTTCGAAGGGACGCCAGAGCAAATGTACCAGTCGTTTCAACGGCTAGCGGCGTTGCCCGATGAAACATTAATCTGCGCTGCGCACGAGTACACTCTCTCAAATCTTAAGTTTGCGCGTGCTATTTTACCTGAGGATGATGATATCCATTCTCATGAGCACAAAGTGCAACAAATGCGTGAAAAGGGACAATCTTCCCTGCCTTCAACCCTCGGTCTTGAGCGTAAAATTAATCTCTTTTTACGATGTGATGACGTTGATTTACAAAACAAATTAAACCTTAACGATCCCTTAAAACCTGACTGGCAGGTTTTTGCCCGATTAAGGGCACTCAAAGATAGCTTTTAGCCCCAAAGGTTGTGTTTTTTTCCGAAGCAAAGTATTATCGCTCGTCTTTTAAGCAACTATGACACACACATGAAGGCAAACGCGATCTTAATAATCGCCTCCATGTTGCTCACAGGTTGCCAGGCGTCCAGGCAGGGCGTGAAGGTACCGGAACAACATGCACAGAGTTTGTCTTCAGCAAGTCAAAGTGAAGCAGGACAGTACACAGATGATGGCCGTGCGGCCTCTGGGGGATGGCTGGATGGAAACGACGCCGTCTCCCAACAAAATTTGTGGAACTTCATAGGCGACGAGCTGAAGATGAAGGTTCCGGATAATCCCCGGATCCGCGAACAAAGAGTTAAATATTTAAAAAATAAGAGCTATCTCCACGATGTAACATTACGGGCAGAGCCGTACATGTACTGGATCACCGAGCAGATTAAGAAACGTAATATGCCGATGGAACTGGTACTGCTACCCATAGTGGAGAGCGCTTTTGACCCCAAAGCAACCTCATCAGCTAACGCTGCAGGGTTGTGGCAGATTGTGCCGCAAACGGGTCGAAACTATGGTTTGAAACAAAACCAGTGGTATGACGGACGCCGCGATGTTGTGGCTTCGACGACTGCTGCGCTTGATATGATGCAACGTCTGAACAAGATGTTTGGTGGCGACTGGTTATTGACCGTTGCTGCGTACAACAGCGGTGAAGGCCGTGTCATGCAAGCGGTGAAAGCGAACAAAGCCAAGGGACGTTCAACGGATTTCTGGGCGCTGGCGCTGCCACGTGAAACATCGATTTATGTGCCGAAAATGTTAGCCCTTAGCGATATTCTCAAGCACAGCAAGAAATACGGTATCAGCTTGCCGAAACCGAGTGAAGACCGTGCACTGGCGCGTGTTGAAGTCGGACAACAGATGCAACTGACCCAGGCGGCCGAGATGGCGGGCATGTCCCTGACCAAGCTCAAGTCGTTTAACACCGGCTATAAGAAAAATGTGACCGCGCCGAATGGCCCGCATTACATTGTTCTGCCGAAGGCGCATGCCGACCAGTTAAAAGACTCACTGGCTGATGGCGATATCGCCGCAGTCCAGGAAACCAAACTGGCCAGCAACACTCCGTCAGGTGCAAAACAGTATAAGGTTCGCTCCGGCGACAGCTTATCTGGCATTGCAGCCCGGCTGAATGTGAAGACCCGTGATTTACAGCGTTGGAACAATTTGCGCTCAGCAGGCGCGTTAAAAGTTGGGCAAACACTGCAAGTGGCGGATAACAGCGTCAGCGATACCAGTGTCAATGGCGGCAGTATCACTTATCAGGTACGTAAGGGTGATTCATTGTCGAGCATTGCCAGGCGTCACGGCGTCAACATCAAGGATGTGATGCGCTGGAATACGAATGCCGACAACCTGCAACCGGGCAACAAGTTAACGTTGTTCCTGAGCAACAAAATGAGCCCTGATACCTGATCGTGAAAGGTCGCGGCAATAAAAAAGCACCCTGAATATGCCGGGTGCTTTTTTTTTGTCTGCATTTTTTAACCAGCGAAATAAGCGTTACTGTACCAGAGGCTGCCCTGCCAGGAATTCAACCCGCAGCGGATTATGGTCCGAGGCGCGCGTTTCCATCACAGACGCGCTGGTGACGCTGAGGTCACGGTAGAAGATAAAGTCCAGCGGCCTGCCGAACGCCCGCTTGCGGTAATCAGCAGGAAAACGAACCTCCTCCAGATGGATATTTCCCGCAAAGCCAAACAGGGCATTGATACGCTGTTTGCTCCACGCATTGAAATCCCCGGCCATGATCACCGGCCCTTTGTGGTTCGCAATCTGCTCGCCAATCGGATCCAGCTGTTTGCTGTAGACGTCGATTCCGATACTGAAATTCACCGCATGAATATTCACTACCATCAGTAAACGGCCATCGATAAGCGGATACACCGTCACTAAAGCCGATTTAGACAGCCTGAGAAGCGGCTCACGCTCACGCAGCGGACAACAGTAAACCGGATGCGCTGCAGAGAGTGTCATCACGCCAGAGGGGTGCTGAGGCAGCATAAATGCCGGTACCTGATCGGCGGCCAGATAATTGGAAGTCGCAAAACGAATCAGCTCAGGGGTGGTTTGGGCTTCCTGAAGCAAAACCAGTTGCGCATCTTTGCCGTAATCACGCAGAACTGACAACCAGTCAGCACGCTGTTGTTTAAAGATATTCCACACCATCACGCGCAAAATATTCGAATTGGGCAGCGCAGCACCCGGTGGCAAATCTGGCCCCAAATGAGCGAGGACTCCTGGAAAGATTTGCTCTGCGGGCTGACCTGCGACATACCTCATTGCATATGTTTTTTTCCGCACGCTAATCGCCTGTTTACCCGTTATATCGTTGCTTTATGAGAGAGATTCCCACGCGAAAGTTCAGTATACGCCCGCAGACGCTCAGACCAAATCTGTTTACATTGGTATACATCCTGGTCACATCTACAGGCTAGCATAACTCATAAAAACGGCCCGCCAGAGGCGAGCCGTGCAGACACAGAATGTAAGAAAAATCAGGCTGGCGAAGTCGTAGGTTTGCGGTCCAGGTGCCCGCTCAGGCGGGTAAACAGCAGTGCACCCGCCACGATGATTGCACCGATCCACGGCGTTTGCGCCAGGCCAAGGGTAGAAACCACCTGCCCGCCAATCACTGACCCCAGGGCGATACCGACGTTAAAGGCCGCAATATTCAGTCCGGAAGCCACATCGACGGCATTTGGCGTCACCTCTTCGGCCTTCTGCACCACGTAAACCTGCAATCCCGGTACGTTGCCGAAGGCGAAAACCCCCATCACCAGCAGCGTGATCAGCGCCGGAATACCGAAACCTGAAGTGAACTGGAAAATCAGCAACAGCACGGTGAGGGCGGCAAAAATAATCGTCAGCGCTTTAACGGCACCATGACGGTCAGCCAGTTTGCCGCCCCAGATATTGCCGATGGCCACTGACACACCATACGCCAGCAGGATCCAACTCACCATGCTGGCTGAGAACCCAGCCTGTTCCTGCATCATCGGTGCAAGGAATGTAAAGGTGGTGAATACACCGCCGTACCCCAGCGCGGTAATCGTGTAAATTAGCAACAGACGCGGATTCATCAACACTTTTACCTGATCAGCAATACGCGCCGCCGGTTTGTTTTTGATGTTATTCGGTACCAGGATCGCGCTGGCGATAATGGCGATAACCCCAATCAGCGACACCGCGAGGAAGGTTTCGCGCCAGCCAAAATGCTGGCCGATGAATGTCCCCAGTGGCACACCGGTCACCAGCGCAACAGTAAGACCGCCAAACATCAGCGCAATCGCAGAAGCGGCTTTTTCTTTTGCCACCAGACTGGTGGCAATGGTCGAGCCAATTGAGAAGAAAACGCCATGCGCCAGGCCGGTCAGCAGGCGGGCTATCACCAGCGTGCTGTAATTCGGTGACTGCCACGCCAGCAGGTTGCCCAGCGTAAACAGCACCATCAGGCCTATCAGTAACGCTTTACGCGGCACGCGGGCGGTCAGCGCGGTCAGAACCGGTGCGCCAGTCGCCACGCCGAGAGCATAAATGGACACCAGCAAACCGGCGGACGGGACAGAAACGCCCAGTTGCTGCGCGATAGTCGGCACCAGCCCGACGATAACAAACTCTGTTGTTCCTATAGCAAATGCACTGATGGTCAGTGCTAATAATGCAAGCGGCATAACCTTTACTCCACATGAATGTCGATTTGATGGCGGCTATTATCGGCTTGTGCTTAAATGACATAAATAACCAAAGTATCAATTTATTTATGCCGGAGTAACAACAATGCGAGCCAGTTCTGAAGAGCTGATTACGTTTGTGACCGTGGTAGAAAGTGGCAGTTTCAGCCGTGCCGCAGAACAACTGGGACAGGATAATTCCGTGGTCAGCCGGACGCTGAAACGGCTGGAGCAAAAACTGGGCATTACCCTGCTCAACCGCACCACACGTCAGATCAGCCTGACACATGAAGGCGAGCGCTATTTTGTCCGGGTACAAAAAATCCTGCATGAAATGGCGGCGGCTGAAGATGATTTACTGGAGAACCGCGACGATCCTCAGGGGCTGTTGCGCATCGATGCCGCAACACCGGTCATTTTACATGTCATTTCGCCGCTGGTGGCGGAATTTACCGAACGTTTCCCGAAGATGTCACTGGCACTGTTCTCGTCGGAGAGCAATATCAATCTGATCGATCATAAAGTGGATGTGGCGATCCGCGTTGGTGAGCTTGAAGATTCCAGCCTGCGGGCCCGCAAACTGATGCTGAGTTATCGCAGCGTGCTGGCTTCGCCGGCATATCTGAAAAAATGGGGAACACCGCAAAGCGCCGATGATTTGCTGGATCACCGTTGCCTGGGCTTTAACGAAGTGATGGCGCTGAATAAATGGCCGCTGCTGTGCGCCGATGGTCAGCAACTGACGGTCACCCCCTTTATCAGTTCAGGAAGCGGGGAAACGCTGCGCAGGCTGTGTTTGCAAGGTAATGGCATTGCCTGTCTGTCGGATTTTATGACCGATGAAGATGTGGCGCGAGGTGACCTGGTGAAACTGCTGGTGCCGGACATTATGCGCATCGCCATGCCGCTGCATGCGGTGTATTACAGCGATCAAACCGTCAGCACGCGGATCCGGTGCTTTATTGATTTTCTCAGTGAAAAGCTGGGAACCCGCGGGGTTTAAACATTGGCTCCCTCCCCGGTGAAGGAAAAGGAGCAAAGACATCAATCCCACGCAGGCGCCAGACCCTCAGGGCTGACCAGTCGGCCATTGCGTTCAAGCGCCGCAATTTGCTGCATATCGGCCTCTGTCAGCGTCAGTTGTTGTGCCAGCAGGTTGCTTTGCAGGTTTTCGCGTCGGGTCGACGAGGGGATCACCGCGTAACCCAGTTGCAATGCCCAGGCCAGAACGATCTGAGCAGGCGTTGCGTGATGTCGGGCGGCAATCTCGATAATCGTCGTATCTTTCAACGCATCGCCATAAGCCAGCGTCATATAAGATGTCACGGCGATACCGTTCCGGCGGGCGTAATCTGCCACGGTCTGGTTTTGCAGAAACGGCGACAGTTCGATCTGGTTGGTCGCAATCTGATCCGCGCCCACCGCGTCGATCGCTTCCTGCATCAGCGCTACGGTAAAGTTGGAAATACCGATCTCACGTGTCAGCCCCCTCTTTTTCGCCTCAACCAGCGCGTGCATCGTTTCTGCTACGCTGACGGCCTGATTCGGGGACGGCCAGTGGATCAGGGTCAGGTCAACATAATCCGTTTTCAGTTTGCGCAGGCTTTCTTGCAGACTGTCGATGAGTTTGTCAGCAGCGAGATTTTCAATCCAGATTTTGGTGGTGATATAGAGCGCTTCACGCGCAACGCCACTTTCAGCCAGTGCCTCACCCACCGCAGCTTCGTTGTCATAAATCTGCGCGGTATCAATGGCGCGATAACCCAGTTCAACGGCGGTGGCAACAGACGCTTTTACCACTTCATCTTTCAGGCGGAATGTCCCCAAACCGAAGGCAGGAATACTCATCATGTTCTCTCTTTAAATTTTTCTGGAGGATAAATCGTGGAGAGAGTATGGACTGCGCATTCATGGATAAAAACGACCGTATCGCCAGAAGACTTTTGACCAGAGTGCAATAATCAGGAGGGGGAAAAGCGGGCCCAGGGCAGTGAAACCTGCCGGAGAAAACCGCCGGAAGCAGCATCAACCTTGTATTCCTCTACCTCCGAAACGCCCGCAGGCAACGCCAGCGCCCGCATCACGTTTCCATCCGCAGCGAACCATAAACGGCAGTCCGCTGAAGATTCAGCAGTAAAACGCTGATGGCCCGGTTCGAGGCGGATCCGGCCCATCTGCCACACACTTCCACCCTGCTGTTTGAGCCATGCCTCACGCAGACACCACAACTGCCAGAACGCCGTCTGCGGGTCGGCCTGTTCCACCAGCCACTGACATTCGATATCACTGAATGCTGCGCGTGCCACGTCAAGATAACGCCGGCGCGGGCGAATTTGCTCCACATCGCCGCCGCCTTCGCCCGCCGGACACAGCAGCAGTTGCAGATGATGTTTACTGTGGCTGAGAGAAAAGTGTGGCAGGGAGGCGTCCGCAAAATACGGTTTTCCCTGCGCGGAAATCTGCATGGCGGGTAAGTTGTCACAACCACTGAAAACTGACAGCGCTTCGGCCAGAAGCGCCCGGCCCGCGCACCATTGCTGGCGGCGGGCAGGATTCATTCCTTCACTTTTCATTAACCATTGCGCGGGCACACGTGACAATGAAAAGTTGTCATCCAGCGACGCCGTAATGAGCTGCGCCCGGTTCATCGTTAAGGCCAGCGACGGAAAACTAAAGAGGTATTAATTCCGCCGAAGGCAAAGTTATTCGACTGAATAAATTCAGTCTGAATATGGCGCGATTCGCCCATCACGTAGTCGAGTTCACCGCAAAGCGGATCCGGTTGCGTAAGATTTATGGTCGGTACGAAGCGGTCTTCGCGCATCATTTCGAGCGACATCCACGCTTCCAGCGCGCCGCAGGCACCGAGCGTATGGCCAAAGTAGCTTTTCAGCGACGAAATAGGTGTCTGATTGCCAAACACCGCAGCAGTCGCATGGCTTTCCGCAATATCACCGCGATCGGTGGCCGTACCATGCGCACTGATATACCCGATTTCGGAAGCAGGAATACCGGCATTTTTCAGCGCTTTTTCAATACAAATCTGCATCGTTGATTGCTGCGGCTGAGTGATATGCGCCGCATCGCAGTTGGTAGCAAAACCCACAATCTCGGCGTAAATCTTCGCGCCGCGCGCCTGTGCATGCTCCAGTGACTCGAGGATCAACGCCCCGGCACCTTCGCCGATCACCAGGCCATCACGCTGCATATCAAACGGGCGCGGCGACAGTTCAGGGTGTTCGTTTTGCTGACTGGTGGCAAACAGCGTATCAAACACGGCAGCTTCTGACGGGCAAAGTTCTTCCGCACCGCCAGCCACCATCACCGTCTGATAACCGTGTTTAATGGCCTCATAGGCATAACCGATGGCCTGGCTGCCCGACGTACAGGCGCTGGACGTCGGGATCACGCGCCCTTTCAGGCCGAAGAACAGGCCTGCATTCACCGCCGTGGTGTGCGGCATCATCTGTACGTAAGTCGTACCGGTAATGTTGTTGGTATGCTTTTCCGTCAGCATGGTTGCAAATTCGCTGACCGGGCCGGTGCTGCCGGTCGATGAACCGAAGGCAATACCGGTTTCGCCGTCAGTAAGAATCGTGTCTTCCAGCAGACCGGCCTGCTCCAGCGCCAGCTCCACCGCACGGGTTGACAGCAGGGACACGCGCCCCATTGAACGGATGCGCTTGCGGGTGTAATGCGCCGGGATAACAAAATCATCCACCGGTGCGCCCAGATGTGTGTTCAGCCCCTGATAAATCAGCCATTCATCCATGTGGCGGACAGCGTTTTTACCCTGTTGAAGGCGGACGGAAATCTCGTCCCAATGGTTACCGAACGCTGTTATGCCTTTCATGCCGGTAATGACTACACGCCGGGTCATATCAGGCCTCCGTTGATGGAGATCACCTGTCGGGTCACATAACCGGCGATATCTGACATCAGATAGCTTGCCAGTCCGGCGACTTCTTCCGCCCGGCCCATCCGCCTGAGCGGAATCATGCTCATTGCGGCATCGAGCGCCGGTTTTTCCATATCAGGCATGCCGGTGTCGATCAAGCCCGGCGCAATGCAGTTTACGGTGATTTTGCGTTTCGCCAGTTCCAGTGACAATGCTTTGCAGGCACCGATAATACCGGCTTTGGCCGCACTGTAGTTAACCTGTCCGCGATTCCCCGTAATGCCGGAAACCGAGGAAAGCGCGATAATACGCCCGCCCTGACGCAAGCCGATCATCGGCATCACACAGGGCTGTAAGACATTGTAGAAACTGTCGAGATTAGTGTGGATCACACCGTCCCAGTCCTCGTCGGTCAGTGCCGGGAATGCCGCGTCACGGGTGATCCCGGCATTATTGATCACGCCGTAGTACGCGCCATGCGCCTCAATATCAGCGTCAATCACGTCCCGACACTGCTGGCGGTTGCTGATATCAAACTGCACAACTCGACCCCTGCCGCCCTTGTCAGTGATGTTTTGCAGGGTATTTTCTGCCCCTGCTTTATCGCTGTGGTAATGAATGACAACAAAAAAACCATCAGCGGCTAACTGACTCGCAATGGCTTTGCCGATCCCTTTGCTGGCACCGGTCACTAATACCGAACGCATCATTCCTGTTTCCCCTGAATTAATTTAATGAGTTCGTCCTTGTCTGGCTGGTAGGTATTCAGCCTTCCTTTTGCAACCTGCAGGTTATCTTTTTCTTGTTTAATGCAGATCACGCCTTCGAAGCTGGCGAGTTTTTCATCGCACAACACCATTAAGACGCTGATGAATAATTCACTGCCTGCCGCGAATTCCGGCACGCTGGTTTTCAAAGCCCTGCCGCCCAACAACATGCCCACCTGCGGCGGTTCGCCACTTTGCGCGCCGTGCCAGCCGCTCCAGACACCGACAGTTTGCGCGATCAGTTCGATCGCATACCACGCGGGCAATGCGCCCCGCTCATTAAGAAACGGTGCCAGCACGCTGTTTTCGGACACCACAACGCTGCACAGCGCGGTCTCTGCTGTGACGCTAATGACCTTATCCAGTAAGACCATGGGTGATTCATGCGGCAGATATTGACCCGCGCTGAGCATGCTCATGACGGCCTCCCGATCAGAATGCAGGCATTATTCCCGCCAAAGGCAAACGAGTTTGAAAGGATAACGGGCTTCGCCAGCGCTTCGTCTTTTTGTACCAGCCGTATATCCGGCAAACAGCTATCGCGTGGTGTAAGGCTGAAATCCTGTGACGGCAGTTTGAGATTTTGTGTCAGGATCAGCCAGCCCAGCGCCGCCTCTGTCGCGCCAGCCGCACCCAGCGTATGGCCGGTAAGATGCTTGGTCGAACTGCACGGTGTCTGGTTGCCAAATAACCGATGTATGACGGCGGCTTCCGCCTGATCGTTAAGAGGTGTCGCGGTACCGTGGGCGTTAATATAACCGATGTCTGCCGCACTCAGCCCGGCCTGCGCCAGTGCCATACGAATTGCCCGTTCAGCCCCGAGGCCTTCCGGATGCGGTGCAGACATATGCCACGCATCGGACGACTCGCCCGTGCCCAGTAAAGCGACGTCTGCGGGCTCACGGGTCAGCAGGATCAGCGCCGAGGCTTCACCAATATTAATGCCATCCCGGTCTTGCCCGAACGGCGTACAGCGCCCGCGGGATAAAGATTCCAGGCTGTTGAAGCCGTTCACTGGCATCCGGCACAGGCTGTCAGCGCCACCCACCAGGGCGGCGTCGGCCAGCCCGGCGTCGATCAGGCGCTTCCCGCTGATAATCGCTCTCGCGCTGGATGAGCAGGCTGTGGATAAGGTATAAGCCGGACCACTGAGATCCAGCAGTTCCGCCATAAACTGTGAAGGATCGCCCAGCTCCTGTTGCTGGTAATCGTAGCCCTGCGGGAATTTCCCATGCCGGTGAAGATGACGCACCGCGTTTTCGCCTTCAGCAATGCCCGACGTACTGGTACCCATAATGACCGCGACGCGATCGCGTCCGTACCGGCTGACAGCCGCCTGCACCTGGGGGTCAATCTGCGCCAGCGCAGCCAACAGCAACTGGTTGTTGCGGCTGCGGTGCGCTGACAAAGAGCCAGGGATCGCAGGCAGTTCGCCGGTCACCGCACCGAGCCAGACGGGCCGTTCCTCCGTCAGCCAGCCTTCCTGCAACGACATTCCCGGCGCAAAGCCTGATTTCAGGCTGGCAGCGATTTGCGCATTGTTGTTTCCCAGCGCGTTCACCATGCCGACGGCCGAAAAGTAAATCATGTTAGTCACCCACATTCCGGATAGTTATCTGATAGTGAAACACCATCTGCGTGATCGACACCGGCCGACGTCCGCGGCCCTGTGGCAGATAGTCAATGCGGGTGATCGTGTTGCCTTCGTTATCCAGTAACGTGCGGCGCAGCGGCTGATCGTCAAGTTTCCAGCCTGCAGGCAACAGGGGTTGCCATCTCTGCGCCGGCCAGTAGCTCAACATAATATCGGCAAGAACCTGATTTGCTGGAGGTAAACCATCAATTTTCATCGTCTGTTCAGTGTGGATCCCTGTCTGATCGTAGACCACTTTGAACAGCCGGATCCCCAGAGGAGAAAGCCCGGCAAGCTGTAACGATTTTCCGTCAGCATTGAGCAGGACCAGCAAGGACTGTTGTTTACCTTTCACCGTGGCCGTCAGTAACTGCTGCTGACTGACCGGTTTATCCAGGGTGGGTGCGGGTAATTTCACCTGCACGCCGCGTTTCAGCCAGGCTTGTGGCTGTGTATCTGAAGGGGGATTTGTCGCACACCCGCCCAGCATAAAAATCAACAGGGCCAGCGCAGGCAGCCTAAACCGGGTCATTTTTTACGTCCTCGTTTTTTGGCCGGCAGAGTCAGGGGTGACAACAGAAATGCCGTTAATATGCCAAAGCTTAGTACGATGCCGAAACTACTGATGGCTTGTGTTGAACTGAAAACCAGCATACCGAAAGTCAGCAGCGTGGTAACGGCGGCCATAAAAATGGCAAACATGGACGTCGTCGGTGTGCCGCGTGGATTGGTGAAAAACAGGGTGTAATTGATGCCGATCCCCAGAACCAGAATCAGTGCCAGCAGGGAGAACAGATTAAGATTATGGCCACTAAAGCCCAGCGCCGCGACACCCATCCCGAGGGAAAGTAAGGTCGGAATCAGACAAATAAACCCGTGGGGCAGGCGAAAACGCCAGAGATAAATGATCGCAATGACCGCCACGGCGAGGGCCAGCAACCCGGTCAGATAAATACGGTACTGAGAGAAGAGACCGCTGAATTCAGTTTTGCGATCGATCCAGCCGGTTCCCGGTACAGACGCCGACAGCGCCACCATGGCGGCGCTGTCATGCACACCATTCACCGGAATAAGGGTGGCGCTGCGCCCGTCCGGTAAGGACAACCACAATAAACGCCAGCCTTCACTGACTGTGCTATTAAGCCATTCCGGCACATCAACCGTCTGCGCACTGAGATCCGGTTCCGCCACCGTGATCCCCGCCTGCTGCAACTGTGCAATAATTTGCGGCGCACGCAGGCGTAGCAGAGATAAATCCCGCTGCTGCCGGGCTTGCGAAGACAGGTTTATCGCCCGGAAACCGTCAATTACGCCTTTATCTCTCGCCTGGATGAGCGCGGGCCGCAATGTTTCAAGTCGTTGCAGCGTCTGCTCGGCGCTGTCACCGTATACCACCAGCCATTTCTGATCGTTAGTTTGTCCGGTCAGTGCAGCAATCTGCTGTTCCTGCTGTTGTAAACCGGCCGGAAGAGATTGAAGATCCGCAATGTCATCGTTGATTTTCAGCCGTGAAATTCCGGCCGCTACCAGCACTAATATCAGTAATGGCAGACCGATGCGTACCGCTTTGCGGCTGCGCCATGCCAGCAACCAGCGCATGATAATCGCCAGCCCAGGTGCGGAGCCGACCGGTAAACGCTTCGACAGATACGGATACCAGCACATCACGGTGATACAGGCGGCGCTCAACCCAGCAGCGGCAAAAACTGCCAGCTGTTGCAAACCCGGAAATGGTGCAATCAGTAACATCAGATAGGCCACCACCGTGGTAAGCAGCGCCATTGATAATGCAGGGAACAGTTTTTTCAGACTTTCCAGCGGTGTGCAGGAATCGCCATGCACCCGACGTTCGGTCAGGAAGTAAAGTGTGTAGTCTGCAGAAATACCGACAATGCTGGTGCTGAGCACCAGTGTCATCACGTGGATTTCACCAAATACCCACAGGGTCAATACCGTGCCTGACAGTGCGCCGATGGCGATTGAAAGTAAACTGAGCAGCATCGGCAGGACCGAACGGAACATCAGTAAGATCAGTATAAACACACCGGTGACTGACGCCGTACCAATCGTGGAAAGATCGTGCTCAGCCTGCTGGCTGGCATAATTGCTGTAGAAAATCGTGCCGCGCTCAAGCACTTTTGCACCCGGCCAGCGTGCTTCAAAAGCCTCTTTCGCCGCACCAAGAGCCGCCACGGTTTGTTTAGCCGACGTGATGTCATAGGAAGATGCTTTCAGCTCGCCATGTACCATGAACCAGTTGCGGCCATGTTGATCGCGGGCCATCAGCCAACCTTGTTCCAGCATCATGCCGCCGCTGTTCTGCTGCTGTGCCATCTGCGAGGCACGAACCAGCAATAACGGATCATTCGCCAGCTCTTTGCCGCTGACGCCGGAAAAGGCGGAATACACCTGACCGAGGATCCACTGACTTTGTGTCTCCGCGCCTGCCGTCAGACGCTGACGGGTGGCATCATCAAGCAAGGCGTTACGATGCCTGAAGAAGAAAGTGCCCCACTCCTGCTGACGCTGAACGTCCATCGGTCCCTGCACCTGACTCAGTTCTGGCAGCGCCTGCAACTGCTTCAGCCAGTCAGCGGCGGGCTGAATACCGGCACCAGGCGGAGGGCTGACCAGCCACATCAGCTGGCGATCCAGCCGCTGAGTAAAGCCGTCAGACAATGCCTGCGGAATAGGGGTTTCCTGTTGCTGCGGCAACAGCGCCAGCACGCTGCTGTTAATCTGGCTGCGTGGTAACAACCAGAACAGCGCTGCAACCAGCAGCGCAATAATCAGCAGCCAGCTTTGCGCCAGTTTTCGATGAAGATCAGGAGGCAAAATGGCGTTTCTCTGCATCAGTCAGCGTGGCGGGTGTGGTCTTCTGATTGAAGAAACGAATATGCGTGGCATCGCCCTGCATATCATTAATATCGATATTGTTCAGGAAGGTTTCGCCACTGAGCGTAATGCTGCGGAACAGACGGTTCAGCGGTGAGACCTTTGGTGTCAGAACAAGCGTCCAGGCGCCTTTACCCAGATCAGTAAAATTAAGCGAGAAGTTCTGTCCGAGCGCCCGTTGGTCAGCGTGAAACAGTGCGCTAAGCAATGAATTAAACTGGAACATCTGCGGATTGGTGTCCGCCGTAACCACCTGCGGAGATTGCCCCGCCATGATTTGCACCATGCGGTTTTCAGTCAGCAATAATGTCAGGGTGAACGGTTTTTCCTGTTGCCACCACAGCCCTTGCTGCCGGGCAATCAGCAGATTCCCGCTGGAATTGAGCGGTTGTGCCATCCCGCTGATGGTTCTTTGCTGCGCAAACTCAGCACGGAGTACCGGCACCTGGCTGAAGCGCTGTTGTAATTCCTTCAGCGTCACAGCGTTAGCTGTGACGCTGAAAATCGTCAGAGCCAGTAGCAGTAAGACCTTCACAGGCTGACTCCTGTTTTATCGAAAAGAACCTGCGGCGAGACAAAACACATTTCTTTGGAGACAGCGTCCACTGCGACCTGCAACGTATAGCCTGTCGTTGTACGTTTACCGCTTTCGATATCGTAAATCTGATAGCCGATGCGCAGACGGTTTTCGATTTCCTCCAGCTGTGCATGAACGGCAATACGCTGTTCAAAGAGCAGCGGCGCAATATATTTCACGCGGGTATCAACAATCGGCCAGACATAACCTGATGCTTGCATCTGACGATAACCGTAATCAAATTGCTTGAGTAGCTGCTCGCGCGCAATTTCCAGATAACGGAAGTAGTTGCCATGCCAGACCACGCCCATGGCATCTGCGTCGTGGAAAGGAACCGTGATTTCAACGCAGGTAGAAAATCGCGGATCGTTAAAACGCGGATCAAGTTTGGAAGTCATATCATTCAGGTTTCCTGTCAGAGGCGACATCTGCGGGATGCTGCCAGAAATCATAAAAATTGAACCAGTCGTGAGGTGCCAGCAGGCTGTAATGCTCAAGCCGTGCGGCATAATGATCGACTGCGGCCTGTAACGCAGGCAGGCGGTTGGCACGCGGCAGGATCAGAGGATCGGCAAAAGACTCACAATAAATATGCAACTGCTTTTGCTGCATGATGCCAAACATCAGCATAACGGGTGCGCGTAGCGCAGCAGCCAGAATAAAGGGTCCCTGCGGGAATGCGGCAGTTTTGCCCATAAACTCGCTGTAAATCATGCGGGAATGTTCACCGCGCTGATGATGACTGGCAGAGGTGCGGTCGCCGACAATCGCCACCCACTCACCGGCATCAAGTTTTTCCTGCAATAAAATCGCGGTCTCCGGCCCCATCTGGTTAACCTGGATCAGATTCACCACGGCCTGCGGATTAATCTCTTTCATTACCTGATTGAACCGCTCGGCATGTTCTGTAAAGACCAGCGCATTTACGGTGATGCGATGACTGAGTGAACCTATTGCCCGACATGATTCGATGTCACCTAAATGTGAGGCAAGGATCAGCGTGCCTCGCCCGGAGGTAATATGAGATTCGCAAATGTCGGGATTGACCAGCACCGCATCAGTCAGTGTTTTATCGCCCTGCCAGCTCGCCAGTTTGCTCAGCATAGATTCACCAAACCGCATAAAATGCCGGAAAGTGCTCAGCGGATAAGGCAGGGGAATATGGCGATGTGCAGCCGTCACGCGCACACGCTCCAGCCAGCGGGCAGAGGCATTGCGCTGTTTGTGGCCGGTGAGCCAAAAATAGGTGATGACCGGATAAAGCAACAGACGAAAGGCGTTGTATCCCAGCGTCCGGTAAACCGATAACATCAGGCGAATGCCCCACAACCCTTTACGTTCCTGCGTCGAGGACCAGTGTTCGGGACGATTTTTCCGCTGCTTCAGCAAATAAGGAATGCGTCGCAACATGCCAAAAAACAGCCGCGTGTGCATCCACGAAATCTGCAGGTTGTCCTTCACGGCATCAAAATGCGAGAGGCCATCTTCAGGATAAGTCACCCGCGTGGGCAGGAAGCGGCTGCGTGTGCCTTGCCAGTAAAGACGCACCATAATTTCCGTATCGAAATCCATCCGCAAACCCAGGTTTTTTTTTGCCATCAGTTGCAGGCAGGGTCTGAGGGGATAGACGCGGAATCCACACATACTGTCTTTTACTGAAAATGACAGTGTCTCGATCCACACCCAGAAATGGGTGATATAGCGGCCATAAAGGCGTGATTTCGGCACACTGTCATCGTAAACCGGCTGTCCGGAGATCAGGCAATCCGGATAACTTCTGGCTTCAGCCAGCATTGCAGGAACGTCTGAAAGCTGATGCTGTCCGTCGGCATCCACCTGTAAGGCGTGCGTAAACCCCTTTCCGGCGGCCAGCCGCAGCGCCGCCATCACAGCCCCGCCTTTCCCCTGGTTTACAGTGAGCCGCGTCAGGCTCATCCACGGCGTCAGACTCTCCAGATGCTGCAACTCTTCTGCTGTCTGCAGGTCACTGCCGTCATCAACCACAATGCAGGGCAAACCGAATGGCCGGAGACTTTCCAGCACACCCGCCATCATGGGTCCGTGGTTGTAACAGGGAATAATCAGACAGGGAGAAAAAGTGGCTGACGGCGTCATGGACATAAGGTGATTTTCCCGCTGCTGGCGATCGCCTCACCCACACTGTAACGAAATACCAGCCGTTGTTTTTCTTTAAGCCAGTCGATCTGCAAATTCACAATTTCTTCAGGCAACAGCGGTCGCTGGAATTTCACCACTTCCATGCCGGAAAATGCTTTATCCAGACTAAGAAGTTCTTCAGCGTAACCCATGACCCAATTGACCTGTGTCACGCCAGGCAAAATCGGAGACGACGGGAAATGGCCTTTGAACCAGAATAAATCCGCAGGTAACCGGAGCGTGAGAAGCAGACTGGTGTCGCTGGCACGTTGCCGATGCAGCATGTCAGGCAGGATCATAAAAACATTTCCTGTAATTCAGCAGTCGCGCGTTTGCCTTGCTGGTTAAGAGGAATCGCAGGTGCAAAGCGCCAGTATCGCGGCATAGAAACCGGAGATAGCCAGTCACGCAAGATCCCGCGGATCTGCCCAAGCAGTACGGCCTGCCCTTGCGTCTGGAATAACTGCTCGCCGACCTGACTTAAAACCAGCACGGCTGCAACATAAAGCCGCCCCCGTTTTTCAAGCGTCAGTACGCTGGCGTCGCTTAACAGATCCATCGCACACAAACGTTGCTCAATTTCAGTCAGTGAGATCCGCTGCTCTGCAATTTTAACGATCCGATCCTTACGGCCTAAAAGAAGAAACTGACGTTGATCGGCATTCAACAGCTGAATTTTATCACTGAGGATCATGCCATCCGGTTGCGGGATCAGCGGAGAAATCAGGGCGATATTGCCATCAGCCAGTGGTGAGAATTCGAGATTATCAAAAAGAGTCCAGACTGCTTCCGGCTGATGTTGCGTACGGAAGGCGACGATGCCGCTTTCAGTCGTGCCATAGATTTCAGTCGGCCGGCAGCCACAAACATTTTCCACCCGTAACGCGGTGTCATGACTCAGCGGGCCTCCGGCAGAAAAGACATGCCGGAGATTTGCGGGCTCCAAAGCCATATCAAGTCGTTTAAGAAAGGCCGGGCTGCTGGTCAGAACCAAGGCATTCTCTCTGGCAAGCGAGTGTAACTGTTCGTGATACTCCACCCTTTTCGTCGCAAAAGGTCGCCCAAGAGTCAGGGGCAACATGAAAGCGAAACTGAGACCATACATATGATGCGGTGCCACGGTGGCGACAAAGCGTGCATCTGCGCATTGCTCCCCCCAGTATGTGCAAAGCCACTGACTCTCCAGTTCCAGACAAGAAACCGGCTTGATTATTTTTTGCGATTTACCGGTCGAACCGGAGGTGAATAAAATCAGTACGGCGTTTTCCGGCCATTCGGGCAAAGCTGTTAACGGTTGATCTGCTGAGAAGGGAAAACGAAGAATAGGGCAATCAATCTGCAAAGGAAGATCGGTGATTAACGCATCGAACTCATCACGTTGCCCGGCCAGAACAGCGGGCCGAAAATGACCGGGTAAAACGGGTGTATGACCGCTGTAAAGCACCGCCAGCAGTGCCACGGCAAATGAATAGTTATCTTCAAGGCACAATGCCCAGCGGGAATGCGATGTCGCGCTGATATGAGTCAGCAGAGATAAGACATCATGCCGGAAATCACGCTGACACCACTCCCGGCTTTCGCTCCAGGCAACCAGATGTTCGTCTGCTCTTCCCGCGCTTAGCCATTCGCACATTCGCTGCGTCATGGGTGTCGCAGACGCTTTCTGACTATCCATTCAATACCCATTAATAAGCCAATCAGCAGATAACTGATCCCGCCGTTATAAAGAGCCCATAAAGCCATATCGCCTTTCAGGCAGGTATATAAAGCCAATGCTCCGTTACACACAAAGAAAATGCACCAGGCCTGGGTCACACGACGTGTGTAAACCACCCCTTCCGGCGGTAAATCGGGTTCATCCAGCCGTGCAATACGCTCAACCAGCGTTTGGCTGGCGCGTAATGAACTGAAAAATAATCCGAGCAATAAAAGATTTACCGCGACGGGGTAATACAACAGCATCGATGTTTCGCGTAATAAAATGCTGGTGCCGACCAGTACAATCCCTGCAACTGCAATCGCTTTTCCGAAAAAAGTTAACTGGGATAACTTCCCGCGAAAAGTCAGTAAACGCAGAATAAAGATCGCCATCAGTACGGGCGCCAGGATGCGAATTCCCCACGTTTTTAAACCGCACCATACAACCAGCGGATAAGCAATCACCGCCACTGGCATCGCCCAACTGGCCATCTTCGTAACCAGAGGAAATGAGAAGCGCCGGGTTTTATCCATAAAAAAGATATCCGCCCATACTAGGAAGCGGGGGAATTAAGTAATTCATCTATGGCATCAACGACATCCTGAACGGTACGAACAGATTTAAACATTTCAGGCTTAATTTTTCTTCCAGTGATTTTCTGCAAGTGAACCACCAGATCAACAGCATCAATGCTGTCTAATTCCAGATCCTCGTAGAGCTTTGCATCCGGCCGGATATCATCTTCATTGATTTCAAATAGCTTGATTAATAACGCGCTAATCTGCTGGTAAATTTCTTGCTTCTGCATAGGAATCTCTTTAACCACGCTGTGCTGATATAAATCTGGCCAGACTTTCAACAGAATAAAAATGCTCACGCATTTCCTGACTTTCCGCCGAAAGGATCACACCGTATTGCTTCTTTAACGCCAGACCAAGCTCAAGGGCATCAATAGAATCCAGCCCTAATCCGTCACCAAAAAGCGGAGCCTGTGTCTCTATCTCATCTGGCGCCATCCCCTCCAGATTTAGCGTCTCAATGATAAGTACTTTTATGTCGTTACTTAATGAATCCATGACTTATTTCTCGTTATTTTGCGTATTACTGCGCATCAACTCAGTGCACAAATGCTGTGTCAATCGCCGTGCAGCCAGGGCAGGTGAAAGATCGCTTTCATCTAAAAAGTCTTCAGCCTTTACCTTATCGGCAACGGTAATCACAAACTGAGGTTTTACCCGGGGAATTTCGTACCATTTCCCCTTTTTTGTCAGCATTGGCGGCTGACATGAAATATGGACAATCCTGACATCACATCCTGCCCTCAGCGCAATGTTAGCGGCACCACGCTGCAGTATCATCGGTTTTCCAGGCAAGGAACGTGTCCCTTCCGGGAAAACTAATAGCGTACCGCCTGCTTGCAAACGGGTTTCACAGGCCTGCAACAAAGCATCAGAGCCAGTGTTAATCAGGTAACCCGCCGCTTTTATCACTCCGCTTAAGAATGGGTTTTGCAGCAAAGCTTGTTTGACGATGCAGTCACAACGAGGCATACGCGACGCCAGAATCACATAATCAAGCAGACTGGGATGATTCGCCACTATCAGACAGCCGGCATCTTGCTGAAATTTCTCATCACCGATAAACCGGTAATCCATCACTCCCACCCTCCGTAATCCACTCAGGAAGAACCTGAAACTATTACGAATGCTGTTGAGTGTCATTCTGTGCAATCTTTCAGGTTGCCGGATGATGAGTCGCAACAGATTAAACCAGATAATAGAAAGCAACAGCCCGCCAATTCCGAAAAGTGCGAAAAAGAATCCGGTTGCTAACCACCGCCAGATGCAATTAGCTGCGGAAGACTTTTCTTCGGGCACTAACGTTTCTCTCATCACAGATTACGAACCCACTGCCAGCTATGGCGATTATCTACACTGATATGGAATAAAGGAGAGGAGGAAAGATAGCCACGCAGAAATTGCAAACTCTGCGGAAGTTCTGGATTCATATCCTCACCCGACAACGAAATACGCTGACACTTCAAGGTATCGCCAGCAGTTAATATTATTGCTACGGCGTAAGGGAGAAACTCAGAATTTACCGATTCGTTGTATATATCAGGAATTTCACCATCAAAATCAACCAACATAACGCGGGAAGCCCCCGTTGCCAGCATTGACTGAGCTTCCAGCATTCCCTGATGAAAGCTGTCTTTACCGGCCGTTAACGAGGTTACCGGCAACGGATTTTTGCTAATAATGGTAAGCCAACCCGCGGCGGTATTATGTACTGACATGGAGAATTCAGTCGGAGATAAAGCCTCTCCCCCGGCCAGGGAATGCAAAATTCGCCCCGTTTTCTCCAGTTCACCATGACGACTGGTAAAAATTGCAGCATCTACGTTGTTATTGACGAGCAACGCAAGCCCGGAATCCACAGCAAAACGACTGCCGATACTCATTCGTCGTGCAGACATCATGGGAATTTGCTGGCTTTTAGGGTTTGCGCCGGAAAATGTATTTATGTCTGAGCACCGAGCCCACTGGATCCAGTGATCACAACTATCGACTCCCGGAGCCACAGCCCGCCAGTCCACTATATCCAGTGTGAATTTCATAATGATTATCTTAGTGATTTTTCCAAATTGAGACTTTATG
>NZ_JAFMOS010000645.1 GCF_019049755.1 Rahnella perminowiae
GAAAAACCCCGCCGGAGCGGGGTGATGAATTTTTTTCAGGATTGAAGACTTTTAAAGATGGAAAGCATTGTGCTGCTCAAACCACGCAAACTGACCTGCGGCAAATACCGACATTTTACTGCCGCTGTGACCGATGTCTGACAAATCCATAAAGTGCCAGTTAAACGGCGTGTTGTTCTGTTCAGCGCGTTGCTGGGACGTGGTGAAATAACTCTCGGCGCGTTCCAGCCGGTTAGTGCCTTGCGCCATCGCCTGCTTGGATTTACGCAGCAGATGATTCTCAGGATCATCGTCTTCAGCCCCGACAGCAATCAGCACCGGTTTGGCAAAATAATCATTAAGTTGCTGCTGACTGACCACTACCGGCGCTTCACGTAAACCGTAAGGCCAGCGCTGATCGGTATCCGGCAATGTCCACCAGCCCGCGGCGGCACAGACTGCAGCTTTGACATTCGGCTCAGGCAACAGCGTCAGCATACGGTGGACAAACTGGCAGCCCGCACTGTTACCAAACAAATAGTACTGTTTCTGGCGGGTGATGCCCTGTTTTTGCAGCGTCGTAAACAGATTATCGACAATACTGAACGCCCACTGCGATTTCGGCAGGCGACGATGCGTTTTACTGTCCGTCAGGTTGCCCAGGTTATATCCCGCCGCACCGGGGAAATCCTGCTCGCTGAAATGTGGCACGATGACGCGCAAATGATATTGATCGGCGACGGTCATCCAGTCATTGCGATACGTGGCTGCATTACGGTCAACGCCGGTCATGACCATGACTACCGGCGTCGTCTCATCAGCACCGACCGGTTGATAGGTGAAAACGTCCAGCGGCTTTTTGCCCGGTGCCAGTGCGATATGCATCACCCCGGATCCCGGCGGGAAAATCAGAGGCGCTTTACTGACCGGAGTTTTGACAACCTGAGAGGTTTTCACCACCGGTTTAGCCGCAGCAGACGCGGGCTCCTGAGCAGGCGCCGTGGTTTCTGCCCGTACACCGGCAGAGAACAACAGCGCCAGAACAGCGCAACGAAGCACAGTAATCATTCACTATCTCAACAGGTTAGTTTCTACTGGCTCACTGTAAGCCAGCAATGCGGGTAGAGTAAAGAGAGGAGAAGTCAGGATTTGGTGAAGAAAAGCGCAGTTAAGTCATGGCACGTAAGCGGGTATTCCGGTACTATGCCGCGTTTTTTCGAGCAACGAGACTGCCTTATGACCACCACATTGTTTAAAGATTTTCAGTTTGAAGCCGCCCACCATTTACCCCATGTGCCTGCCGGGCATAAGTGCGGAAGGCTACACGGCCACTCTTTCACCGTCCGTTTAGAAATCACCGGTGAAGTGGATCCGCATACTGGCTGGGTGATGGATTTCGCCGATCTGAAAGCTGCGTTTAATCCGACGCTGGATCGTCTCGATCACTATAATCTGAACGACATTCCGGGTTTAGAAAACCCGACCAGCGAAGTGCTGGCCGCGTGGATCTGGAACGAGATGAAACCTAAGCTGCCACTGCTCAGCGCCGTGCGCGTCAAAGAAACCTGCACAGCAGGCTGCGTTTATAAAGGCTAACGCAGGATACCCACAATCCTTCGTGCGATGTCCGCGCGGCAATTGAATGATTCCCCCGGCGCTGACAATCGTCAATGACTGGGGTGAATGAAAGCAGCCAGCGCAGAAGGTAGCGCGAAGGATGCTGGGTATCAGGCGATATTTAAATATTTGTGCGTTTGCATCGACAGTCGCCAGTTCCTAGCAATACAGGTTGCGATGCAAAGTTTGGTGGCGTCTTCTTTTTGACTGATCGGCTGCAAGGCAATAATACGCGCTTTGCTGTCAGTCAGTGTTTCAAGCAAGGCATCCAGTGCGTCGATATCACGCTGACGCGCCACCGGATGTTTCACTTCATCTGCACGTTTCAGTGCCTGCGGCAGAATGTCGTACCCCCCGCGCATATTCACTTTCGGCGAAACGGTCACCCAGGTATTCACTGAACAACGCACTTCATGCGTGCCACTGGTTTCAATCTGGCAACTGAAACCGTTTTTTTCCAGCAATGACGTCAGTCCGGTGAGATCATAAATGCATGGCTCGCCGCCGGTGATCACCACATGGCGGGCGGTGTAACCTTGCTGTGTGATAACCTCAAGCAATTGTTCTGAGGTAGCATTGCCCCAGGCATCACTTTCTTCGGTTTTGATCAGAATGCGCTGCATATCGACTTCCCGATCGGCAATTTTATCCCAGGTGTGTTTGGTGTCGCACCAGCTGCACCCTACAGGACAGCCTTGCAGGCGCACAAAAATCGCCGGCACACCGGTAAAATAGCCTTCCCCTTGCAGGGTTTCGAACATCTCATTAATCGGGTACTGCATCAGTTTCTCAGTCATCTCAAAAAAGTCAGCACACATTATCGCAGATCACAGGCGCTGCGCCAAACAGAGGGCGCAGCGGGAGTGTCTGTAGAAATGTTTATCGGCCCGGAGAGTGAATAGCGTCAGTAAAGCGTTGCGTGATCTGCTGCGGGCGGGTGATTGCCCCCCCGACCACAACAGCATGCGCGCCAAGTGCTAAACACCGTGCCGCCATTTCAGGTGTTTCCACGTTTCCCTCGGCAATGACCGGCGTCCTGCACCGCGCCAGCACTTGTCGCAGGAAGGCGAAGTCGTCATGCCAGAGTTTATGACCCTGTGTCTCCTGAGTATAGCCATGCAATGTTGTGCCGATACAATCAAAACCTAAAGTCTGCGCGTTCAGCGCTTCTTCTAAGGTTGAGATATCCGCCATAAGCAATAGCGCCGGGAACTCCTCACGAATACGATGCACCAGCGCCGCAAGTTGCATGTCCCCCGGGCGCTGACGGGCAGTGGCATCCATCGCGATCATATCCGGTGCAACGGCCATCAGCTCGCGCACTTCCGCCAGGGTGGCGGTAATGTAGACATCGCTTGCCGGATAATCACGCTTAATGATGCCGATAACCGGCAGCGGCACAGTAGCGCGAATGGCTTTCACATCCGCGGCACTGTTAGCCCGGATCCCCGCTGCGCCGCCCTGCAGAGCGGCAAGCGCCATGCGGCTCATAATAAAATCGCTGTGCAGCGGTTCGTCATCCAGCGCCTGACAGGACACGATCAACTGTCCCCTGACGGTCGTTAACATTGACTGATTCATACTCCCAACATCTCCTCAATTTCATTTTTAATAATCGTGACATGCGGCCCGTAGATGACCTGAATACCGTTCCCGCGCATCAGCACGGCACGCGCACCGCTGGCCTTCAGCATCTTTTCATCCACTTTAGCGGCCTGACGGACGCTAATGCGTAAACGCGTTGCACAACAATCCAGCTCAGCGATGTTGGACGCGCCGCCAAGTGCTTCAATAATGATCCCGGCGCGATCGGTCACGACGTTGTCCTGCTGAATTTCAGCCTCATCACGCCCCGGCGTTTTCAAGTTGAAGCGCCTGATGAGATAGCGGAAAGAGAAGTAGTAAAGGGCAAACCACGGCACGCCAACCAGCGGGACATACATCCAGTGAGTTTTGCTTTCCCCCTGTAAGACCCCGAACAGAATGAAATCGATAAAGCCACCGGAAAAAGTCTGTCCGATGGTGATCTGCAAAATGTGGGCAATCATAAATGCCAGACCATCGAACACCGCGTGCAGGACATACAGCATTGGTGCGACAAACAGGAACGAAAACTCGATAGGTTCGGTGATCCCGGTCAGGAATGAGGTCAGTGCCGCCGAAAGCAGCAGCCCGGCGACGCGCTTTTTATTCTCAGGCCGCGCCGTGTGATACATCGCCAGACAGGCACCCACCAGGCCAAACATCATGGTAATGAAGCGCCCGGACATAAACCGTGAAGTACCGATATAAAACTGCTGCGTATTGGGGTCTGCCAGCTGGGCAAAGAAGATCCGCTGCGTGCCTTCCACCAGATGTCCGTTGACCACTTCAGTGCCACCAAGTGCGGTGGTCCAGAAAGGCAGATAGAAAATATGATGCAGGCCGAACGGGCCAAGCATACGCAGCACAAAACCGTAAATGAAGGTGCCGAGGTAGCCCGTCGCATCCACCAGCCCGCCCATGCCAAAAATCACTTTCTGGAAGTGTGGCCAGATGAAGAACATTACCGCTCCGACGACAATAGCCGCGACGGAGCTGATGATCGGCACAAAGCGGGAACCGCCAAAAAAGCCGAGAAACTGCGGTAATTCGATTTTGTTATAGCGCTGATGCAACCACCACGTCACGAGACCAATCACCACACCGCCAAACACGCCGGTTTCCAGCGTCTGGATACCGAGCGCCATCCCCTGCCCTGCCGCACTCAGATTGCTGGTCGCGAGTTGCCCCCTGAGGATCAAAATGGCGTTGATGGTCGCGTTCATCACCAGATACCCCAGCAGTGCGGACAAACCGGCAGTTCCTTTATCACTGCGGGCCAGTCCGACGGCGACACCGACGGCAAACAGCACAGCCAGATTGGCAAAGACTATCGATCCGGCACTGGCCATGACGGTGAAAATCGCCTGCAAGGCCGGGATATTCAAAAACGGATACGCCGTTAACGTATTGGGATTAGAAAGTGCCCCGCCAATCCCCAACAGCAATCCGGCAGCGGGCAAAATAGCGATAGGCAACATGAAAGACTTGCCAAACTTTTGGGCTCTTTCGAACCAGGCCCCGCCCCCTGAACCATTGAATATTGACATGAGATGACTCCGCGTTGTGTTGTTGTGATAATTATTTTCACCACACTATACAAATAAAATAATAATTACCACCTAATGTACCCGGTGATCAATACGGAATTCTTCTGGCGTTAACGGCGTCACATCAGCCAAACTAGTCAGGTCAATTATTCTGAGGAGAACACAGTGAGTCAGACCAAGGAAACAGGCACGCTGTTACTGCGCATGCGTCAGGGGCTGGAGAATTACAGCCCCACACTGCACAAGCTGGGCAGTTTTGTGCTGGAACAGCCGCAGCGCGTGCTTTACCTGACCATCACTGAACTGGCGCGGGAGAGTGATACCAGTGAAGCCAGTGTCACGCGGCTTTGCCGCCAGCTGGGTTGCAAAGGGTTTACTGAATTTAAGATGGGTCTCGCACTTGAGACGCGCCAAACTCCGGTATTGCACCCGGCTGAAGGCAATGATGATATTCAGACACTTATCGAAGACAGCATCACCGCCCTGCGTGATACCGGAAAGCTGCTCGATCGTCAGGTGGTGGCGGGCGCCGCATCGCACATTCATCATGCACGCTCCGTGCAGGTGTATGGTGTCGCCGCCAGCGCTATCGTGGCCGACTATCTGGGTTACAAGCTGCTGCGCCTGGGCAAAGCGTCGCAATGTTTCGCCGATATGCACCGCGCTGCGATGAATGCGGTGAGTCTGGACGGTCAGGATGTTGTGGTGGTCATTTCCAGCTCAGGTTCAACGAAAGATGTCTTGCACGCCGCCGCGCTGGCGAAGCGTCAGGGCACCACGGTGATCGGCATCAGCAATACGCTGCACAGCCCGCTTTCCTCGCTGGCCGATATATTACTGGTGGCCGCCAAACCTGAAGGCCCGCTGACAGCGGGATTATTAACATCAAAAGTCGGCGGAATGTTGCTGGTGGAAATACTGATAAATCAGTTGCTAACCCTCTCCCCGGATTACCTGCAGGCCAGCGAACACAGTGCGAGTGCCACGCTTTCCTTATTGCTCTAAGCCAGCGATTTCCGCACTTTCCCCTGAATTACAGGCATAAAAAAACCCGCCGGAGCGGGTTTTAAGAAAGCGTTACAGGCGCAGTAATTACTGACCTTTCACTTCTTTCAGACCGTTGAACGGAGCAGGAGTACCCGCAGCCGCCAGCGCTTCTTCGATACGGATCAGCTGGTTGTATTTAGCAACACGGTCAGAACGGCTCATAGAACCGGTTTTGATCTGGCCTGCAGCAGTACCCACCGCGAGATCGGCGATGGTAGCATCTTCAGTTTCGCCTGAACGGTGAGAGATAACGGCAGTGTAGCCAGCGTCTTTCGCCATTTTGATCGCAGCCAGAGTTTCGGTCAGAGAACCGATCTGGTTGAATTTGATCAGGATGGAGTTAGCGATGCCTTTATCGATACCTTCTTTCAGGATCTTGGTGTTGGTTACGAACAGATCGTCGCCCACCAGCTGGATTTTGTCGCCCAGAACTTTAGTCTGGTAAGCGAAACCATCCCAGTCAGATTCGTCCAGACCGTCTTCGATAGACACGATTGGATACTGTTTGGTCAGCTCTTCCAGGAAGTGAGTGAATTCTTCAGAAGTGAAAGCTTTGTTGCCTTCGCCGGCCAGAACATATTTACCGTCTTTGTAGAATTCAGATGCCGCACAGTCCATTGCCAGAGTCACGTCTTTACCCAGCTCGTAACCTGCTTGTTTTACCGCTTCAGCGATAACAGCCAGAGCTTCGGCGTTAGAACCCAGGTTTGGCGCATAGCCACCTTCGTCACCTACAGCAGTACCCATGCCTTTAGATTTCAGCACTTTAGCCAGAGTGTGGAACACTTCTGAACCCATGCGGATAGCTTCTTTCAGCGTTTTGGCGCCAACAGGCTGGATCATGAACTCTTGAATATCAACGTTGTTGTCAGCGTGTTCGCCGCCATTGATGATGTTCATCATAGGCAGTGGCATAGAATATTTGCCCGGAGTGCCGTTCAGTTCTGCAATGTGTGCGTACAGTGGCAGACCTTTAGAAGCAGCAGCAGCTTTAGCAGCAGCCAGGGAAACAGCCAGAATCGCGTTAGCACCGAACTTAGATTTGTTCTCGGTACCGTCCAGATCAATCATGATCTTGTCGATGTTAGCCTGGTCTTTAGCGTCTTTACCGGTTACAGCCTGAGCGATAGGACCGTTTACAGCAGCAACGGCTTTCAGTACGCCTTTGCCCAGGAAACGGGATTTGTCACCGTCACGCAGTTCCAGCGCTTCGCGGGAACCGGTAGAAGCACCAGATGGCGCAGCAGCCAGACCAACAAAACCGCCTTCCAGATGAACTTCAGCTTCTACGGTCGGGTTACCACGGGAGTCGATGATTTCACGACCGATGACTTTAACGATTTTGGACATTAGGATTTCCTCAGTACAAGTTAACTAAAGCTTCAGTTAAACGACGTGCCTGAGACACGTCGTTTCCCCGGTATTTTATTTTACCTGACGCTTCTGATACTCACCGGCAGCCTTCACAAAGCCTGCAAACAACGGATGACCATCACGCGGCGTTGACGTAAATTCTGGATGGAACTGGCAAGCGACAAACCATGGATGATTCGGCAGCTCAATGATTTCCACCAGTTGCTTATCGCCAGAGCGACCGGCTACGCGTAAACCTGCGGCTTCGATTTGTTTCAGCAGCATATTGTTCACTTCGTAACGGTGACGATGGCGTTCAACTATTGTCGGCTCGCCGTACATCTCACGAACCAGGCTACCGTCGTTCAGATGACATTGCTGCCCACCTACACGCATGGTACCGCCTAAATCACTGTCTTCGGAACGCACTTCAACGTTACCTTCTTCATCGCGCCATTCGGTGATGAGAGCAACCACCGGGAACTTACAGTCTGGCACAAATTCGGTAGAGTTGGCATTCTCCATACCCGCGACATTACGGGCGAATTCAATCAGTGCAACCTGCATACCCAGACAAATGCCCAGATAAGGAATGTTATTTTCACGTGCATAACGCGCTGTGGCTACTTTTCCTTCAACACCACGGTAACCAAAGCCACCCGGGATAAGGATAGCATCCAGACCTTTCAGCACTTCGACGCCACGGGTTTCGACATCTTGTGAATCAATAAGTTTGATATTCACGGTCAGTCGATTTTTCAGGCCGCCGTGTTTGAGCGCTTCAATCACAGATTTATACGCATCTGGCAGCTCAATGTACTTACCCACCATACCGATAGTGACTTCACCGCCCGGATTGGCCTCTTCGTAAACCACCTGTTCCCATTCGGACAAGTTGGCTTCCGGCGCATTGATGCTGAAACGTTTACAAATATAATCGTCCAGCCCCTGAGATTTCAAGAGCGCCGGTATTTTATAAATAGAATCAACATCTTTAAGAGAAATAACCGCTTTTTCCGGCACGTTACAGAACAACGCGATTTTTGCACGTTCGTTGGCAGGCACAGCGCGATCAGAGCGGCAGATCAACACGTCTGGCTGAATACCAATAGACAGCAATTCTTTTACTGAGTGCTGAGTCGGTTTGGTTTTCACTTCACCGGCAGCGGCCATGTAAGGCACCAGCGTCAGGTGCATATACAATGTGTGCTCACGGCCGACTTCAACCGCCATCTGACGAATCGCTTCCAGGAACGGCAGGGATTCGATATCACCGACAGTACCGCCAATTTCAACCAACACAACATCGTGGCCTTCGCCACCTTCAATGATACGTTCTTTGATGTTGTTGGTGATGTGCGGGATAACCTGAATGGTTGCGCCGAGATAATCGCCGCGGCGCTCTTTGCGCAGCACGTCAGAATAAATACGGCCCGTGGTGAAGTTGTTGCGGCGAGTCATCTTGGTACGGATGAAACGCTCGTAGTGACCCAGATCGAGATCGGTTTCAGCGCCATCTTCGGTAACAAAGACTTCGCCGTGTTGAGTTGGGCTCATCGTACCCGGATCCACGTTGATATACGGGTCCAGTTTCATGATGGTCACGTTGAGGCCACGGGCTTCGAGAATAGCCGCCAGAGAGGCTGCGGCAATGCCTTTACCCAGAGAGGATACGACCCCGCCGGTCACAAAAATATAATTAGTTGTCATGCTGAACCTGAGAGGTTAGGTTTAAAGATGATGGAGTAACCAAGACGGGAAAACAGTATACCGGAACCTTGTGTGCGCCACAAATAAACGTTTTGCTGTCCATCATCGTTTTCCTTACCGTCCGTTCACCAGGGTTAACCCTGCCGGCCCTGTTCTTTCATTCTTTCAAAAACAACCAGTTACCTTATTAAAAGTGCTGTGTTGCTCGCATGACATGCTAAAACATCTTAGATTTCAATTTGTTGGACTTTACTGCCGCAGATCAGCCGGTTAAGCCGTCCAGAGTACTGAGCTTAACCGTTTCAGCTTGTGCAGATATTGTTTCCGATCAAAGTCCCTTGTGGAACTCAGCCTTCCCGCTTTTTCACCTGTTGCCAGGCGGCTTCCATCTGTTCAAGCGTCGCCTCCTCCATGTTTAAGCCTTTTTCACGGATAATTTCCTCGACCTGCCTGAAACGGCGCTCAAACTTGCGGTTGGCCGCCTGCAATGCATCTTCCGCTTTATGACCTAAATGGCGTGAGAGATTAACGGTCGCAAACAGCAAATCCCCGATTTCCTCGCCGAGCTTTTCTTCATCAATCACCACCTGACGCGCTTCGAACATCACTTCATCGATTTCTTCGTACACTTTGTCGAGAACCGGTCCGAGCGTCGTCCAGTCGAAGCCGACATTCGAACAGCGCTTCTGGATTTTGTGGGCTTTCATCAGCGCAGGGAGGGCGGAAGGAATATCATCGAGCGCTGAATGCAGGGATTTCTCCGCCCGCTCCTGCGCCTTGCGCGCTTCCCATTTGACCAGTACGTCTTTGCTGCTGGCATCTTTCGACCAGGCTGCTTCCTGCCCAAAAATTTGCGGATGACGGCGCTCTAATTTATCTGAAATGGCATTGCAGATATCGTCAAATTCAAACAACCCCTGTTCACTGCCCATCTGTGCGTAAAACACCACCTGAAACAGTAAATCGCCCAGTTCGTCGCGCATATCGTCGTAATCTTTGCGGGCAATGGCATCCAGCACTTCGTAGGTTTCTTCCAGCGTGTACGGGGCGATCGTCTCGAAAGTTTGCTCTTTATCCCATGGACAACCCGCTTGCGGGTCGCGCAGAGTTTTCATAATGGTGAGCAGGCGTTGCAAAGAAGATTCGGTCATAAGATCTGTCCGTTTTTAAAAGGTTGTCAGAAGCAAAAAAGAAAAGGCCCGTCGAACGGGCCTTAGAAGCAGGTAATCAACTGCCATGAAGTCGTTTGGCTTCAATCACATCCGGCAACTGGTTCAGTTTGGCAATCACACGCCCCAGAACCTGCGGGTTGTAGATCTCGATATCCATATCGATAGTTGCCAGTTGCTGACGGGTATCGCTGCGGCTGGCCACGCCGAGAACATTCACTTTTTCATTGGCCAGAATGGTGGTGATATCGCGCAGCAAACCGCTGCGGTCATTGGCGACGACACGCACGACCAGTGAATACCCGCTGGAATAGCTTTCGCCCCACACTGCATCAACCACGCGTTCCGGGGCATTTGAGCGTAAATCTTCCAGTTGATCACAATCGGCACGGTGGATTGAAATTCCGCGTCCCTGAGTAATGTAACCCACGATTTCGTCGCCCGGTATCGGCTGGCAGCAGCGTGCAATGTGGTGCATCAGATTGCCCACACCTTCAACCACCACGCGGCCATTGTCTTTGCTGCGGGTCGGTGGCGGCGTGGTTTTCTGCGTCAGCTGGCGCAGCGCTTCTTTGTCCAGTTCTTCCGCACTCGGCTTTTTCAGCTGCGATTGCAGGAAGTTCACCATCTGATTCAGGCGGATATCGCCGTTCCCGATCGCCGCCAACACTTCATCGAGCGAGTTAACGTTATAGCGTGGCAGCAGCAGTTTCTCGGCATCTTTGATGCTGATATCCAGCCGGTCCAGTTCGTCATCGAGGATTTGCTTACCGGCAATAATATTCTTATCGCGATCCTGTTTACGGAACCAGTTTTGAATTTTCGAACGTCCGCGGCTGGTCGTAACATAACCGAGGCTCGGATTCAGCCAGTCACGGCTTGGATTCGCATGCTTCTGGGTGATGATTTCAATCTGATCGCCCATTTGCAACTGATAGGTAAACGGCACGATGCGGCCGCCAATTTTCGCCCCGATACACCGGTGACCGACATCGCTGTGGATGTGGTAGGCGAAGTCGAGCGGCGTGGAACCCATCGGCAGATCGATGACGTCGCCTTTTGGCGTAAACACGTACACACGGTCGTCGAAGACCTGGCTGCGCACTTCATCGAGCATTTCGCCCGAATCGGCCATCTCTTCCTGCCACGCAATCAGTTTACGCAGCCAGGCAATACGACCTTCGTAGCCCCCGCTGCGGCCACCGACGACGGCGGTGCCTTCTTTGTATTTCCAGTGCGCCGCGACGCCCAGCTCGGCATCTTCATGCATCTGACGGGTGCGGATCTGCACTTCCAGCGTTTTCCCGCGCGGCCCTAACACCACGGTATGAATCGACTGATAACCGTTCGGTTTCGGGTTGGCGACGTAATCGTCGAACTCATCCGGCAGATGGCGGAAATGGGTGTGTACAATGCCTAACGCGGCATAGCAATCCTGTAAGCGCTCCACCACGATACGCACGGCGCGCACGTCGAAGAGTTCGTCAAAGGACAGGGATTTTTTCTGCATCTTGCGCCAGATGCTATAGATATGCTTGGGGCGTCCGTAAACATCGACTTTAATGCCCTCTTCGGCCATCGCGTTTTTAACGGTCGACACAAAATCGTCGATATACTGCTCACGATCAATACGACGCTCGTGCAGCAGTTTGGCAATACGCTTGTATTCGTCAGGGTGCAGATAACGGAAGCAAAAGTCTTCCAGCTCCCACTTTAGCTGACCGATACCCAGACGGTTGGCCAGGGGCGCATAAATATTGGTACATTCTTTGGCCGCCAGTACGCGCTCTTCTTCCGGTGCATCTTTCACTTCGCGCAGATGGGCGATACGCTCAGCCAGTTTCAGCACCACGCAGCGGAAATCTTCCACCATCGCCAGCAGCATGCGGCGGACATTATCCACCTGCTCGGAGGCCATAGAGTCGTTTTGCGTGGCTTTCAGCTGGCGGATGGCGTCCATGTCACGTACGCCGTGTACCAGATCAGTAATGCCCTTGCCGAACTGTTGAGTCAGAGTATCTTCGTCGATGATGCCGTCATCAACCAGCGGGAACAGAAGCGCCGCGCGCATACTGTCGTTATCCATACTGAGGGTCGAGAGGATTTCAACCATCTCCAGACCGCGCCACAGCAGCAACGAGGCGTCAGGATGGCCCTGCGTTTGTTGCTCGCAGTAGCGCCAGGTTTCGGCTAAACGCTCACATGATTGCTGGCTGGACAGTCCTAAACTGCTGATCCAGTCGTCGAGCGCGAACTCGCCAGCCGTATTCAGATGTGCACTTCTTACCGCAACCATACCCTCTCCCTACGTTTCTGACACAACACCTGTGTCAGACGGGTTGATAAACAGAGCCATCGATTCAAGATGCCCGGTGTGCGGGAACATATCCAGCATACGCACCTGAGCCAAGCGATAACCCGCCTCCAACAAAATTTTACTGTCCCGCGCCAATGTTGTGGGATTGCATGACACATACACCACACGCGCCGGGGCAAGCTTAACGATATGCGTCATGACGCCAGCAGCGCCACCACGGGCAGGATCCAGCAAGATTTTATTGAAACCTTGTGCCGCCCAGGGTTGTTTACTGACATCATCTTCCAGATTCTCATGAAAGAAGGACGCATTAAGTAATCCATTATTCCGGGCATTATCTTGCCCATTCGCCACCAGTGTAGCAACACCTTCGACGCCGACAACCTGCTTAGCTCTTTTTGCCAGCGGAAGGGTGAAATTCCCCATCCCGCAGAACAAATCCAGCACGCGATCTTCCGGCGTCAGTTCCAGCCACGCCAGGGCCTGCGCCACCATTTGCTGGTTAACGACGTCATTTACCTGAATAAAATCGCGCGGGCCAAATTTCAGATCCAGACTCTCAATCTGATAATAAGGTGTCTCCCCGCACAAAAGCTCCAGCCTCTCACTGTCAGGGGCCAGAAAAATCGTTAACTGATGTTGCACCGCAAACGTCGTCAGGCGCGCGCGATCGGCCTCACTGAGCGGATCAAGATGACGCAGCACCAGCAGCGGGCCGTTATCCGCCAGCACCATTTCCAGATGTCCGAGACGCTTCGCCGCCGATAATGACGACAAACATGCCTGCACCGGTACCAGCAGTTGCTCCAGTTCAGGCCGCAGCACCGGACAACGGGTCACCGCCACCAGATCGTTTGAGCCTTCCTGACGAAACCCCATTATCAGCGTGCCATTTGCCGGACCCGCTTTACGCCCGGGCTTAACGCCCGCGATTTGCAATCCGAGACGCGCACGGCGGCGATAACCGTATTGCGGGCCCGCAATCACCGGTTGCGGTTGTGCCTCAATACCGGTTTCCCGTGAAATCAGACGTAATAACGCCGCCGATTTACTGCGCTGTTGCAGCGCTTCGCTGGCATGCTGTTGCTGACATCCGCCACAGGTAGCATAGTGCGGACACACCGGTTTTACCCGATCATCGCTGGTGGTCAGCAAACGCTTCAGCTTACCTTTGGCGTACTTACTTTTATCTTCTGTTAAAGTGACGTCTGCCTGTTCACCGGGCAGTAAGCCACTGACAAATACGGCTTTGCCATTGTGGCGCGCCACACCTTGTCCGAAAGCATCAAGGTCGGTAGCGGTCACAGTTATCGTTTGCCGGGTCGTCACACGACGGTTCGGAGAGTAGAATTGAGCCATTATTGTCGATTACACGCTGGTTTATTAAGCTTACTTTAGCTAATTCTCCCACATTGGAACCTCATGACCAAATATAGCCTTCGCGCACGGATGATGATCCTGATCCTGGCACCGACCTTAATGATCGGTTTGCTGCTCAGCACCTTCTTCGTGGTGCACCGCTACAACGAGTTGCAAAACCAGCTGACAGAAGCCGGAGCCAGCATTATCGAGCCTCTGGCAGTCGCAAGCGAATATGGCATGACGTTCCGGGAACGCGAACCGGTCAAACGGCTGATCAGCCGTCTGCACCGCAATCACTCTGATATTGTGCGCAGCATCAGCGTGTTTGATGGTGAGAACAAGCTGTTTGCCAGTTCGACCAGCCAGCATGACGGCAGTCCGTTGCAGGTAAAACGCGTCGAAGACATTCCCCGTGAGCTGACGAAAACCCGCTCAGGCGATGTACTGATCCTGCGCACGCCTATTCAGGCCGAAAATCATACAGAAGCCGATGATGAGACGTTCAGCGCCTCGCCGGACAATCGTCTGGGTTACATTGCTATTGAACTGGATTTACGTTCGGTAAAACTGGCGCAATATCAGGAAGCGTTCGTTTCCACCATGCTGTTGTTGCTGTGTCTGGGTATCGCCACGCTGTTCGCTTACCGCCTGATGCGCGACGTGACAGGGCCGATCCGTAATATGGTGAATACCGTTGACCGTATCCGCCGCGGGCAACTCGACAGCCGCGTGGAAGGCAACATGCCGGGCGAACTGAGTATGCTGAAAAACGGCATTAACTCGATGGCGATGTCACTGACGGCCTATCATGAAGAAGTACAACAGAATATCGATCAGGCTACGTCAGACCTGCGCGAAACGCTGGAGCAGATGGAAATACAGAACGTCGAGTTGGATCTGGCGAAGAAACGCGCACAGGAAGCGGCGCGTATCAAATCTGAATTCCTGGCGAACATGTCCCACGAGTTGCGTACACCGCTTAATGGCGTGATCGGTTTTACCCGCCAGACACTGAAAACACCGCTTTCGCCAACACAGGCAGACTATCTGCAAACCATTGAGCGTTCCGCGAATCATCTGCTAACCATCATTAATGACGTGCTGGATTTCTCCAAGCTGGAAGCCGGCAAACTGGTGCTGGAACATATTCCGTTCTCGCTGCGTGAAATGCTCGATGAAGTGGTTATTTTGCTGGCGCATACCGCGCATGATAAAGGTCTGGAACTGACGCTGAACGTCCACAACAACGTGCCGGAAAACGTGCTGGGCGATCCGATGCGCATGCAGCAAGTTGTGACTAACTTGCTGGGAAATGCCATTAAATTTACCGAAACCGGCAACATCGACATTAATGTCGAACTGCGTTCGCAGAACAATTTGCAGGTGGAACTGGAAGTGCAAATCCACGACACCGGCATCGGGATTTCCGAACGTCAGCAGTCACAACTGTTCCAGGCTTTCCGTCAGGCAGATGCCAGCATTTCGCGCCGGCATGGCGGCACCGGATTAGGGCTGGTGATCACCCAGCGTCTGGTGAAAGAAATGGGCGGAGACATCAGTTTCTATAGCCAGATAAACCGCGGTTCGACCTTCTGGTTCCACGTGACACTTGAGCTGAATGAAAACCGTCATATCACGCCGGTCTCCATGAGTCATCTTGAAGGCAAACGTCTGGCCTATGTTGAAGCCAACCCGGCGGCGGCGAAAGCCACGATGGAAATCCTGCAGGCCACCCCCCTGGACGTTACGCATCGCACCACGCTGACTGCGCTCCCTGATCCGTGGTATGACATCATGTTGTGCAGCATTCCGGTCAAACAGGATCAGGTTCCCGCAGACTACGACGGTAAATTACAGAAAGTGCTGGGCATGACACAGCATCTTCTGCTGGCGTTGCCGAGTCAGTTCCAGGTGAATGCCGAAGAATTGAAAAGACGTGGCGTTCAGGCCTGTCTGATTAAACCGATGTCGAGCATCCGCCTGCTGCCGTTGTTGCTGCACCAACAGCAGCCTTCCGTCAGGGTGATCGGCAATGATGAAGACAAGACCTCGCGCCTGCCGCTGACCGCCATGGCGGTGGATGACAATCCGGCAAACCTTAAACTGATTGGCGCCTTGCTGGAAGAACTGGTGGAAACCACCGTGCTTTGCCACAGTGGTGAAGAAGCCATCGAGGTTGCCCGTCATACCGATCTCGACATTATTCTGATGGATATTCAGATGCCGGATATCGACGGCATCCGTGCCAGCGAAATCATCCACCAGATGGCAAGACATACCAACACACCGGTCGTGGCAGTCACTGCGCACTCGCTGAGCGGCGAACGTGAACAGTTACTGAAACTGGGCATGGACGATTATCTGTCTAAACCCATTGATGAAAGCATGCTGAAAAATGTCCTGTCACGCCACCATCAGCATCAGACACAACTGGATTCACCGTTACAGGCCAGCGAGTCACTCGCGCCGATCAGCACGCTCGACTGGCAACTGGCGCTGAGTCAGTCAGCCAATAAAGTTGCGCTGGCTCAGGATTTGTTGCAAATGTTGGTGGAATTCCTGCCCCAGGTGGCAGAACGGGTGGAAGCTGTCACCCGCGGCGAACCGGACAACGATATTCTGGCGCTGATCCATAAGCTTCATGGCAGTTGCAGCTACAGCGGTGTGCCGCGCCTTAAGCAACTGTGTTTCTACATTGAACAACAGCTGCGTCAGGGTGTCAGCGTGGAAATACTCGAACCGGAATGGTTTGAACTGCTTGATGAAATTGACAACGTCAAGCGTGCGGCAGTGGCCTATTTACCCCGCTAGCAATACGACAGTAACAAGATTAACGCCCGGCCGGGGCGTTTTTACAGACTGTCAGATGATGTTCCTCAGAACCAGGTCGTTACCGCGCCCGTGACATCCCACTGTTCATTCACCAGCAGCAGATGACGCCATTTGTCAAAAGTCAGGCACGGATGGCAGATATCAAACACCAGCATATCGCCGACTTTCAAATCTGCCCCTTCCGGGATCGACATAAACGCATGCTGATCCATCATCGCGAACACTTTCCAGTCGTCAGGTGCCGGCACTACCGTGGTGTATCCTGCCTGCGTGGCACTGCGCGGACGAAAATGTCCGGCGGCTTTCGGGTATCCGGCGTCATAACCGGCATCACGTTTGCCGAGCGCGATAATCGCCCTGCCCGGTTCCGGCAAAGACTGCACGGCCGCCCAGACCTGCAACGCCGGCTGTAAGCTGCTGTTCATTTCACGCGCGACAGGATTGCTGGTTTGCATGCGTTCCAGCGCGGCCTGATACGCGCCAACATCGTGCGTCACATAACAGCCTGAGCGAAGAATAATATCCAGCGTATAGCGTTTTTCAGCATCCAGATGCGTTTCTTTTCGTGTCAGTTCCTCCGCCACCACATCAAACCAGGCAGAACCTGCGCCGGTTAAAATAACCCGTGGCTCGGCAAATTCTCCGGCCTTTGCCAGCGCTTCGGTGCGCGCCATCACGTGACGCAGGAAGCCGCGGATCACCGCTTCATCATTGCTCACGCCTTCATAAAGCTCGACGCCCACCAGCGCCAGCGATTGCGGCCAGCGTTTTACCGCCGCCAGCACGTCGGCTTCCTGCTGTTCTGTCCGGATACCGGTACGCCCGCCCGCGATACCGTATTCAAACATCACCCGCAGTTTCAATTGCCTGCTGGAGAAGTAATGCCCGAGCGCGTCGGCATTTTCGGCCGAATCCACAATACAGGTAAAATCAAAGGCAGTGTCTGCACGCATCAGACCGGCGATTATCGCCATGTTGCCTTTCCCCACCAGCTGATTCGCCATAATGATTTTACGCACGCCGTGAGCAAACGCCGCGCTGACCTGGGGAGGTGTCGCCAGCGTGATACCCCAAGCGCCGAATTCCAGCTGCATCTGATACAGTTCAGGGCTCATGGTCGTTTTACCATGAGGTGCCAGTTTCAACTGATAGCGCTGGATAAACTCACGCATCCAGGCAAGGTTGTGTTCGATTCGTTCTTCGAGCAGTACGGCCACCGGCAGGCTGACATCTTCACGCAGGATATTCCAGCCCTGTTCACGGATATCGCCCATGCGTGCACCGGCGCGCAACGGCCCCAGACCTTTCGTGTGTGTATTAACCGGCTGCTGTGAAAAATCAGTCTCTGACATACGTGTTTTCTCATTGGCGAATGTCTTTAAAACCTAACGTAAAACTGCTGCAAATAAAATACAAAAACCGGCGCAGGCGGAGCCTGAACACCGGTTTTTTTATCCTGACAGCTGTCGGTTAAAGCTTTTGCGATAGCTTAACCGTCGCGGCAATATTTCGTGCAGATTTACGCAGGTTGTCTGCGGCGTTTTTCAGGGCATCATCAAGCGTACAAATGCTGTAGAGCACGCTGAAAACAGCATCCAGCCCATGGTCATAAACAATATCAACATCTTTTGTCAGACTGCCGGCGATGCCAATCACCGGTTTATTGTAACGTTTAGCCACCCGCGCCACACCGATCGGCACTTTGCCGTTGATGCTCTGGCTGTCAATCCGCCCTTCGCCGGTGATCACCAGCGTGGCGTCTTTCACCAGTTCATCCAGCCCCAGCGCGTCGGTGACAATCTCAATACCCTGGCGCAGCTCAGCATGACAGAACCCGTAAAGTGCAGCACCCATGCCTCCGGCCGCACCGGCTCCGGGAACATACTCAACGTCAATACCCAGATCTTGTTTGATCACCCGGGCGTAATGGTGCAGATAGCCGTCAAGCTGTTGGATCATCTCCGGTGTCGCGCCTTTTTGCGGCCCGAAGATGGCAGAAGCGCCATCCTTACCGGTCAGCGGATTCGTGACGTCACAGGCCACTTCGAAGCGGCATGTTTTAATTCTCGGATCCAGCCCGCTGATATCAATGCGATGCAGTTTTTCCAGCTCGCCGCCGCCCTGGCCAATCGGCTTGCCCTCTTTGGTCAGCAGCTTCGCGCCCAGTGCCTGCATCATGCCTGCTCCGCCATCATTGGTGGCGCTGCCGCCAATCCCGATAATGCAGTGTTTTACGCCGTGGCCAAGGGCAGAATGGATCAGTTCACCTGTGCCGTACGACGTGGTTTTCAGCGGATTGCGTTGCGCAGGGGGAACACTTTCCAGCCCGCTGGCCGCCGCCATCTCGATGAAAGCGATTTTCTCATCACCTGAAAGCCCGAAGAATGCTTCCAGCGGCGTGCCCAGTGGTCCGGTCACATTCACCTTCACCACCCGTCCGCCGGTGGCTGCAACCATCGCTTCCACCGTGCCTTCGCCGCCATCGGCAACCGGTAACTTGACGTACTCCGCGTCGGGGAAAATTTCACGGAACCCGCTCTCAATGGCTTTTGCCACATCCAAAGCTGACAAACTTTCTTTGTATGAATCCGGTGCGATCACTATTTTCATAAAGTCATTACCTTCATAAACTGCGTGCGCCGATGTGGGAAAGCGCCCTGTCAGTTTTGCATCCTGCCTGAAGGGTCGCGCGCCACCGTGTTCATTAGCGCCGCGCGTCCGCCGCAGACTAACGGGTAACTTCAACCTTCGCTAAGGTTTCATAATAGCGCGCAATGGCGCTATGGTCAGATTGCCCGTGACCATCCGCTTTCAGAGCCTGCATCATTTCCATGACCAGCGAGGTCAGAGGCAGTTGTGCGCCGACGCTGTGGGAGGTATCAAGTGCGTTTGCTAAATCTTTGATGTGTAAATCAATACGGAAGCCCGGTTTGAAGTTGCGATCCATCACCATCGGCGCTTTCGCTTCCAGCACGGTACTGCCCGCCAGACCACCACGGATAGCCTGGAAAACCAGATCCGGATCGACGCCCGCTTTGGTTGCCAGCACCAGCGCTTCTGACATCGCAGCAATGTTCAGCGCCACGATCACCTGGTTCGCCAGTTTGGTCACGTTGCCCGCACCGATATCCCCGGTATGCACAACGGAACCGGCCATAGACTTCATGATTTCATAGCATTTATCGAACACCGCTTTGTCGCCGCCGACCATTACGGACAGCGTACCGTCGATGGCTTTAGGTTCTCCGCCTGAGACCGGAGCATCCAGCATCGCGATGTGTTTAGCGGCCAGTGCTTCACTGATTTCACGGCTTGCCAGCGGGGCGATTGAACTCATGTCGATGAGAATGCTACCCGGACGCACACCCTCAATCAGACCGTTTTCACCCAGCGCCACTTCCCTCACCTGCGGTGAGTTTGGCAACATGGTGATAATCACATCGGAAACGGCGGCAACCGCTTTTGGCGTGTCGGCGGCAGTTGCGCCGAGTTTTACGATTTCACTTACGTTATCCAGATTGCGGTCCATGACGACCAGCTCATAACCTGCTTTCAGCAGATTTTTGCTCATAGGCTTGCCCATGATGCCTAAACCAATAAAGCCAATTTTCATTCGGGTATCCTCTTTATAATGATGTATTGAGAGCAGATCACTGGGTGAAGCGATCGCACAGCGCCTGTGTACCTGCGCGGAAAACGCCTAAATCACTGCCGACCGCCACAAAGGTCGCGCCCCATTCCAGATAACGGCGGGCATCGGCTTCAACCGGAGCCAGAATACCGCTGGGTTTGCCATGCGCTTTTGCACGCGCAAAAATGTGACGGATAGCGGCCTGCACGTCCGGATGCCCGGCGTTGCCAAGATGTCCCATGCCGGCGGCCAGATCACTCGGGCCGACGAAAATGCCGTCGATGCCATCAACAGCAGCAATGGCATCCAGATTGTCGACGCCTTGCTGGCTTTCGATTTGCACCATCACCGCAATGTTGTCATTGATGCGGGTGAAGTAATCCGGCACGGTGCCGAACATATTGCTGCGGTGTGAAACGGAAACGCCACGGATCCCGGCGGGCGGATAACGGGTTGATGCTACGGCCAGTTCTGCCTGTTCCTGTGTTTCTACAAACGGGATCAGAAAATTATAAAAACCGATGTCCAGCAGGCGTTTAATCACCACCGGATCATTAAATTGCGGACGGACCACCGGTGCGCTGCGGCTGCCTTTCAGCGCCATCAGCTGCGGCACAAAAGTACCGACATCGTTGGGTGCATGCTCACCATCAAGCAACAGCCAGTCAAAACCCGCCACACCCAGCACCTCGGTTGAAATCGGGCTGGATAATGCTGACCAACATCCAATCAGGGTTTTCCCTTGCAACAAATCCTGACGAAACTGATTTGGAATCATTTGATTACTCATATCTGATATCTGACCTCATCAAAGGGGCAGAGCCGGATATCCGGAATGCCCCGCATCACAATTTACTGTTTCTTAAGTTCCAGCCGTTTGATATCGCCGACCACCAGCAGATAGCAAAGCATTGCCATCAGTGCTGAACAGCCCACAAAAATTAATGCCATATTGAAAGAGTGCAGACCTTTCACGATGTAGCCGATCACCAGCGGCGTCACGATAGAGGCGACATTACCGAATACGTTGAAAATGCCGCCGCACAAGCCGATGACTTCTTTCGGTGCGGTATCGGCAATCACCGGCCAGCCGAGCGCCCCGAAGCCTTTACCGAAGAAGGCCAGCGCCATCAGGGTAACGACCAGCGCATTATTGTCGGTGTAATTGCACAAGATGATGCTGGTGGCTAATAACATGCCCAGTACGATAGGAATTTTACGGGCCACGGTCAGCGAGTAACCACGTCTGATCAGAAAATCCGAGAACACGCCACCCAGCACACCGCCCGCAAAACCACACAGCGCAGGGATGGCGGCAATCATCCCGACTTTAAGAATAGACATACCCTTTTCCTGAACCAGATAAATCGGGAACCAGGTCAGGAAGAACCACGTAATGCTGTTAATGAAGTACTGACCGAAGAAGATCCCGAGCATCATGCGGCTGCTCAGCATCTGACGGACGTAACTCCATTTCGGACCACTTTTCGCGCTGCCGGTTTTCTTGTGGTCGATGTCCACCACCGCACCGCCGTCTTTCAGATACTCCAGCTCGCTTTTAGAAATATGCGGATGTTCCGGCGGGTTGTGAATGAATGTGATCCACACCAGTGTCAGCACAAAACCAATCACACCCATGACGATGAAAACATGTTCCCAGCCCCAGGCGTAGGTCAGCCAGCCCAGCAACGGTGAGAACAGTGCCAGGGAGAAATACTGGGCGGAGTTAAAAATTGCGGAAGCCGTGCCGCGTTCAGTGGTCGGAAACCAGGCTGCCACGATACGGGCATTTGCCGGAAAAGACGGCGCTTCTGAAAAGCCGAGCATGAAGCGCAGCATGAACAGTGTCAGTGCACCGTAAGCCAGCGGAAACCAGCCCACAAACCCCTGCAACAGGGTGAACAGCGACCAGAAGAACAAACTGTAGGTATACACTCTTTTGGAGCCAAATCTGTCCAGCAGCCAGCCGCCGGGTAATTGCATAATCAGGTAAGCCCAGCCGAATGCTGCAAAGATTTGTCCCATGTCGGCAGCATCCAGACCCAGCTCACGCGCGACCTCAGTACCCGCGATAGAAAGCGTTGCGCGGTCAGCGTAATTGACCGCCGTGATTAAAAAGATAATCAGCAAAATATAGTAACGTATGTGCGTACGTACCTTACTTTGCACGACTGTCCTGGACTGAGATTCAATGTTCATGGTGACCCTCATTATCATAATGCGAAAAATTTCAGGGAAATTACCGTTATCGAAATAACGTTTTGCATTCACCTGTGGTTATTCGCCGTACAGTTTCTTCATTCGAAACAGGCAACAAACGTTTTATTTATGATCGCCTGACATTTACCTGTATTACTTTCAACATCACCTTCAGAGGGCCAATACAGTATAAAAAAGAGGTTCCAAAATAACATTGTGCATTCGCCCAAGAATACCCCCGCTGATTGTGACTATTCTTTTGCATACACACATCGGTGTGGGAGGAGACTCACAGATTGTGCAAAGGCGATAACCGCGCCAACAAAAGGGTGATTAGCATCACATTGATTCTGTCACCTGCCACACAGAATGACATCCAACAGGCAAAAAGCTGGTCAGTTGCACAATGAGGTTCCCTGAAGACTGCCTTATAATGGATTCCATATCCTGTATTACCCGAGTATGTTTACAAGAGTCTTATTGAGCGTCAACTTCAGAGAATTAACCGGGATATATTATTCCGGGATGTTTAATAAACGCGGAGACAGTTATGTCACGTAATAAAGATAAAGAACACGCTACCGAAGCGCTTTTTATTAAAGTTCATGAAAGCGATAACGTAGCAATTATTGTGAATGACAACGGCTTAAAGGCCGGCACCCGATTTGCTAATGGTCTGGAATTAATTGAGCATATTCCGCAAGGCCATAAAGTGGCACTAGAGCCGATTGCCAAAGGCGGCGATATTATCCGTTACGGAGAAGTCATTGGTTATGCAGTACGGGATATTGCGCAGGGCGGATGGATCGACGAATCACTGGTTGAATTACCGGTCGCGCCTGAACTCGACAGCCTGCCGCTGGCCACCCGTGTACCGCCGGAACTGCCACCGCTGGAAGGTTATACCTTTGAAGGTTACCGTAATGCCGACGGCAGCGTCGGCACCAAAAACCTGCTGGGGATCACGACCAGTGTGCACTGCGTGGCGGGCGTCGTAGACTACGTGGTGAAAATCATTGAGCGTGATTTACTGCCTAAATTCCCCAATGTCGACGGTGTCGTGGCGTTGAACCATCTTTACGGCTGCGGTGTGGCGATTAATGCGCCTGCGGCGATTGTGCCGATCCGCACCATCCATAACCTGGCGCTGAACCCAAATTTTGGTGGCGAAGTGATGGTAGTCGGTCTGGGTTGTGAAAAATTACAACCAGAGCGGTTACTGGAAGGCACGCCGGATGTGCAGGCAATCTCACTCGATGACACACACATTGTGCGTTTGCAGGATGAGCAACATGTCGGTTTCCAGTCGATGGTGGACGATATCCTGACCGTCGCACAATTTCATCTGGAACGCCTGAACCGCCGTCAGCGCGAAACCTGCCCGGCTTCAGATCTGGTGGTGGGCACGCAGTGTGGCGGCAGTGATGCTTTCTCAGGCGTAACTGCCAACCCGGCAGTAGGTTATGCATCAGACCTTCTGGTGCGCTGCGGCGCAACGGTGATGTTCTCGGAAGTGACAGAAGTACGCGACGCCATCCATTTGCTGACGCCTCGCGCTGCGGACGTCGACGTGGGTAAGCGTCTGCTGGAAGAAATGGCCTGGTACGATAATTATTTGTCGATGGGCCAGACTGACCGCAGCGCTAATCCGTCTCCTGGCAACAAAAAAGGGGGGCTGGCTAATGTGGTTGAAAAAGCGCTGGGCTCCATTGCTAAATCCGGTACCAGTGCGATTTCTGAAGTGTTGTCACCCGGACAGCGTCCGACCAAAAAAGGCCTGATTTACGCCGCCACACCTGCCAGTGATTTTGTCTGCGGAACCCAGCAGTTGGCTTCGGGGATTACCGTTCAGGTATTCACTACCGGACGCGGTACGCCATACGGTCTGCTCGCCGTGCCTGTGATTAAAATGGCCACACGCACCACACTGGCAAACCGCTGGCATGACCTGATGGACATCAACGCCGGGACAATCGCAACGGGTGATGCCACTATTGAGGATGTGGGCTGGGAACTGTTCCATTTCATTCTGGACATCGCCAGCGGGCGCAAGAAAACCTGGTCAGATACCTGGGGCATCCACAATGCACTGGCGGTGTTTAACCCCGCCCCCGTGACCTGAGTCACCGATCCTCCGATAAACCAAAGGCCAGCAAATGCTGGCCTTTTGATGTTTCTGCACTGAAGAAAAACCTACTGCGCCGCTGCGGCACCGGCTTGTTCTGCACCGACCAGCCCGACTTTCAGATAACCGGCTTTACGCAGGTTATCCATCACGCTCATCAGCGTTTCGTAATCCACACTCTTATCCGCACGGAAGAAAATCGTACTCTGTTTATTGCCCTGAGTACGCTCATCCAGCATGGCGGTCAGATTACTGCTGTTGACCGGTATATCACCGAGAAACAGTTGCTTATCAGCTTTTACCGACAGGAAAATCGGTTTCTCCGGACGCGGCTGTTGTTTTGCCGTCGAAGCCGGTAAATCTACCCGCACATCTACGGTAGCCAGCGGCGCTGCCACCATGAAAATGATCAGCAATACCAGCATGACGTCGATAAAAGGCGTGACGTTGATGTCATGCATTTCACCACTTTCGTCGATATCATCGTTTAACCGAATAGCCATAATCTGTTCTTACCCTACACGTAACTGACCTGTCTGACCGCGTGGCGTATTGCTTTTGCTGGCAGCCAGATCCAAATCACGGCCCTGTAACAGGATTATCTGCGCCGCCACATCGCCGACCTGATGACGATAAGAGGTGATAGTACGGGCGAAAATATTGTAGATCACCACCGCAGGGATGGCCGCAATCAGGCCCACAGCCGTCGCCAGTAAGGCTTCGGCAATACCCGGTGCCACGACCGCCAGATTGGTGGTCTGCGTCTGTGCGATACCGATGAAACTGTTCATGATGCCCCATACAGTACCGAACAGGCCGACGAACGGAGAGATTGCCCCGATGGTCGCCAGAATACCATTGCCACGGCCCATGTGGCGGCCGGCAGCGCTGACGCGGCGCTCAAGGCGGAAACCCGTCCGCTCCTTAATACCGTTGTTGTCAGTTGATCCTGCAGAGAGTTCAAGCTCGTTTTGGGCATCACGGATCATCTGCGCGCTGATGCTGCTGGCGGCAAAACTTTCAGCCTGCTCGGCAGCTTCATCCAGCGTACGAACAGAAGACAACGCGTCAAATTCACGGCGCATACGGCGTTTGCCGGTGAAAACGTCTGCCCCCTTGCTGAATAACAACGCCCAGGTGACCACAGAAGCCAGCAACAGACCGATCATGACGGTTTTCACCACCACATCAGCATGATGGTACATGCCCATAACAGACAAATCGGTTGGAATGACAGGTGCGGTATCCGTTGGTGCGGGTTGCATCACCGGAGCCGCCGTTGCGTCACGGGTTGCCGGTGCTGGGGTATCCGCCGTTGCAGGTTGAGTTGCAGCAGAACTGACGGCTTGTCCAGCCGGCGTCGCCGGTGCCGCCATCGCGTTGCCACTCAGGCCAGCAACCAACATTAACGACATCAGTAATGAGGTCGCCTCTTTCATCTTATTGCGAGCCGTTTTCACGCGTCGCCTCCAGCCAGAATCAGTATGTAGAAAGAATGAATAACGTCGGATGATATCAAAAAAAAACACCTAATTGATAGTCGTTCTCATTATTATTTACATTATCCCGCCTGGCGACCTGCGTGTCATTGACTGATCACAAGGTTTTTCCTTTTTGCACAAAGGATGAACAATTTAATCTCCGTCACATTTCCCGGAAGAATTACACCATTAATCAATCATCTGACACTTATTACCCAAGTCAAAACAATGTTTTAAATATTAAGTAACGGCTTTTTATATTTGTTATAAGTTTGTGATAACGCTCAAATACCGCGCAATAAAAAATAAGGTAATGTGCTTCTACTGGGGAAGACCACACACCGGCACCCTATGTATCATTTTAATTTATAAGCTTATTTAGTCATTTTTAACATGGACAGGTTGCACCCCCGGGTACACCGTGTTCGACGCTTGCTCTCATTTATCTTTCCCTTACTGAGTACCCTGGAGACAAACTGATGAAAATGCAAAAAGCACTTCTCAGCCTTTGCCTGAGTTCCGCGACCCTCTTATTTACCCATGGCGTGGCAGCACAAACGCTCAAAGCCGCTGATGTACATCCGCAAGGCTATCCCAACGTAGTCGCCGTCCAGCACATGGGCGAAAAACTGCAAAAGCAAACGGACGGACGCCTCGAGATTAAAACGTTCCCGGGTGGCGTACTGGGTGATGAAAAGCAGGAAATTGAACAGGCACAGCTTGGTGCGCTGGATATTATCCGTGTGTCGATGACACCGGTTGCCTCGATTTTGCCGGAAATTAATGTTTTCACCCTGCCCTACATTTTCCGCGACGAAAATCATATGCATAAAGTACTCGACGGTCAGATCGGTAAAGAGATCGGCGATAAGATCACTAACAACCCGAATTCACGGCTGGTCTTTCTTGGATGGATGGATGGCGGAACACGTAACCTGATCACCAAACAGCCGGTGGTGAAACCGGAAGATTTGCATGGCATGAAAATCCGCGTACAGGGCAGCCCTATTGCACTGGCAACGCTGAAAGCGATGGGCGCAAATCCGGTGGCGATGGGTGTCAGTGAAGTGTTCAGCGGTATGCAGACCGGCGTCATCGACGGCACTGAAAACAACCCGCCCACTTTTGTCGCCCATAATTACCTGCCGGTTGTGAAAAACTACACCTACAGCCGCCATTTCATCATCCCTGAACTGTTCCTGTATTCAAAAGTGAAATGGGACAAGCTGAAACCGGAAGACCAGCAGTTAATCCTCAAACTGGCAAAAGAGGCGCAGGATGAACAACGCGAACTGTGGAAAACCTATAACGAGAAAGCCCTCGCCACCATGAAAGCAGGCGGCGTGAAATTCTATGAAATTGACCCTGCAACCTACGTCAAAGCCACACAATCCGTGCGCGATGAATTCGGTAAAGATCATCAGGAGCTGATGCAGCAAATCGCTGACGTGAAGTAAACCCTGACACTGGCAGTCTGCGGACTGCCTCTTTCTGATCATTCACCGGGGGATTTATGGTTTCGAGTTATCACACCCTGATGGACATTCTTTACCGCTGCGCGATGTGGCTGGCGGGTATCGCTTTGCTGCTGATGGTGGCGGTGATCCCCATTGGGATCTTTGCCCGCTACGTCATGAACAACGCCCTGTCGTGGCCGGAACCGATCGCGATTATGTGCATGGTGACCTTCACGTTTATTGGTGCCGCCGTCAGTTACCGTGCCGGTTCGCACATTGTCGTCGCCATGGTCACTGACCGGCTGCCGCCCGTGCTGAAAAAATTTGCCGCATTGCTTTCTGATCTGATGATGCTGGCGATCAGCGTATTTATTTTCTGGTACAGCCTGCAATTATGCAGCGAACTCTGGCAGCAGCCGGTGGCGGAATTTCCGTTGCTGACTGCCGGGCAAACCTATCTGCCTCTGCCTCTCGGTTCTGCGCTGACGCTGTTATTCATCATTGAGCAGATCATTGCCGGCCCGCAACATCAGCGGCCTGTAGTGATACTGGGCAACTCTGACGCCTGACCGGAGCCTGTTATGGACGCGATAATCTTGTTGTTAACGCTGGCGGTAATGCTGGCGATTGGCGTGCCGGTCGCCTACGCCGTCGGTCTGAGCGCACTGGTCGGTGCCTGGTGGATTGACCTGCCGTTTGAAGCCCTGATGATCCAGCTCACCAACGGCGTGAACAAATTTTCCCTGCTGGCGATCCCGTTTTTCATTCTGGCGGGCGCGATCATGGCCGAGGGAGGGATCGCCCGCAGGCTGGTCAGTTTTGCCTACATCTTTGTCGGGTTTATCCGCGGCGGGCTGTCGCTGGTGAATATCGTGGCCTCGACATTTTTCGGTGCGATCTCTGGTTCCTCAGTGGCCGATACTGCCTCGATCGGATCGGTGATGATCCCGGAAATGGAAAAAAAGGGCTATCCGCGTGACTTTGCGGCGGCCGTCACTGCCAGCGGCTCGGTACAGGCGATCCTGACGCCACCCAGCCATAACTCGGTGATTTACTCGCTGGCGACCGGCGGTACGGTGTCGATTGCCGCGCTGTTCATTGCCGGTATTCTGCCCGGTTTACTGCTCAGCCTGACGCTGATGGTGATGTGCGTAATGTTCGCGCACAAGCGCGGCTATCCGAAAGGCGAACGTGTGCCGTTCCGCCAGGCGCTGAAGATTTTTATCGACACGCTGTGGGGGCTGATGACCGTAGTCATCATCATGGGCGGTATTCTCAGCGGAATATTTACCGCGACGGAATCCGCAGCGATTGCGTGTTTGTGGTCGTTCTTCGTCACCATGTTTATCTATCGCGATTACAAATGGAATGAGCTGCCCAAGCTGCTGTATCGCACGGTGAAAACCGTCAGTATCGTGATGATCCTGATAGGGTTTGCTGCCAGCTTTGGCGCGGTCATGACCTACATGCAATTGCCGATGCGCATCACCGAATTCTTCACTTCGATCTCCGACAACAAGTACGTGATCCTCATGTGGATCAATATCATGCTGCTGGTGATCGGCACGCTGATGGACATGGCACCGATCATTCTGATCCTGACGCCGGTACTGTTACCTGTGGTGTTATCGCTCGGCATCGACCCGGTGCATTTTGGCATGATCATGCTGGTGAACCTGGGCATTGGCCTGATCACCCCGCCGGTCGGCTCGGTATTGTTTGTCGCCAGCGCGGTGAGCAAGCAAAGCATTGAGCATGTCGTCAAAGCCATGATGCCGTTCTATTGCATGCTGTTTATGGTGCTGATGCTGGTGACATACATCCCCACTATTTCACTGTTCCTGCCCAAACTGTTTGGCGTCTATACCGGCTGACGCCAAACCGGTTTCTCCCTTGCCCGTCGTCATGACGGGCTTTTTTCTGCACAGTTGGCTGAAATTTTCTCATCCATCAGCCAAAAGCCTGACCCCATAAATTCATCATGTTAAGTTAATTACATATCCGCGGATGCCAGAGCACACCGCGCAACAAAACAGGGTGAAATACGGATTATGTCGTCAAAAAAAATTGAAACCACACTGGTCAGCGCCGGACGGAACAAGAAATTTACGCAGGGTTCAGTGAATACCGTGATTCAACGCGCCTCATCACTGGTGTTTGAAACCGTGGCGGATAAAAAACATGCCACTGCTAACCGCGCCAATGGCGAGTTGTTTTACGGACGCCGGGGCACCCTGACGCATTTCTCCTTCCAGGAAGCGATGGTGGAACTGGAAGGGGGCGAGGGTTGTGCACTGTATCCGTGTGGCGCAGCGGCAGTCAGTAACGCGGTGCTTTCATTTGTCAGCAGCGGCGACCACATTCTGGTTGCGGGTTCGGCTTACGAACCCACCCAGGATTTCTGTGAAAAAGTACTGAAAAAACTTGGCGTATCCACGACCTATTTTCCAGCCAATATCGGCGCGGGGTTAGGTTCGCTGATGCAGCCCGACACTAAAGTAGTATTTCTGGAATCACCAGGCTCAATCACCCTGGAAGTCCCCGATATTCCGGCAATGGTGAAAGCCGTGCGGGCAGTGAACCCGGAGGTTGTCATCATGATCGACAATACCTGGGCGGCAGGTATTTTGTTTAAAGCGCTGGAATTCGATATCGATATTTCAATTCAGGCAGGCACCAAATATATCGTCGGTCATTCTGATGCCATGATCGGCACCGCTGTATCGAACGCACGCTGCTGGGATCAACTGCGGGAGCAGTCGTATCTGATGGGGCAGATGGCGGATGCTGATACCGCTTACGTCGCGAGTCGCGGTTTGCGCACCCTGAGTGTGCGGCTTAAACAACATGCAGAAAGCAGTATCCGCATTGCGCAATGGCTGGCAGAACGGCCCGAAGTGGCGGTAGTTAATCATCCCGCATTACCCGGCAGCAAAGGCCATGAATTCTGGAAACGTGATTTCACCGGCAGCTGTGGCCTGTTCTCTTTTGTACTGAAACAGCGCCTGAGCAAACAGCAACTTTCCGATTATCTCGATCACTTCGAGCATTTCAGTATGGCCTATTCCTGGGGTGGGTTTGAATCGTTGGTTTTAGCCAATCAGCCGGAAGAAATCCAGGCGATACGCCCGGCAGAAACCGTCGATTTCACCGGTACGCTGGTACGGTTGCATATCGGGCTGGAAAATTGTGACGACCTGATCGCCGATCTTTCAACAGCCTTTGAACGGATTGCGACATCCTGATCCGCAGAGATTGCGACACACCGCGCAGATCGGTAAGGTGTCTGACGTATTTTCGTTCGCAAAATGAGAATAATCTGTAAGCTCTCAGGAGTCCCGGTCACCTCTGCCGGGGCATTCTGTCTTTTTCCCAGGAGCCTCAGATCAACGTCTTCTGGCGTAAATCGCGATACACTGGTAAGCGACAGTTTTTAATGAACAGAAACAGGACAGAATATGGCCGTTATTTGCGACATTTTTCATGCGCTCTGGCAGCATGATTTCAGTATGCTCGCCGACCCGAAACTTCTCTGGGTGATTTACGCTGTTCTGTTCGCCACGCTTTTTCTTGAAAACGGGCTGCTTCCCGCCTCTTTCCTGCCCGGTGACAGCCTGCTGCTGCTGACCGGCGCGCTGATTGCCAAAGGTGTCATGAGCTTCGTGCCGACCCTGATTATTCTGGTCACCGCTGCCAGTCTGGGCTGCTGGCTGAGCTATATTCAGGGCCGCTGGCTCGGTCATACCCGCCTGGTGAAAGGCTGGCTGCTGCAACTTCCTGCGCACTATCATCAGCGCGCACATCATATGTTTACTCAACACGGGCTGATGGCACTGCTGGTTGGCCGTTTTCTGGCGTTTGTCCGCACCCTGCTGCCTACCATGGCGGGCATCTCCGGACTGAACAATGCCCGCTTCCAGTTCTTTAACTGGCTGAGCGCCATTCTGTGGGTCGGTGTGGTGATCACTCTCGGGTTCGCGCTGAGCCACATTCCGCTGGTCAAACGCCATGAAGATCAGGTCATGGCGGGATTGATGATTTTACCGCTTCTGTTGCTGGTGATGGGGCTGGTTGGCGGGCTGGTGGTGGTATGGAAGAAACGCAAATGTCGTGCCTGAGCGTACTGCTCAGGCTTTAAACGCCACATCCGCTAACGCCAGCACTCCGGAACTCCCTTCACGCAGACGCGCCATCTCATCACTCGGCGTGACGCCAAAGTAACGCTTAAATTCACGACTGAATTGTGAGGCGCTTTCATACCCGACCTGTAATGCCGCTACGCTGGCTTTCACGCCATCAAAAATCATCAGCGTCCGCGCCCGGTGCAAACGATAGGTTTTCAGGTACTGCAACGGCGAGGTGCTGGTCACGGCTTTGAAGTTATGGTGAAACGCAGAAACACTCATGTTCACTTCGCTGGCCAGCGCTTCCACACTCAGATTATCGGCGTACTGCGCTTCTATCCGGCGTAGGGATTTGGCTATCTGGCTGAAATGTGTGTGGCGGTTAACCAGCGCCTGTAACGCCCCGCCATTCTCACTGGTCAGAATAAAGAACAGGATCTCGCGAATAATCTTTGGCCCGAGAATGCGGGCATGCAACGGCTTATCCATTACATCCAACAGGCGCTCTGTGGCACATAAAATATCGCCATCCAGTACGCCGGAATTGATACCGGTGGAAGGCTCTTTCTGACGCACCACGCTTTCGTCGCCCATATCCATCAGTAAATCCTGCAACATCAGGTTATCAATACTGATCTGAATACCGGCCAGCGGCTCCCCGGGACTGCTGAAGGTTTCACATTCGAAAGGCAGCGGTACGGTCAGCATCAGATAATTGTGCGGGTCGTAAGAAAAGGTTTTCTTGCCCAGATATCCGACTTTCCGCCCCTGAAAAAGGATCACGATACCGGGATTATAGAGAACCGGCTGGCGCGGATGGTAACGCGTGGTGTACATCAGCGTTACCTGCGGTACTGCCGACGGCGTCAGGTTTTTATCACCGCTGAGTTGAGCAACTCTGGCTGCCATGCGGGCGCACAGACTGTTCACGTTTTCCATCCTTCTGCTTCCCCATATTCAATAAACTGGCAGTGATTCTGCCATAACACTCTAATTTCCTACAGAGACAAGCAGAATCAGGCAAGACTCCGGCAGAAATGGGCATCTTGCTGCCGCCAATTTTCTCTTACAGTTAATGTCGCCTTCCACAGCGGGATACCCCTGCATAAATGCGATGAACTGCTAGTCTGTATGAACGCACTTTTCATTCGCTGATTGTGAGCGACCTTCGGTCACCGGCTCTTTTTTCTGATAACTTCTTATTTCAATTCACTATTCATCTAACCCGAGACTTCGGAGGATATTATGTCTGCACCTACCGCTGCTGAGAATACCTTTAACGCCTGGGCCGCTGCAGGCCCGAATCAGCCACTTGAAGCTTTCCCGTTCGATGCCGGCCCGATTGGCGATGAAGAAATTGAAGTCGCCATTGATTACTGCGGTGTTTGCCATTCGGATTTGTCGATGCTCAACAACGACTGGGGAATCACGCAGTATCCATTCGTACCGGGCCATGAAGTGGTCGGCAAAATCGTCAAAATAGGTAACCATGCGCAAAACAAAGGGCTGAAAGTCGGCCAGATTGTCGGCGTGGGCTGGAACCGTGGCAGTTGTATGCATTGCCACCCTTGCATGTCCGGCGATCAGCACCTTTGTCATGACGTGGAAGCCACCATCATCGGCCATCACGGCGGCTTTGCTGACCGCATCCGCAGCCACTGGGCGTGGGCGATCCCGCTGCCGGAAGGCGTGGATATCACCAGCGCCGGTCCGTTGTTCTGTGGAGGTATTACCGTCTTCAACCCGCTGCTGCAATTTGGCGTACTGCCTACTCACCGCGTCGGCGTGATTGGTATCGGCGGTTTAGGCCACATGGCGCTACGCTTCCTGAATGCGTGGGGCTGCGAAGTCACCGCGTTTACGTCATCACTGGCCAAACGTGATGAAGCATTGTCACTCGGTGCGCACCGCGTTATCGCCACCCGTGACAGCGGAGAACTGAAGAAAATCGCCGGTCAGCTGGACTTTATTATGGTGACTGCCAATGCTTCGCTGGACTGGGACGCCATTATCGGCGCGCTGGCACCGAAAGGCCGTCTGCATTTTGTGGGCGTGGTGCCGGAAGCTGTACCGCTGCATGTCATGGCGCTTATCAGCAAACAGGCAGAAATCTCCGGTTCACCGACCGGTTCTCCTTCCCGTCTTGCCGACATGCTGGCGTTCTGCGCCCGTCATGAAATCACGCCGCAGGTTGAGCACTTCCCGCTGAGTAAAATTAATGATGCCATCGAACATCTGCATGAAGGGAAAGCGCGCTACCGCGTGGTACTGGATATGCATGCTTAGGCATTTTTTTCACATAAAATAGCTAGCCTGCTCAGCAAGATGCCGTTTCGTTAACTAGACTTAACGGCAATCCCTACACGGTGCCCGCGCATTCCGGCCGGCACTCTGCCCTGAAAGGAGAAACTCATGGCAACGCAACCCATCATCAAACTTCACGATGGCAACCTGATGCCTCAGTTAGGACTTGGCGTATGGAAAGCCAGTAATCAGGAAGCCACCAGCGCGGTGAAAACGGCGATTGAAACCGGCTATCGCCACATTGACACCGCCGCCATTTACAAAAATGAGGAAGGCGTCGGCGAAGCGATTGCCGCTAACCTTGTTCCGCGTGAAGAGCTGTTTATCACCACCAAACTGTGGAATGACGATCAGCTAAACGCGCCACAGGCGCTGGAAACCAGCCTTAAAAAGCTGAAAACCGATTATGTCGATTTGTATCTGATCCACTGGCCACAACCGGCACAGGGTCATTACGTCGATGCCTGGAAAGCCCTGCTGAAACTGAAAGAACAAGGGTTAGCAAAAAGTGTCGGCGTGTGTAATTTCCCGCTGCAACACTTACAGAAGCTGAAAGACGAAACCGGTATTTTCCCTGTGGTCAATCAGATTGAGTTACACCCGCTGATGCAACAGCGCCAGTTGCACGCCTGGAATGCTACCCACACCATCGCTACTGAGTCCTGGAGCCCGCTGGCGCAGGGTGGCAAAGGCGTATTCGATCAGCCCCTGATCCAGAAACTGGCGGAAAAATACGACAAAACCCCCGCGCAGATAGTCATCCGCTGGCATCTGGATAACGGGCTGATTGTTATTCCGAAATCAGTGACGCCAAAACGTATCCGTGAAAACTTCGACGTGTTTGATTTTAAACTGGAGAAGGAGGAACTGGCGGAAGTGACCAAACTGGATAAAGCACACCGTCTGGGGCCGGATCCGGAAAAAGGGCTGTAAATCGTTCCTTTCATGCTTTAAAACTAAAAACCCGCCACGGCGGGTTTTTTATTAGGCAAAACAGGGTTACACCGATGGCTGAACCAGCATATTTCCCGCTGAGCCGCGGTCAGCCAGTTCCAGCGCGCCGCTGCGGTAAACAAACGGAAAATGATCGTACGAAGGCTGGTTGAAATACACCAGCAGTTCGACATCGCCATCCACCCAGACCGTGTCTTTGAAACCGGCATCTTCAACCAGCGGAGCAGCACCGTTGACGCTTTTCACCAGGAAAGACACACCTTCTGCATGGAAGGTCTGCGGCATATCCGCATGAACAGTCCAGCGTTCCCATGTCCCCTGCTGCGCGGTCAGATCGATACGGTTGATATCCCACATCGCGCCGTTGATCCCCGGTTCACTGTCACCGAGACGCAAATCCCGGGTACGGACAACGTTACCGGAAAGGATCTGATCGGCCAGCAAACGCATCGGCAGATTATCTGTCACCAGAGGCAACAGGCCTGTGGGTTTCAGCGTCAGAACAATAGTTGACACCAGAATGCTCGAGGGCTCAAACAGGCCACGTAATCGGTCCATCATCCCCGCGGCTTCACCGGCAGTAATCGAGACATCCTCGCCCTGCGACATATCCACCAGCACTTCGCGGCGTTCTCCCGGCCCGAGCGACAAACGTTTAACGGTCATTGGCGCAGGCAGGAAACCCAGATCAGAAGCCACGACGTGAAACGCACGGTTGTCAGTCATGCTCAGTTCGTAACGACGGGCATTGGATGCATTCAGCAAGCGCAAACGCACCCAGCCCCGCGAAACCTCGACGTAAGGACTTTGCACACCGTTTACCAGCATGGTGTCACCGAAGAATCCGCCTGATGCCGGCGTATCATATTGCGGTACGCCGAAACCATCCAGACGCTTGTCCTGAATAATCAGCGGGAAATCATCTACACCGTAATGATTCGGTAATGGCAGGTTCTTACTGACTTCATCCTCGACAATCCACATGCCCGCCAGACCGTTGTAAACATGCGGCGCCATACGGTCAGGCGTATTGGCATGATACCAGCAGGTCGCGGCAGCCTGACGGATTGGCAACACCGGTGACCAGTCGACACCCGGTTGCATCAGACGCGCTGCGCCACCGGTTAAGGTTCCAGGCTCAAGCAAACCGCTCACGGTCATGGAAACCGGTTCGGCCAGACGGTTGCTGTAAATGAGTTTAACGTCATCGCCGCTGTGCACTTTAACTGTCGGACCGAGGTACATTCCATTAATGCCCCAGACCGGTGCCTTTGCGCCGCCAAGGAATGACCAGTGCGCTGCCTGCAACGTCAGAAACAGCGGTTGCCCACGGCGCGATTCAAGCAGCGGGGGAACAGGTAATGCCGGTTGCGAACCACTCGCTTCTGCTTTTAAAGGCAGAGCACCTGCGGCAAGAGCTACGCCGGAGGCCTGCAGGAACGAGCGACGACTGAGTGACATATCTTCTCCATGAAAACAAAAACATAAACTGTATTGAACGCCGCCGCCATCAATGGCAGCGGGAATAATCCGCATCGTAATTCACATGACAGATCCGTTGACTGCCCGGAATATTTTGCGGATTTATAGGTAGTATTATTTTTTTGCGGCGGCTTCACGCTGCGCAACTTCAGCATCCAGCTCGGCGATTTTATCCGCCATGATCTGACGGCAATGTTCGGACAATTCACGCAAACGATCTTTGGTGTAACCGCTGGTGTCGATCGGTGGCAGAATTTCGACAATCACCAGCCCGTTAGACCAGCGGTTTAGCTTCACCTTATTGCTGGTGTTCGATACACAAATCGGCACTATGGGCACACCGGCCGCTATCGCCGCGTGGAATGCGCCGGTTTTGAACGGCATCAGACCGCGTCCACGGCTGCGGGTACCTTCCGGAAACATCCAGATCGACAGGTTCTTTTTCTTAATCTGACTCACGACCTGCGCAATGGTGCCGTGCGCTTTAGCGCGGTTATCACGGTCAATCAGCAGATTACCGGTAAGCCAGTACAACTGACCAAAGAACGGGATCCAGGCCAGGCTTTTTTTGCCCACGGTGACGGTGCCAGGCATGACGACCGATGATGCCGTCACCATATCGTAATTGTTTTGATGGTTGGCAATATAAATACAGTTGCCATTATTCACGGCATCTGCCGGAATACGTTTTTCAACACGCAGGCCTAATACCGGGGCGAGACGGCCAAACAACTTACCAAATGTCGCCACATGTTTCGGATTACGCGGGCTGAAAAGGCAGTAGATGCAACCAAAGACAGAGACCAGAATCGAGTAAACTACCACGATAATCAGACGCAAAATAAATAACATAACATCCTCTTAAAACTACAGCCGAAGCCGGTAAGAAACCTGTGCAGTTTCGCTCCCTGTGCGGTGAACTATTCTCAAGCCTCATTCAACACCGCACAACGGTTTTATTAATACAAATGTAAAATTTTTGCACTGCACGACAGTCTCAGGCCACTGAATCCTATCAAAAGATTTCAGGGCACCAATGTGCCCTGATTTTTGCCGGTCAGTGGCAGACTTATTCTTCGCTTCCACCGCCACTGGCGCGTACAGGGGAATCGATTTCAACACGATCGATACGTTGCAGCCCGCGCGGCAGAAGCGTGCCTTTACGACCACGTTCAGCACGGAATTTCTGCAGGTCTTCCGGACGGAGAACCAGCTTACGTTTACCGACATGCAGCGTGACCGAAGTTTGCGGTGGCAGAACCAGTAACCATGCCAGTTTATCTTCGCCACTGGCCGCCTGTGCAGCCGGTATTGAGACAATTTTGTTACCCTTGCCTTTCGACAACTGCGGCAGATCCGCTACCGGGAACAGCAACATCCGTCCTGCGGCCGTAATCGACAACAGCATATCCTCATCGCCATGAAGTTCCATTGGCGGGAAGGCTTTGGCGTTATCAGGCAAAGTGATCATCGCTTTGCCTGCACGGTTACGAGCCACTAAATCGTTGAAGGTACAAACGAAACCATAACCGGCATCCGATGCCATCAGCAGTTTCTGGTCGTCCGCCGCCATCAGTACATGCTCGATGGTTGCGCCCGGCGGTGGTGTCAGTTTGCCGGTCAGCGGTTCACCCTGTCCGCGTGCGGACGGCAGCGTGGTCGGATCAAGCGCATAACTGCGACCGGTGGAGTCCATAAACACCACGGGCTGATTACTTTTGCCTTTGGCCGCAGCGCGGAAACTGTCACCGGCTTTGTAACTCAGGCCGGAAGCATCAATGTCATGGCCTTTAGCGCTGCGTACCCAACCTGATTCTGACAACACAATGGTCACCGGCTCAGACGGAATAAAATCGTGCTCGCTCATCGCCCGCGCTTCTTCACGCTCAGTGATCGGTGAGCGGCGCTCATCACCAAAAGCTTCGGCATCCGCCTGTATCTCTTTGCGGATCAGCGTGCTCAGTTTCCGCTCAGACGCCAGTAATGCCTGCAATTGATCCCGCTCTTTCGCCAGTTCATCCTGTTCACCGCGGATTTTGGTTTCTTCGAGTTTCGCCAAATGGCGTAATTTCAACTCCAGAATAGCTTCAGCCTGCGTGTCTGACAGTTCAAAACGCTGCATCAGTACCGGTTTCGGCTCATCTTCAGTACGGATGATGTGGATCACCTCATCGATATTGAGAAACGCGATCAGCAAACCTTCCAGGATATGCAGACGTTTCAGCACTTTATCGAGACGGAAATTCAGACGACGACGAACGGTATCGCGGCGATAATCCAGCCATTCTTTCAGGATCTCAACCAGTCCTTTGACCTGCGGACGGTGATCAAGACCGATCATGTTCATGTTAATGCGGTAGCTGCGTTCCAGATCGGTGGTCGCAAACAGGTGATTCATCACCTGATCCAGATCGATACGGTTGGAGCGCGGCACGACCACCAGACGGGTCGGGTTTTCGTGATCGGATTCATCACGCAGATCTTCAACCATTGGCAGCTTTTTAGCACGCATCTGGCTGGCGATTTGCTCCAGCACTTTCGCGCCGGAAACCTGATGCGGTAACGCAGTGATCACGGCACTGCCATCTTCTTTGTGCCAGACCGCACGCATACGCACCGAGCCTTTACCCGATTCGTACATTTTGCGGATTTCATGACGCGGCGTGATGATCTCTGCTTCTGTCGGGAAATCAGGCCCCTGCACGAATTCCAGCAGGTCTTCGAGCGAGCTGTTCGGTTTCTCAAGCAATGCCACCGCAGCAGCGGCCACTTCGCGAATATTGTGCGGCGGAATATCGGTCGCCATCCCGACTGCAATGCCGGTGGTTCCGTTAAGCAGAATATTCGGCAGACGCGCAGGCAGCATTTTCGGCTCCTGCATCGTGCCGTCAAAGTTCGGCACATAATCGACTGTGCCCTGACCTAATTCACGCAGCAACACTTCGGCATATTTGGACAGACGCGATTCGGTATAACGCATCGCGGCGAAGGACTTCGGATCATCCGGCGCCCCCCAGTTCCCCTGGCCGTCAACCAGCGGATAGCGGTAAGAAAACGGCTGCGCCATCAGTACCATGGCTTCGTAGCAGGCACTGTCACCATGCGGATGATATTTACCCAGCACGTCACCAACGGTACGCGCGGATTTTTTGAATTTGGCGTTATTACTCAGGCCCAGCTCTGACATCGCGTAAATGATACGGCGCTGCACCGGCTTGAGCCCGTCACCGATAAACGGCAGCGCGCGGTCCATGATGACGTACATGGAATAGTTGAGATAGGCGTTCTCAGTAAACGTATGCAGGGCTAAACGCTCTGTTCCGTCATGAGTCATTTCGCTCATTGATGTTTAATCCTCAGACCCGTGGCGTTATCGTTTTGGAAATTAAGGAAGCTTGCATCCGCAGGCGCGTGATGTCCGCTGCCGCGAGGCAATGATGTCCGCGATAGTACATCATCTGCCGTATGACTGTCACAGTTGCTGTGTTTCTGCCTTATTTTTAAACAATTATTTCCTCACAAAATGGTTAAATTACCGCGTTGTCCCTTCGATTATTGCATTTGAGTCAATAGTATTGTGCGTAATCTCACATTTTTCTGTCATGCAGAGTTGAGTACACTACGTGATAACAGCCTGACCACCAGAATTGAAGAATTCCCGATAAGGAAAAACATGAGCAATATCCTGATTATCAATGCCGGTAAGACCTTTGCCCATTCCAAAGGCGCGTTGAACAATAGCCTGACCGATGTCGCGACCTCTTTTCTGCGCGATAAAGGTCATGAAGTGCGTGTGACCGTGCTGGAAGACGGTTATGACGTGCAGACTGAAATCGAAAGCTATCTGTGGGCTGACGCCATCATTTATCAGCAACCGGGCTGGTGGATGGGCATGCCATGGACGCTGAAAAAATACATCGATGAAGTGTTCACCGAAGGCCATGGCAAACTGTACGCCAGCGATGGCCGTACACGCTCCGATGCCTCGAAAAAATACGGTTCAGGCGGTCTGCTGCACGGTAAATGTTATATGTTGTCCGTAACCTGGAACGCACCTTTAGAGGCGTTCGAAGATAAAGAACAATTTTTCCATGGCGTCGGCGTTGACGGCGTGTACATGGCACAGCACAAAGCCAACCAGTTCATCGGCCTTGATACATTGCCGACTTTTATGTGTAACGATGTGATCAAACAGCCTGATGTAGAAGGTGATTTTGCGCGCTACCGTGCCCATCTTGAAAATGTTTTCGGCCAGGCTTAAGGTTGAGGGTCACCCGGGAAAGAGGTTTTTATGATCACTGTTATTGCTGAAATCAAAGTCAAACCAGGCCGTCGCGATTCGGTCATGGAAAAAATCACCGCCCTGCTGCCGAGCGTTCTGGCAGAGAAGGGCTGTCACCGTTATGAACCTTATGTTGATTTCAACGGCCAGATCCCCTGGCGTAAAACAGTACCTGACTCCATTTTCATGCTGGAAGACTGGGAAAGTCTGGCGCATCTCGAAGCGCATCAGCAGGCTGATCATATGGATAAGCACCGCGAAAATATTAAAGCAGACGTTCTGGATGTGGTGATCCATATTATTGAGAAAGCCTGAGTTTACTGCCTGATGAAAATCGCCGGAATGTAGCCCGGCAATTTTCATCGCATCGTTATAAGACACGTTATAGCGCGACGTAACCTAGCGATTTCGGCTAAGCCCCACCGTTGCATTATAAGCGGCCCACACTTCTTTACGATGAACGACAGTGCTCAATTGTAGCCGTCTGTTTTTCTTTATCAGGGTGTCCATGACAATGTCCTGCTCCCAAGGGGGAGAAACAGGCGTCTGCTCAAACCAGAAATAAACGTTATTTTTAAATTTTTGCCAGTTCCGGTAAATATGCCGTAATTCAGATCCCGTAATTGAACGGTTTTTTTCAGGTTTATTTTCATCCGGATTAATACCACGGTATGATTTATTCGCGACAGCAGTAATATCCAATTCATCCAGCACGAAATGAATATTTCGCCCTTTCGACACGGCCCATTCTACGATGGCCTTGCATTTCCTGCGTAAATTTTCATTATTTCGCTCACCGTTTAATGCTGAGCAATACTTTATGTGTGATGAAATGAAATGCTCAAGCGAGGCCTGTTCCGCAAGTCGGCAAGGCTGGTCATGCCTGAGGACTTTAAAAACATCTGCGGTGATTACCCCGTTTTGAAATCCCTTAACAGAGTACATATAACGCTTTCTTCCAAAATCTGTATGCAGACCGTAAATAAGATCGCCGGTTTTAGGTAATGGCATTGCTCCTCCTGAGCTTCACTTACGGGACTATTCAGCCCTCAACAATCAAAACCACATGGTAAAACGCCCGGCAGGAAGATGAATCATTCCTCTCCGGGCTTACAGAGACTTCTTACGATGAAGCTTAAACGTCCAGTTCGGCGGTATCGCCTTTTTCCTGTAACCAGTTACGGCGATCTTCAGACCGTTTCTTCGCCAGCAGCATATCCATCATGCGCAGCGTCTGATCGATATCCTCCTCATCGATGGTCAGTTGCACCAGACGACGGGTATTCGGATCGAGCGTGGTTTCACGCAGTTGCAGCGGGTTCATTTCACCCAGACCTTTAAACCGCTGTACATTCGGCTTACCTTTCTTACGTTTCAGTTGCTCCAGCACGCCTTCTTTTTCCTGCTCGTCCAGCGCATAGAACACTTCTTTACCCAGATCGATACGGTATAACGGCGGCATTGCCACATAAACATGGCCGCCACGCACCAGGGATCGGAAGTGACGGACAAACAGCGCGCACAGCAAGGTGGCAATGTGTAGACCGTCGGAGTCCGCATCCGCCAGGATACAGATTTTGCCGTAACGCAGCTGGCTCAGATCTTCGCTGTCCGGATCAATACCGATTGCCACAGAAATATCGTGCACTTCCTGCGAGGCCAGGACTTCATCGGATGAGACCTCCCAGGTATTGAGGATCTTACCTTTGAGCGGCATGATCGCCTGATATTCCCGATCGCGCGCCTGTTTGGCAGAACCGCCCGCTGAATCCCCTTCCACCAGGAAGAGTTCGGTCATGTTCAGATCCTGTGATGTACAGTCAGCCAGTTTGCCCGGCAGCGCAGGGCCGCTGGTCAGTTTCTTACGCACCACTTTTTTCGCTGCACGCAGACGACGCTGGGCACTGGAAATGCACAGTTCCGCCAGTTGTTCTGCGGCCTGAACGTTCTGGTTCAGCCACAGACTGAAGGCATCTTTCACCACGCCGGAAACAAAGGCCGCACACTGACGCGAGGACAGACGTTCTTTGGTCTGACCGGCGAACTGCGGATCCTGCATTTTTACTGACAGCACATAGGCGCAGCGTTCCCAGATATCTTCCGCAGATAGCTTCACGCCGCGCGGCAGAATATTGCGAAATTCGCAGAACTCGCGCATGGCCTCAAGCAGCCCCTGACGCAGACCGTTAACATGCGTACCGCCCTGCATGGTCGGGATCAGGTTGACGTAGCTTTCGGTCAGCAATTCGCCGCCTTCCGGCAGCCACAACAGTGCCCAGTCAACCGCTTCGGTATCACCGGCAAAATTCCCGACAAAGGCTTTTTCTGGCAGCGTAATCAGGCCATTGACTGCTTCCATCAGGTAATCGGTCAGACCGTCTTCATAACACCAGCGTTGTTCGGTGTTATTAACTTTGTCTTTAAACAGGATTTCTACGCCAGGACACAGTACGGCTTTGGCTTTCAGCAAGTGGCTGAGGCGGCTGACCGAAAAACGCGGACTGTCGAAGAAACTGCCATCAGGCCAGAAATGAACGCTGGTACCGGTGTTGCGCTTACCGCAGGTGCCGGTAACGTGCAGGTCCTGCACTTTATCGCCATTTTCAAATGCCATTTCATACACTTCGCCGCCGCGTTTTACCGCCACTTCAACGCGTTTGGATAAGGCGTTAACCACTGAAATCCCTACGCCATGCAGGCCGCCGGAAAACTGGTAATTTTTGTTGGAGAATTTACCGCCCGCGTGCAGACGGCAGAAGATCAGTTCGACCGCCGGAACACCTTCTTCGGCGTGGATATCCACCGGCATGCCGCGACCGTCATCAATGACTTCGAGAGACTGATCTTCGTGAAGGATGACTTCAATGCGTTTGGCGTGGCCTGCTAATGCTTCATCCACGCTGTTATCAATCACTTCCTGACCGAGATGATTTGGCCGGGTCGTATCGGTGTACATGCCCGGACGGCGGCGCACCGGTTCGAGTCCGCTGAGGACCTCTATGGAATCCGCGTTATAAGTTGATTGGCTCATCGTTGATTATTCGTGGCTCATAGGTTTGTGGGCTAACGATACAGTATGTGGGCGGGTGGAAGCACTGGCAGCAAGCAGAGGCTATAAATCCGGGGTAAAAGTCACCCTGACGATGTTAGTCTGCGGCCAGTTCCAGGAAATCTACAATCGGCGAAAAATAACGTTCAAAGCCGACAAATGCGTGATTCCCCCCGGGTTCGACCGTCTGGCGACAGGTGGTGTAGTACGCCACAGCCTGACGGTAATCGAGAATTTCATCGCCCGTTTGCTGCAGCAACCAGAGTAAATCCGGTGACTCCAGCGGTTCGACCTGCATGACTTTCAGATCATAAACGTGGCGTGACTCTAACACATATTGCTGGCCGGTGTAGGGGTTCTCGTTTTGTCCGAGGAAGTCGATCAGCAGCTCATACGGCTTCACCGCCGGGTTCACCACCACGGCCGGCACGGCAAAACATTGCGACAACCACGTGGCGTAATACCCCCCCAGCGAGGAGCCAACAATACCCAGTTTTTTACCCGCATTGCTAATGACCAGACTCTCAAGTTCTTCCGCGGCGTCAGCCGGATAAGGCGGTAATTGCGGGACAATCATATCGATATGGGGATGATTAACCGCCAGCCAGTTTTTTAATGACGTGGCTTTCGCTGAGTGCGGAGAACTGTTGAATCCGTGCAGGTAAAGTAAGGTGTTCATTCGTAGCCGTCCGACTCCGTGTCAGGATGAAACTCGCTGGTTTCCAGACGGAAGACTTCAGTCTCTACACGGCCGTCCGGATATAAATCAAGGTAACGCCAGCCCGGTGCAACCGTATCAATCGTGAAATTGGTGCAATGCGGTTTAAACTGTACGCAGGTTGACGGCGTCGCATAAAGACGGCGTCCGTACCAGTCAAGATCAAGCTCCTGATGAATATGTCCGCACAACAGCGTATTCACTTTCGGGTAATTCACCAGGGTATTCGCCAGCATATGCGCATTGCGCAGGCTGTGCTGATCAAGCCAGGTGCAGCCTGAAGGCAGCGGATGATGGTGTAACATCAACAAAGTAAAACGATCAGGGTACGCGTTCAGACAGCGTTCCATCCATTCCAGCTGATATTCGCTCAGCTCGCCGTGCGGCACACCGAATACCTGTGTATCCAGCAGAATAATTTGCCAATGTTCACCAAGCAGAACGTGTTTCGAAGGGTTGATCCCCGCATCCTGCAAGGCATTGACCATCGCAGGCTGGAAATCATGATTGCCCGGCAGCCAGACGCAGGGCGCGGTCAGCTCGCCGATACCGCGGGCAAACTGATGGTAGGCTTCCACCGACTGATCCTGTGCCAGGTCCCCTGTTGCCGCGATAATATCGACTTCACGCTGCTGCGCTTTGATGGCGTCCAGCACTGCGCGATAGCTGTTAAACGTATTCACGCCTAACAACGTTTCATCTTCACCGGCAAAAAGATGGGTATCAGTAATCTGTAGAATCCTGACTTTGGCCCCATTCACCAAAGGCAGTGTAAACAGGCTTTCCAAATCGTTTCCTTTGTTGTTGAAGTCTGTCTAACAAACCGGAATTGCCATCGCTCCGTGCGCAAGGCAATAACGCAGCCAATCCGCAAGGAACTGGTTAATTTGATGCTTTTCATCACGCTGATGCAACTTTTTATTCGGATAATCATAACGTGCTTTGAAGCGAAAGATCTGCTGACTCGCACACACTTCGGCCACCATCGCATCATGATACAGGCGAACGGTGAGCGAAGGCAGGCTCCAGTAACTCACGGCCGGCGCAGTCTGTTTGATTTCTATCAGGGATGTATAACGTGTTGATTCGAGGATCGTCAGGCAATACGTTGCGCTACTCACCTGATATGTCACCGTTTCACCAGGTTCATCGGTGCGTGGCATCAAACGGCGCAATTGTGCAAAATTTGTTTCACACAATCTCATCATTTCAGGGAAGTCAGGGGTATAGCGCTTAATCATTAGTTAGCCCACTCTTTTTTCAGGGATTCATGGTGCAGCTGCAGCCATTGCAGGGCAATCACTGACGCCGCATTGTCTATCGCTCCTTCTTCCACCCACCGGTAAGCCTGCTCACGGCTGACCACATGTACCCGGATGTCTTCATTTTCTGCTTCCAGACCGTGAATTCCTTCTGCCGTCGTGGCATCAACTTCACCGACCATAATGGAAAGACGCTCGCTGGTTCCGCCCGGACTTGCCAGGTAATTCACAGCCGGTTTGCAGCGTTTCACCACAATGTTCGCTTCCTCGAGTGCTTCGCGGCGGGCAACATCTTCCACTGTCTCGCCCTCTTCAATGATACCGGCGACCATCTCCAGAAGCCAAGGAGTATCACTGGAATCCAAAGCAGGGATGCGGATTTGTTCTATCAGCACCACTTCATCCCTTTTCGCATCATAAGGTAAGAGTACCGCAGCGTGGCCGCGCTCAAAAACTTCACGGACGACTTCTGCGCTCATTTCTCCATTAAACAGCCGATGGCGAAACCGATATGCAATAATAGAAAAAAAACCTTTATATCGTGTCTCGCGTGCAATAATTTCTACATCATCTTTGCCGAAAGTAACCGGTGACCGTTTAAATGAAGACATGGAATGTTTCCTTATCCCTCACAGAGGTAATTTATTGCCCTTTGAGGTCAGTTTGATGAAAATGCGTTAATAATAATCAAGGTTGTTTGTGATAGATTTAGGCTCATTCACTCGGGAAGGCACGTTAAGCCAACCGCCCCGCTAGCCTGACTCTGCTAGAATCCGCGTCTATGGGTTAATTTGACTGCGCCACCATACATAACAACATTGCTGCACAACAAGGAATGCAAATGAAGAAACTGCTCCCCCTTCTCATCGGACTCAGCCTGGGCGGCTTCAGTACGATAAGCCAGGCCGAAAACCTGATGCAGGTCTATCAGCAAGCCAGGACAAGTAACCCGGACCTGCGCAAATCTGCTGCTGACCGGGATGCTGCATTCGAAAAAATTAACGAAAGCCGCAGTCCTTTATTACCGCAACTCGGATTGGGTGCGGATTACAATTACACCAATGGGTACCGTGATGCGAATGGCGTTAACAGCGACGTTGGCAGTGCCAGCCTGCAATTAACGCAGACCATCTTTGATATGTCAAAATGGCGCGCCCTGACACTGCAGGAAAAAACTGCCGGTATTCAGGATGTGTCTTACCAGACGGATCAACAATCTCTGATCCTCAATACTGCAACGGCTTATTTCAACGTATTGAGTGCAATCGATTCGCTCTCGTATACCGAAGCACAGAAACAGGCTATTTACCGTCAGTTAGATCAAACCACTCAGCGCTTTAACGTGGGGCTGGTTGCGATTACCGACGTGCAGAACGCCCGTTCACAATACGACACCGTACTGGCTAACGAAGTGACTGCGCGTAATAACCTGGATAATGCGCTGGAGTCCCTGCGTCAGGTTACCGGTATGTATTACCCGCAACTGTCTTCGCTGAATGTTGATAACTTCAACACCACGCGCCCGCAACCGGTCGCCACGCTGTTGAAAGAAGCAGAAAGCCGTAACCTGAGCTTGCTGTCTGCCCGTCTGTCACAGGATCTGGCACGTGAGCAAATTCGTTATGCGGAAACCGGCCATATGCCTACGGTTGATCTGACTGCCTCAACCGGTATCAGCAATACCAAATATCACGGCGACAAAACGGGTGGTTCTTCCAGTTATCAGGACGCCGATGCTGGTCAGAACAAGATTGGGCTGAGCTTCTCCCTGCCATTGTACAGTGGCGGTTCAGTCACCTCTCAGGTGAAACAGGCACAGTACAGTTTTGTCGGGGCCAGCGAGCAGCTTGAAAGCGCGCACCGCAGCGTCGTGCAGACCGTTCGTTCTTCTTTCAATAACATCTCTGCCTCGATCAGTAGCATCAACGCGTATAAACAAGCCGTTGTTTCTGCTCAGAGTTCTTTAGATGCGATGGAAGCCGGTTATCAGGTCGGTACCCGTACTATTGTGGATGTTCTGGATGCCACCACCACGCTGTATAACGCCAAACAGCAACTTTCCAGTGCGCGTTATACGTACCTGATTAATCAGCTGAACATCAAATCAGCACTGGGTACACTGAACGAAAGCGATCTGCTGGCACTCAACGGTGCCCTGGGTAAACCCATCCCAACCGCACCGGATCAGGTGGCACCAGAAACACCTGATCAGGATGCTGCGGCAGACGGTTACGGCAAAAGCACCCCGGCAGCTGCGCCTCGTGCTCAGAAAGCCAGCGCAACAACAGCAACCGCAACACCGAAGAAAAGTGGCAATCCTTTCCAGAATTGATTCTGAAAAGCCCCCCGCATTTCCATCAAGGCAGCCTGAAAAGGCTGCTTTTTTTTGCCTGCGTCACGCCGCTCTGTAAAGTCTCGTAACAATTGCCTGTCGCTGCTTTAACAATCACCCGCTTTCCCCTATTCTTAGACCCTACTGGGAAAGGGCAAAAAAGCCCTAAACATGGGATAAGAACGATGAAACGGACACAACACGTTAACCTGGCTACCTTCCGTAAATCATGGCGTAGCTCTAGAATTACTCCTGTCGCCCTGGCGATAAGCGCAGTCTTTATGCTTGCCGGCTGCGAGAAAACCGACGAAACCGTTTCGCTGTATCAGAATGCGGATGACTGCTCGAAAGCCAACCCTTCCGGCAGTGCGCAATGTGTTGCAGCGTATGATGCAGCGAAAAAGGAAGCGGCAAAAACCGCACCTAAATATGCCAGCCGAGAAGACTGTATCGCTGAATTTGGCGAAGGCCAGTGTACTCAGGCTCCGGCACAGTCAGGCGTCGCCACGGCCGAAAACCAGAGCAGCGGCGGCAGCATGTGGATGCCGCTGATGGCAGGTTACATGATGGGCCGGATGATGAGCGGTGGCGGTTACGCGCAACAGCCATTGTTCAGCTCAAAAAACCCGGCCAGCCCGGCTAACGGTAAGTTCGTGGATGCGACCGGTAAAAACTACGGCCCCGCAACAGCGGGCGGTCGTACCATGAACGTTCCGAGAACAGCGATGGCGCCGAAACCTGCCGTGACCAACACCATCACCCGTGGCGGTTTTGGCGACAGTGTGGCAAAACAAACCTCAATGCAGCGCAGCTCCTCTGCGGCGCCACGCAGCCCTGGCCGCAGCATGGGTGGCTAAGAGATACCGATGAAACGTTTAGCCATTAATGAGCGCCCGGACTGGCGCGAAAAAGCCACGGAGTTTGGCTTCAACTTCCACACCATGTATGGCGAACCGTACTGGTGTGAAGATGCTTATTACCAGTTCACGCTGGCGCAGATTGAAGAGATCGAAGAGGCGACGGCGGACATTCATCAGATGTGCCTGAAGGTCGTTGAGCGCGTAGTGAATGACGACAAACTGATGGCGAAATTCCAGATCCCGAAACACGTCTGGGAATTTGTCCGCAGTTCATGGCGCACGCAACAGCCTTCCCTGTATTCACGTCTGGATCTGGCTTACGACGGCGTCAATCCGCCGAAGCTGCTGGAAAATAACGCCGATACGCCGACCTCTTTGTATGAAGCGGCCTTCTTCCAGTGGCTATGGCTTGAAGATCAAATTGCGGCAGGCAATTTGTCGCAGGATGCTGATCAGTACAACAGTCTGCAGGAAAAGCTGATCGAACGTTTTGCCGGGCTTAAAAACCAGCATGGTTTCTCGTTGCTGCACATCGCCTGCTGTCAGGACACCGAAGAAGATCGCGGCACCGTGCAATATTTGCAGGACTGCGCGCTGGAAGCGGAACTGGCCAGCGAATTCCTGTTTATCGAGGAAATCGGTCTGGGGGAACGCGGGCAATTCACCGACACGCAGGATCAGGTGATTTCTAACCTGTTTAAACTGTATCCGTGGGAATTCATGTTCCGCGAAGTCTTCGCGACCAAGCTGGAAGATGCCGGTGTACGCTGGCTGGAACCGGCCTGGAAAGCCATTGTGTCGAATAAAGCTTTGCTGCCGTTGTTATGGGAAATGTTCCCGGATCACCCGAATCTGTTACCGGCTTATTTTGCCGAAGATCAGCATCCGGAACTGGATCACTACGTGGTGAAGCCGCTGTTTTCCCGCGAAGGCGCGAACATTAAAGTCATCGAGAAAGGCCAGGAAGTCGCCCGTGTGGATGGCCCGTACGGTGCTGAAGGCATGATCGTGCAACAGTTCCATCCGCTGCCAGTGTTTGAAGGCAGTTACACCCTGATCGGCAGCTGGCTGGTCAATGATCAACCCTGCGGGATCGGCATCCGTGAAGATAAAGCGCTGATCACCCAGGATCTGTCACGTTTTTATCCGCACACGATTGTCGGATGAAAAACCAGAAAAGGATAATGAAGAAATTCATTATCCTTTTTATTTCGGGCTGACAGTGGTGCTATTAACCTAACTGCACCGAGAGCATCGAAAGCGATCCCATCACGATCCCGTCCGTTGGCTGCGTGATCGGCTCAATACCATTCCACGCGCCTAAAACATACAGCAATGGCAGATAGTGATCCGGAGACGGATTCGATAATGCGCCGCCTTCATGCTCCATAAACTGCACCAGAGGATGATCTTTCGCCTCACCCTTCCAGCGCAGATTGTCTTTCACATAAGTCTCAAAAGACGTCGCCCACGGATAAGCTTCAGTATCGCCGCCCCATTTCACCATCCGCAGGTTATGCACCACATTACCGCTGGCAACAATCATCACGCCTTCGTCACGCAGCGCCGCCAGCTTCTTACCCAGTTCATAGTGGTATTCCGGCGGCTGTGTACCATCAATACTCAGCTGGATCACCGGAATATCCGCGTCAGGATACATCTTGATCAGCACACCCCAGGTACCATGGTCGAAACCCCACTCGCGGGTATCTGAAATCACATTTACCGGGCTAAGTAATTCCTGAACCCGCTTTGCCAGCACCGGTGAACCGGGTGCCGGATAACGCTTATCAAACAGCGCCTGCGGGAAGCCGCCAAAATCATGAATCGTGCGCGGGTTTTCCATCGCCGTAACCGCAGTACCACGGGTGAACCAGTGAGCTGATACGGCCAGGATCGCCTTTGGCCGCGGTAATGTTTCACCCAGCGTATGCCAGGCACGGGTATAAATATTGTCTTCCAGCACGTTCATCGGACTGCCGTGGCCTAAGAAGAGTGCGGGCATACGTTGAGTCGTCATCATGAATTCCTTACCCAAAATAAAAGAGAGCGGGCCGGTGAGTGACCTGCCGCGTAATAACACTACGTTACTCTTTTTGATGGCCGGTGACAGCCGGGTAACCGTGAAGGAGATGTTCAATAAATTTGATGAGTCAAATCAAAAGAAAGCGGGAGGATGGTGTTCTTCAAAGCACAATTTTGGCAATAATTCACAATAAAAAGCAAAAAGGCCGCACAGGCGGCCTTTTCTGTTACGCATAACCCGTCGCTTAGCTTGCCTGACGGGTCTGCGCCTGGCGATAGGCCACCAGATCGGCGATGGTCACTACCGGCATATTATGCTGACGGGCAAACACCACCACTTCCGGCGCGTGCGCCATAGTGCCGTCATCATTAGTGAGTTCACACAGCACGCCGAAAGGCTTCAGACCCGCCAGCGTTGCCAGATCTACCGACGCTTCAGTGTGACCGCCACGGGTCAGCACCCCACCGGCCTGCGCACGCAGCGGGAAAATATGCCCCGGGCGATTCAGATCAGAAGGTTTCGCGCCGTCTTTGATTGCCGCACGGATAGTCGTAATACGGTCGGCCGCAGAAACGCCAGTAGTTACCCCTTCAGCCGCTTCAATAGTCACGGTAAATGGCGTCTGGAACGGGCTGGAGTTGTTCTCAACCATCATTGGCAAATCCAGCCGTTTACGGCTGTCTTCGTTCATGGTCAGGCACACGATGCCGCTGCCGTGACGAATGGTCAGCGCCATTTGCTCAACGGTCATATTTTCAGCGGCAAAAATTAAATCGCCTTCGTTTTCACGATCTTCGTCATCCAGTACCAATACACCTACGCCATTACGCATGGCGTCAATAGCACGCTCAACACGTTCAGCTGATGTACCGAATTCGGAAAGTAGGGTCTGATTCATGGTAAAAATAACCTCATGTTCTGTATGTGGATTACCAGAATCAGGGCGTCTTGAGGAGGCTAGCTGCAGCAGCCATCAGGCGTGCTACAGTTATAAAAAATAACGCAGCGGGCATGTTTGCCCGGCTTGAATCGTTACTCTCTCCCATCCGGACTTTAACCGTCGGCCCCGGAATTACACCGGATCTGCTGACCTCTAATCCCGAAGGATTGAGCGCTCGCGGGCTTCCACATGGAAGGGATTATAACGCTTCCGATATTCCGTGGTTTACCGCCGGTGGGGACTTTCACCCCGCCCTGAGAATAAGCAAAACAACTATAGCGCCAATAAATCAACAGGGCAATCCTGCGGTTTGGCCAATTAGTGCCCCTGAAGGTTTATAGAAACGGCCTCAGCGATTACACTATGGAAAAGCACCTCCTTCTAGAAAAGGAAATAACATGATTGACCCGAAAAAAATTGAACAAATTGCCCGCCAGGTTCACGAATCAATGCCTAAAGGGATCCGTGAGTTTGGTGAGGATGCCGAGAAGAAAATCCGTCAGGTATTGCAGGCGCAGTTCAGCCGCATGGATTTAGTCAATCGCGAAGAGTTTGACGTTCAGACCCAGGTTTTACTGCGTACGCGTGAAAAACTGGCCGCGCTGGAACAACGCCTGTCCGTGCTGGAAGGCAAACAGGCAGAAGCGGAAAAACCGCAAGATCCGGCCTGATTATTACGAGTTGTGTAAACAGAAAGGGCCTGCCTGGCAGGCTCTTTCATTATGTAAAATCGGGTTTATTGTATGCGGAATACTGTTTTAGCACGGGGTAATAACAGCCACAATCCTGCAAACACCACGACCGCGTACAGTGCTTTCCAGCCGACCATAGCCAGCAATCCGCAGCACAATACAGCACCCAGCATCGCCATCCATTTTGAGCGCCCTTTCAGAATCCGGGTACCCGACAGCATGCATAACAGATAAATCAGGATGAAAATCCCGTTAGCGTAAGTGATCAGCGCGCCCAGCGGTAGATGCAACCAGTAAATCAGTAATGTAAACAACACGCAGCAACCCACCACCAGATTCAGCGCGGCAACCGGCACCTGCTGAGCGGAAAGCTGTGCCAGTGCACTTTGCGGTTTAACCTGCGCCTGCGACCATACCAGCCGGGAAAAACTCTGGGTATAAATATTCACGCTGGCAAAACATGCCAGGTAGCCAATGATGCAGGCGATCCACAGTGCTTTTTGCCCGAATAATTGTACGACAATACCCGGTAACGAGGCCCCGGCTTCCCGCCCTTCTCCCCAGGCATGAAATTTCAGCACCGCCACCGTACATCCCCAGTAAACCGCGCCCGCCAGCAGCATGCCGATCAATAATGCGCGCGGGAAGTCCCGTTGCGGATGACGAAATTCGGTCGCCAGATGCGCAAAAGCCTCCAGCCCGACGAAACACCAGAACATCACCGCCAGCGCATCAAACAGATTTGATGGAGAAATGTCATGCACCGCAGGCAGCGGGATTTCAGACAGAGTAATATTCCCTTTCCACCAGATCGCCGCCACCAGTGCGATCACCAGCAATGCGATTACCGTCTGGATATTGGCACTTGATCCGGCACTGCGTGTGCCGAGGAACCAGATGAAAAAAAGCGTACCAAGCTGCACCAGCAACAGATTTGTGCTGCTCCAGCCAAAGGCTGCCTGCCAGAAACCGGCAGCAATATGCAGCGCGGCGGGCAACCCGACCGGGATAACTGACAGGAATAACCAACCGGTAACCCGTGCCATATGTGGTCCGAAAGCTTTGCCGACAAAATGCGCCGCGCCGCCCGCGCTGGGGAAATGCCGGCCAAGCGCGGCAAATCCGATGGCTATCGGAAACACTAACAGGATGAGCACCGGCCATGCCCACAGGCTGTCATTTTGCGCCAGCTCTGCCGCCAGTGCAGGCACCGCAAAAACCCCGGTTCCGAGTAATGAGGTCGAAAGCAGCCCGACGCCCTGCGCCAGGCTCAGTTCCTGTTTTAATCCGCTCACAACAGAGTCACTTCCGTTTCATCGTTGATAGAAAAATCAAAAAGAAAAGGGCTTATCAGATAAGCCCTTCGTTGCAAATAACCTGATCCAGACAGAGGAAATCAGTCCTGCGATTTAATTTGATTGATGATTTTGGTGGTAGAAAGACCATCTTCAAAATTCAGTACGCGCACTTCGCCGCCGTTCGCCCAGACCTCCTGACTCCCGGCAATTTGCTCAGGCTTGTAGTCGCCACCTTTGACCAGCAGATCTGGCAAGATCCCGGCGATCAAACGCTGCGGAGTGTCTTCTTCGAAAGACACCACCCAGTCGACAGCGCCCAGCGCGCCCAGCACGATCATACGGTTTTGCAGCGCATTCACCGGACGGGTTTCGCCTTTCAGGCGTTTGGTCGAAGCATCACTGTTCACCGCGACGATCAGACGGTCACCCAGTTTGCGGGCGTTCGCCAGATAAGAAACGTGTCCGGCATGCAGAATGTCGAAGATGCCATTGGTCATCACGACTTTCTCACCGCGCTGACGCGCCATCGCCACGGCAGCTTTTAGTTGTTCTTCGTTCATTATGCCAAAACCAACGTCTGAACGTCCGCCGATAGCATTTTCCAGTTCAACCGGAGAAACGGTTGAGGTACCGAGTTTACCCACGACCACACCGGCGGCGGCGTTCGCCAGGAAGCAGGATTCTTCCAGCGTATTGCCTGCGGCCAGTGCAGCAGCGAGCGTGCCGATCACCGTGTCACCGGCACCGGTCACGTCATACACTTCCTGCGCCTGCGTTGGCATGTGGAATGGCGCTTTGCCGGGCTGCAATAAGGTCATCCCGTGCTCAGAGCGGGTGACCAGCAGCGCGGAAAGTTCGAAATCAGCGATCAGCTGCATACCACGGGTAACAATTTCACCTTCGTTTTTGCAATGACCGACAACAGCTTCGAATTCGGATAAATTTGGCGTCAGTAACGTTGCTCCACGGTAACGTTCGAAATCCGATCCTTTAGGATCAACCAGCACTGGCACACCCGCTTTTCTCGCCAGTTGGATCATTTTCTGCACTTCAGTCAGGGCACCTTTGGCGTAGTCTGACAGCACCAGTGCGCCACTTTGCGGTAAAGCCTGTTCTATTTTGGTCAGCATCGGCTCGAGATCAACGCCTTCAAAACCTTCCTCAAAGTCGAGGCGGATCAGTTGCTGGTTACGGGACAAAATTCGCAGTTTGGTGATGGTAGGATGTGTGGATAGTGCGACGAAATCGCAGTTAACTTTCACTTCTGCCAGACGCTCACTGAGGGCACGTGCAGCGTCGTCTACGCCGGTCAGGCCGATCAGACAGGAAGAGGCGCCCAGAGATGAAATGTTCATCGCCACGTTAGCTGCACCGCCAGGCCGCTCTTCAATGGTACTGACCTTCACCACCGGCACCGGAGCTTCCGGAGAAATACGATTGGTCGGGCCATACCAGTAACGGTCTAACATTACGTCACCGACAACCAGCACACCTGCGCGGTGAAAATCAGGCAAAGTCACTTTCATCCCAAGACTCCAAAACAGATAAATCAAATCGGGTAAATACAATGCGCCGGATAATATCACAAGCGCCTGTTAGCCGAATAAAAACCCTCAGCCGAGCCACTTTGCCCAGCTGGCACGGATCTGCGCGCGCTCAGTAGCAAAGCTGTCCGCGGCCACTTTCCCGCTGTGTTCCTGCAACGCCAGATGATGAATTTCATCGCGCAGCGTCACATAAGCCTGCGTCAGATGGCGCGCTTCCTCTTCCGGCATGATGTCATATCGTGCCATCAGTTCAAAAATCCGCACGTTATCAGACCAGCGCGTCAGCTTCGGCTCATCATGCGCGAAACGCAGAACCAGGTATTGTGCAATGAATTCAATATCCGTGATGCCACCCGGATCGGCTTTCAGATCAAACTCGTGGGCTTTTTTACTCCCCAGATGGGCATACATTTTCTCGCGCATTTCACGGACCTCCTTACGCAGGCCATCGCCATCGCGCTGGCGGCAAAGAATGTCGCGACGCGTGGCGTTAAATTGCTGTGTCAGTTGCGGATCCCCGTAAACCACGCGCGCGCGAACCAGCGCCTGATGCTCCCACGTCCAGGCTTCATTGGCCTGATAATCTGCAAACGCTTCAATGGTACTGACCAGCATGCCGGATGCGCCGGAAGGTCGCAGACGCGGATCAACCTCGTAAAGAATGCCTGACGATGTCCGGGTGCTGAATAAGTGCATAATGCGCTGCGCCAGCCGAAGATAAAACTGACGTCCGTCGATGCTGCGTTCGCCGTCCGTCATCACCTCCGGCGCGCAATCGAGCAGGAAGACCAGATCCAGATCTGAGCTATAACCCAGCTCCCAGCCACCGAGTTTCCCGTAACCGACCACGGCAAAACCGCGCCCCTCACGGTGCTGAAGATGCGCGGGCTGCCCGTATTTTACGACCATTTGTTCCCACGCATGCTGCACCACGACATCGAGAATGGCCTCCGCAAGGTAGGTTAAATGGTCACTGACTTTCATCACCGGCAATGCCCCGGAAATATCCCCGGCTGCGATACGCAAATGCTGGGCCTGTTTGAACTGGCGCACGGCTTCAAGCTGCTGTTCTTCGTCTTCTGTTGGCACCCGCATCAGATACTGACGCAGTTCGTCGCGGTAAGCGCCCGGCTCAATCGGCTGGTAAAGCGTGCGCGGGTCGAGCAGTTCATCGAGCAATAAAGGATGACGTGCAAGTTGTGTCGCGACCATCGGCGAGGCGGCACACAGACGGATTAACTGTTTGAGCGCACCGGGATACTCCACCAGCAACTCGATATATGTCGTGCGCGTGACGATATTAAGCAGTAACTGCATCAGCCGCTGTAACGTGACATCGGCATTTTTATAGGTACAGACCTGCGCCAGTAAACGCGGCATCAGCAAATCCAGTTGATCACGCCCGCGTGGCCCGATCGTACGTTTATCCACGTCACGGCGAAAATCAGCAATCTGATGCAAAACATGCCGTTGCGCGTTTTCGTCAAGTTGCGGTACCAGCGGAGCCAGCTCGTCAGGCTCCAGTGCATCAATCCATAAGCTGCTGAAATGGGCAAGTTGCACATCGTCTTCGGCATCTGGCGTATCATCGCCTATCAGCTCATTAAACACCGAGCGCACAGCCTGCATGTGAGCATTCACGGCATCCAGAAGCTGTGGCCAGCCGGCGTAATCCATCCCCCACGCCAGACGCGCCTGATTCAGTTCATCCGACGGCAAGGTCTGAGTTTGCTCGTCCGCTATCGCCTGCAATAAGTTTTCCAGGCGGCGCAGAAACAGATAACTGTTACGCAACTGCAACACCTGTTCTACCGGCAGCAGGCCCAGATTTTCCAGCGCCTGGAGCGTGGGCAGCAACGCACGTTGCTGCAATGCCGGTTCACGTCCGCCACGGATCAGCTGGAATACCTGCACAATAAATTCAATCTCACGGATACCGCCCGCACCGAGTTTAATGTTGTCTTTCAGACCACGGCGGCGTACTTCGCGGGCGATCATGCCTTTCATGTTGCGCAGGGACTGGATCACACTGAAATCGATATAGCGGCGGAAAACAAAAGGCATCAGCATTTTTCGCAGTTCCTGACTGCTGATATCCTCCGCACCGCCCATCAGACGCGCTTTCACCATCGCGTAGCGCTCCCAGTCGCGCCCCTGCTCCTGGTAATAATCTTCCAGTGCGGGAAAGCTCATCACCAGCGGGCCGCTGTCGCCGAACGGGCGCAAACGCATATCCACGCGATAGACAAAACCATCGATAGTCGGCTGATCCAGTGCCTTGATCAGACGCTGACCAAGGCGGGTGAAAAACTGCGCGTTATCCAGCTCACGGCGTCCGCCGCGGGTCTGGCCATTTTCCGGATAAGCAAAAATCAGGTCGATATCCGAAGAGAAATTAAGTTCACCTCCGCCCAGTTTCCCCATCCCGAGGATCAGCATACGTTGCGCTTCTCCTGCCGCATTGACCGGCGTACCGAACTCACGGCAACAGGCTTCATATAGCCAGTCACGGGCACTGACAATCAGTAACTCTGCCAGTTCGCTCAGTTGGTGAAGCGTATCTTTCGCTTCACTGGTTTGTGCTGACTGCGACCATGCAATGCGGGTCAGAATACGCCGGCGAAACAGACGCAGCGCTTTCATTAAGCCGGCTTCATCGGTCACCTGTGTCAGCGATCCCTCCAGCCACTGGCGGTAAAGTTGCCACTCCTGTGCCTGGGGGGGATTTTGGTCAATTTCATGCCACCACTGCGGAAACGCCAGCAAACTGTCCGTCACGAATTCACTGCTGCTCAGAATGGCCAGTTGTTGATCATCGGGAAGGGGCAGGTTGTCAGGATGTTCACGCCAGCGTTCAAGCAAACTCTGCGCATGGCTTTGCAAAACAGAAGAAAGTGGCAACATGAAATCAGATTCCTTGCAAAAAAAAGCCCGGGCGGTTTGCCCAGGCTAGTCAGTCAGTTAACGAGGTTGTCCGTTTAACCAGAAAGCATCCATCATCACCGCGTGAGAACGGGCCGAATCCTCCCAGGCGTGTTGCTGCTGAACGATGGCCTGTTGCAGATCCACCCAGCCGGCAATATACGCATCGACGTCTTTTTCAGGGTAAGCACCGGCAAGCAAATGGAAGGTAATAATCTGACGTTTCAGGCGCGCCAGCTGATCGCGATAACCCTCTTCCGTCAGTGGCTGCGCAAAGGCTTCTTTCAGATCCGCTGCGGTACGACCGAGCATGATGTCAGCAAAACGTTTGAAGGAAGCGTCCAGTTTCTTCGCAGATTTATCATCAATAAACGGCGTCCAGCCTGAGGTTGCCAGCCAGGAAGTAAGCACTAACTTGCACTTCAGACAGGCAGTGCCATAACAAATTTCCTGCGCATCCGCCGATTTCTGTTCCAGTACCGGCACCAGATCAGTCAGCAATGTGCGCAGTTCTGCGGACGCTTTACGCGGCACCAGCCCGCCGAACAGTACCAGAATCTGACGCACGGTTTCCACCGCCTGCAATACGCTCAGACGTGCAGTTTTGTCGCCGCGAACCCACAGTTCTTCATGATATTGCCAGTGATCCAGCGCCAGTTCGAACATCGCAGACATAGCCTGTTCAACCGTGGCTTTCGGCTTCGCTTTAAACACCGGCAGCGGTTTAATGTCGCGCGCAGGATTGCCCTTCGCGAGGTGATAACCACGAGCCGCCTTGCTGAAACCGCCCTGACGTAAGCCGCCATGAGCACCGATTTCTGCCGCCAGTGCCAGTAAATCGGCGGTGTTACCCTTTTTCAGCTCAAGTTCGATTTCAGCCAGCGGTTCGGTGAGTTCGCCGGCGACCACCTCACCCTGATCTAACCCAAGTTCTATCTCGCTTTCGCCGTAAGTAATTACCCACTTCTCGCGAGTAAAATCCGTGCGGAACAGCGGAGCGAGTTCTTTCTGTAAAGCAGCGGGCTTGCAGCCTTCCGGCCAGATATCTTTTGGGAACGCGCTGAGTTTCAACACCGGCTTTTTCAGCTCAACGTTGTATTCCGGGCGCTGATGTAACCCACCCACCACTTTGCCACCGGTTTTGATGGTCATTTCATACTGATCGTCAAAACCACGTATGCGCAGACCCATGTCATGCGAACGTAAATAGTTTTCCGCAGTCTCAAAATAGATGTTGGTCAGTTTTGAAGGCGCGGTGTGCTCACTGTTAAAACCAGCGAGTTGCGAAGGTAATTCGGCGATTGCGGCCGGGGTGGCGATAAATTTTAATTCTATTTCTACGGTCATATGAGTCTTCACACCGATGCTTTGCTGCCAAAAGGGATTAACGCGTCGCTGCAATTCTATCATAAGCACAGCGCGCAAGCCGCATGTTGCGGGATTGTAAGATAGTTCTCATTCCGGTTTATACGTTGCGTCGTCACACTGTTGCCCTTACTATCGGTCTCCAACTTTTAGTACCTGTATGAGTGCAATGGCCGGACAGTGGCGGTTGCCAGAAGACGTATCCCGATAAAACGGATCCACACTTCACGTTCCCTAAATTCACAAAGAAACGATGAAATAATGCAGAAATTACGCCTAATTGGTTTCGCTTTGCTTGGTTTAAGCATGACATGGGGCGCTCACGCTGATGAGAAGCGCTATATCTCCGACGATTTGATCACCTATATCCACAGCGGTCCGGGTAATCAGTATCGTATCGTAGGCACTCTGAATGCCGGTGAAGAAGTCACCCTGCGCAGTGTCAACGAGAGCACAAAATACGGTGAGATCGTTGATTCAAAAGGCAAAACAGCCTGGATCCCACTTGATCAGTTAAGCAATGTGCCGAGCCTGCGTACCCGCGTTCCGGATCTGGAACAACAGGTGAAAACGCTGACCGACAAGCTGAACAACATTGATTCCAGCTGGAATCAGCGCACGGCCCAAATGCAGTCCAAAGTCTCGTCGAGTGACGGTATTATTGATGGTCTGAAGAAAGAAAATCAGGATCTGAAAAATCAGCTGATCGTTGCCAAAAAGAAAGTTGATGCCGTGAATGTCCAGCTCGATGACAAACAAAGAACCATTATTTTACAATGGTTTATGTATGGCGGTGGTGTCGCAGGTGTCGGTCTGGTGCTGGGGCTGGTATTGCCACATCTGGTTCCGCGTCGCAGGAAAAAAGATCGCTGGATGAGCTGAAGGCTCCCACGCAAGACTCGTGATCTCTTCTCATTGCTCAGGCACTCCGGTGCCTTTTCGTGTTTGTTTTTGTCAGGAAATCATCAGCCCGGGAAATCAACAACACAACTTTGCTATGATAAAGGCAGGGTTCCTTTTCTGTTTTCAGCGACATGATGCGTTGGAATAAGCTAATTTCAGGAGTTATCGCGTGGAGATTTACCTGGTCGGCGGCGCAGTCCGAGACAGTTTATTAAACCTGCCTGTGTCTGAACACGATTGGGTCGTGGTAGGCGCCACGCCTGAATACATGCTCGAAAAGGGTTATCAGCAGGTCGGTAAAGATTTCCCGGTTTTCCTGCATCCGGTGACTCATGATGAATATGCGCTGGCCCGTACTGAGCGAAAATCGGGCTCCGGTTATAACGGTTTCACCTGTTACGCCGCCCCCGATGTGACGCTGGAACAAGATTTAATGCGTCGGGATCTGACCATCAATGCCATCGCCAAAAGCAAAGACGGCGAACTTTTCGATCCATACCACGGCCAGCGTGATATAGAACAACGTCTGCTGCGCCACGTTTCCGATGCTTTCGGCGAGGATCCGCTGCGTGTTCTGCGAGTTGCCCGCTTTGCAGCACGCTTCGCGCATTTAGGTTTCACGGTCGCCCCGGAAACGCAGGCTCTGATGCAACAGATGGCGGAAAGCGGCGAGCTGGAAGCCCTGATATCTGAACGTGTATGGAAAGAAACAGAAAAAGCATTACAAACGCAGGACCCGCAGGTCTTTTTCCAGGTGCTGCGTGACTGTGGTGCCCTGCAAGTTCTGTTCCCTGAAATTGATGCATTATTTGGCGTGCCTGCGCCGGAGAAATGGCACCCGGAAATTGATACCGGCATCCATACGCTGATGACACTGAAAATCGCCAGTACCCTGACACCTGACGTTGATGTGCGTTTTTCAGCACTTTGCCATGATTTGGGTAAGGCCCTGACGCCGCCGCAATTCTGGCCTGCTCATCACGGACATGGCCCGGCAGGCGTAAAACTGGTGGAAAAACTCTGCCAGCGGCTGAAAGTGCCGACACACATTCGTGATTTAGCGAAACTGGTCGCGGAGTTTCATGATTTGATTCATACCGTGAATAAACTGCGTCCGGAAACCCTGTTAAAACTGTTCGATACCATTGATGTCTGGCGCAAACCTCAGCGGCTTGAGCAGATGATTATGACCAGTGAAGCCGACGCACGCGGACGGACGACCTTTGAAAATAATCCGTATCCGCAAGGCGATTACCTGCGAGAAGCCTTTAACGTTGCCCGCAGCGTGACAAATAAAGATGTGCTGGATGCCGGTTTCCAGGGTATGGCTATCCGCGATGAACTGAAGAAACGCCGTACTCAGGCGCTGGCCGACTGGAAACAAACCCAGGA
>NZ_JAFMOS010000347.1 GCF_019049755.1 Rahnella perminowiae
ATACAAATTACGTTTTTTGATTTTGTTTTTTATTTGTGAACGGGATCAAACTGATCATTGCCACCGGAGGCATGAAAGGCGGTATATGTCTGACAAAACCGCCGCAGGACATGATTGTGCCGGAGATTACCGCCGGTGAACGGGCTGAGACGATGGTTTTATAAAGCTTCCCGCCAGCGGAAATAACCGGTTACCGCTTTTAATGCGGCGGATAACTGGCGGTGGCCGGGGTAGTAGAGAAAGAATCCGGGAAAAGTGACCGACCAGTCTTCAAGTACCCGGATCAGCTTACTTTCTGCCACCAGCGCATCATGTTCTGCACTCTGTGCGCTGTAAACCAGCCCGGCGCCGTCGAGTGCAATGCGGGTCATCATGCTGACGCTGTCGACCACCAGTGGCCCCCTGACGGGCACAGCCACCTGCCGCCCGTCTTTTTCAAACTCCCAGCGATAGAGCGAACCGCTGGCAATTTCCCGACGACCAATGCAGGCATGATTTTTCAAATCGGCAGGCGTTCGGGGTTGCGGATGTCGTGCGAAATAATCCGGCGAACCGTACACCGCAGAGTGAAAATCGGCAGTCAGGCGTACAGCATTCATGTCTTGCTGAACATCGCCCCGGATGCGCACCCCCGCATCAAAACCCTCACTGATGATGTCCACAAAACCGTCATTGGTGGCAAGTTCGAGCGTGATATCCGGAAACTGCTGACAAAATTCACGCAACTGTGGCAGGAAAACCATTTCGGCGGCGATGCGCGGCGTATTAATGCGCACCGTGCCTTTCGGTATTTCCCTGAAAGCATTGACATTTTCCACCGCGCCGGAGATGGCCAACAATGCCGGAGCGATGTCCGCCAGCAGGGCGATACCCGCTTCGGTTGGCGACACCTGCCGCGTGGTGCGGTTCAGCAACCGTACACCCAGACGCTCTTCCAGTGACCGTAAGGAATGACTCAGCGTTGAAGCCGTTAAATTCAGCCGCGCCGCAGCTTTGCGGAAACTCTTCTCTTCCGCTATGGCGACAAAAGCGGTCAGTTCTCCAAATTCGCAGGGGCGCATGAGTTTCCTGTTGATGAATGTGAGCCAGTAAAGCATGCGATATAGCATGGCTTATTTACATCAATCAATCCACTTATAGTCAGGTCTCGGTACGGAACATTCATCCACGGGAGAAAACATGTCTCAGATATTACGGTTAAAGGGTCGGGTTGCGCTGGTCACCGGCGGCGGTTCAGGCATCGGGCGGGCGGCCGCACTGGCATTTTCACGCGATGGTGCGAACGTCGTGGTGGCAGGCAGACGGGAAACAGAACTGCAGGAAACGGTGATGATGATCCGCGAACGCGGCGGTGATGCTCTGGCGGTGCCGACCGATGTGTCAGACAGCGCACAGGTCCGGCATCTTATTGCCGCGACGCTGGCGCAGTACGGGCGGCTGGACGCCGCGTTTAATAACGCGGGTGTGGAAGGCTTTGCGCCGGTCAGTGACATGACAGAAGCAGAATTTGACCGGGTGATTGCCACTAATCTGAAAGGCGTCTGGCTGTCAGTGAAATATCAGCTGGAAGCCATGACCGCCGCAGGGCGTGGCGGCGCGATTGTGAATACCTCTTCCTGGCTGGCGCACGGAGCAAGTATTGGCTCTGCGGCGTATTCCGCCAGCAAAGGCGGACTTGACGCGATGATTCGCGCTATAGCACTGGAAACCGGTGCGCAGAATATCCGCATCAATAACGTTAATCCCGGCATTATCGATACCCCCATGGCGCGGCGGCTGGGAGCCAATGAAGAAACGCTGATCCCTTTTGTGCGGCTGACCCCGGCGGGGCGCGTGGGCCAACCGGCAGATGTCGGCGACGTGGTGGCGTGGCTGTGCAGCGATGAAGCGAGGTTTGTGACCGGTCAGAATCTGCTGGTGGATGGTGGATTCACGGTGGCGGGGTTGCGCTAGATAAGACGAAAAGAGACGGAGGCTCAGGGACGGGCGTCTGTCTGCATAAAATCTGAAGCCGATCACAATTTCATCATCCGGCAGATATTACGACTTGTTTCTGTTTACGATTCGCCAGAGAATCCGGTTCAGAAAGCAGGATTGTTACTGTCTGACAGGCAAAACCTAAATTTCTCATTTCTTTGTGTATCGCAAAGAATCGGGAAATTTAGGTTTTTTTTTGGCCTGAATTCAGGGGCCGGCCGCCCCTTTGAAACACAACGGCAATGTCGTGCACGACGCCATTACTCTGATGAGATGACACTATGGAATACAGAACATTAGCCGATGAAATTCTCCGCGGAGTGGGCGGAAAGGACAACGTTAACAGTGTGGTGCATTGCGCCACCCGCTTACGTTTTAAACTCAAAGACACCCGTAAAGCCGATGCAGCCGGGCTGAAAGAAAATCCGGGCGTAATCATGGTGGTCGAGAGCGGCGGTCAGTTTCAGGTGGTGATCGGCAACCACGTCGGTGCGGTGTATGACGCGCTGGTGAAAGGCAGCGCGCTTTCCGACAGCGGTGACGACGACACCGGCGAAAAAGACAGTTTGTTTGCAAGAGCCATCGATGTCATCTCAGGCATCTTCACGCCGTTTATTGGCATTATGGCCGCATCAGGGATCCTGAAAGGTTTTCTGGCACTGGCGCTGGCCTGCGGCTGGATGGTGCCGGAAAGCGGGACCTATAAAGTCTGGTTCGCCGCCAGCGACGCTATGTTCTATTTCTTCCCGCTGGTGATCGGTTATACCGCCGGTAAAAAATTCGGCGGTAACCCGTTTGTGACCATGATGATTGGCGGCGCGATGGTGCATCCGCTGATGATTGCCGCCTTTAATGCACAGCAGCCTGGCGCACAGGGTGAGCATTTCTTCGGCATCCCGCTGGTCTTTATCAATTATACCTCTTCGGTTATCCCGGTGATCCTGGCCGCGTGGGCATCAAGCTGGCTGGAAAAGCGGGCAATGAAAATTTTGCCCGGCGCGCTGCGTAACTTTATTACACCATTGATCTGCCTGATGGTGATTGTGCCGCTGACATTCCTGGTTATCGGTCCGGTGGCGACCTGGGCCAGTCAGCAACTGGCCAATGGCTACCAGTTTGTTTATCACGTCAGCCCGATGGTCGCGGGTGCCTTTATGGGTGCGCTGTGGCAGGTGTGTGTGATCTTCGGTCTGCACTGGGGGCTGGTGCCGCTGATGATCAACAACTTCAGCGTGCTCGGCCATGACACCATGCTTCCGCTGTTACTACCTGCGGTGATGGGGCAGGTCGGTGCGGTCGCTGGTGTGATGCTGCGCACCAAAGATGCCCGTACCAAAGCGCTGGCAGGGTCGGCGATCAGCGCCGGGATTTTCGGTATTACTGAACCGGCGGTCTATGGCATCACCTTGCCGCATCGCCGTCCGTTCATTTTCGGCTGCATCGGCGGGGCGCTGGGCGCGGCGATCCTCGGCTATTTCCAGACGACTGCCTACTCCTTCGGTTTCCCCAGTATTTTCACCTTCACCCAAATTATTCCGCCGGCAGGGTTTAATAACACGGTGACGGCGGCGATTGCCGGCACCCTGATTGCCATACTGTTTGCCGCACTGGCGACTTATTTCTTCGGGATGAAAGAAGAAGCGGTCGCACCGGCAGTCAGCGAAAAGGCCAAAGCGGAAGCCATCCAGGCACCGCGTGGCAAAACGCTGGTCGCCAGCCCGATGAGCGGTCCGTGTATCGCGCTCGATACTGTGAAAGATCCGACATTTGCCAGCGGGTTGCTGGGTAAAGGTGTGGCCATTGTGCCTGTCAGCGGAAGAGTCGTGTCACCGGTGGATGGCACGGTGGTTTCACTGTTCAAAACCCATCACGCCATCGGAATTGAATCGCAAAGCGGCGCAGAAATTTTGATCCACGTCGGCATCGACACCGTGAAACTCGACGGCAAATTCTTTACGCCACACGTTGCTGTCGATGCGGTGGTGAAACAGGGTGATCTGCTTCTGGAATTCGATTTGCAGGGCATTACGGATGCGGGTTATGACCTGACTACCCCAGTGATTGTCACCAACAGCGATGATTATCTTGACGTCATTCCGGCCGGTGTCGGGCAGGATGCCCGCGAACAGACCCCTTTACTGACTTTATTACGCTAACGAACAGAGCCTGGAGGTTCATATGAACAAACAATTCCCAAACGGATTCTTATGGGGCGGAGCCGTCGCAGCCAATCAGGTGGAGGGGGCATACCTGACAGACGGTAAAGGCTTATCCACATCAGATCTACAACCGCAGGGAGTTTTCGGCCCGGTGCAGGAACGTACGGAAGGGGATTTCGGCGTGAAAGATGTTGCCATCGACTTCTATCACCGTTATCCGCAGGACATGAAATTGTTCGCCGAAATGGGCTTTACCGTGCTGCGTACCTCAATCGCCTGGACGCGTATCTTCCCGCAGGGTGATGAATCACAGCCGAATGAAGCGGGTCTGGCATTCTACGACCGCCTGTTTGATGAAATGGCAAAATACGGTATTACACCGCTGGTGACGCTTTCTCACTACGAAATGCCGTACGGCCTCGTGAAGAAACACGGTGGCTGGGGCAGTCGCGACACCATCGGTTTCTTTGAAAATTACGCCCGTACCGTGTTCACCCGCTATAAAGATAAAGTGAAGCACTGGCTGACCTTTAACGAGATCAATATGTCGCTGCATGCGCCGTTCACCGGCGTGGGACTGCCGGAAGACAGCAGCAAGCAGGAAGTTTATCAGGCCATCCACCATCAGCTGGTTGCCAGTGCCAAAGCGGTTAAAGCCTGTCACGAGATTATTCCTGACGGTAAAATCGGTAATATGTTGCTCGGGGGCATGCTGTATCCGCTGACCTGCAAACCGGCCGATATGATGGAAACGTTGCAGCAAAACCGCGACTGGTTATTCTTCGGCGATGTTCAGGTACGGGGTGCCTATCCGGCTTATATGCAGCGTTTCTTTAAAGATCGTGGCATGGACATTACTATTACGGCGGAAGATAAAGCGGCGTTAAAAGAAACCGTTGATTTTATCTCATTCAGTTATTACATGACCGGTTGTGTCACCACGGATGAAGAGCAAAATATTAAAGCGCGTGCCAATATATTAAATATGGTGCCGAACCCGCATCTGCAAAGTTCCGAATGGGGATGGCAGATTGACCCGGAGGGTTTGCGCTTCTTAATGAACGAGCTTTATGACCGTTATCAGAAACCGTTATTTATTGTCGAGAACGGTTTGGGCGCGCGCGATAAAGTTGAAGCTGACGGCAGCATTCATGATGATTACCGCATTCAGTACATCAATGACCACCTGGTTCAGGTGCGTGAAGCCATTGAAGATGGCGTGGAAGTCATGGGCTATACCAGCTGGGGGCCGATTGATCTGGTCAGTGCCTCGAAAGCGGAATTCTCCAAACGCTACGGTTATATCTATGTTGACCGTGATGACCAGGGTAATGGCACGCTGGAGCGCCGCCGTAAGAAAAGCTTCTTCTGGTATCAGGAAGTGATTAGTTCAAACGGCGCATCTTTAAAATCCTGATCTGATTTTTGCCATTAATAATAGATAACCCTGCGGC
>NZ_JAFMOS010000346.1 GCF_019049755.1 Rahnella perminowiae
ATTTAAAAGAAAAGTTATATCTTAAGCATAGCGTAAGTGTAAGTGTAAGTGTAAGTGTAAGTGTAAGTGTAAGTGTAAGTGTAAGTGTAAATCATCAAAGCCAATGAGGGATGTACTTCATCACAAATCAGACAATTGAAAACATTTTTGCCATTAAAGATCATGAAGACTTATTGAAAAAGGGGGCGGTCAAAGCAATCATTGCGCTGAATGCACCGCAATTTAACATAATCATGATTATGCGCACTGAAATCGTAAGCCCATTGTAAATCAATGCATCCTGAAAATCTAAAAATAAGGCCGGTCATCATCCCGGCCTTATTGGTTCTTATCAGTATTCGAAAATCACATCATCCGCGATCAGGCATGCGTTACGTTTTTTTGCTCTGTCTTCGATCCGGTATTTTCCAGCATTCTTCGCACCGGAATAATGAGGATGAACAGTACCGCAGCGCAGATCAGCAACGCAATGGAACAACGTGCGAAGAGATCAGGCAGCATATCCAGTTGATCGGCTTTTACATGCCCGCCAATCAAACCGGCCGCCAGATTCCCCAGCGCGCTGGCGCAAAACCACAGGCCCATCATCTGACCGCGCATTCTTTCCGGTGCCAGCAGCGTCATCGTCGCCAGTCCAATCGGGCTCAGGCACAGCTCGCCGAGTGTCAGCATCAAAATGCTTCCCACCAGCCATAAGGGTGATACGCCTGCTCCGCCGCTGTTCAGAACGTTCTGGGCAGCCATCATCATGATCCCGAAGCCCGCTGCCGCACACAAAATACCAATGATAAACTTGGTGATGCTACTCGGGCGCACATTTTTACGCGCCAGCAACGGCCATGCCCAGCTGAATACCGGGGCCAGCAGGATAATGAACAGTGCATTAATAGACTGGAACCAGACGGCAGGAATTTCGAAATCGCCGATCATCCGGTTGGTATAGTCGTTAGCGAACAGGTTAAATGAAGTCGGTTTCTGTTCAAACGCAGACCAGAAGAAGGCTGCCGAAACTAACAAAATGAAACACACCAGCAGTCTGGCGCGCTCTTTGCGGTTAAGTCCGGCGAACAGGAACAGATAGATAAAATAGAGGGCAACTGACGCCGCTATTACATACACCAGCACGCTGGCGACGGCAACCGGGTTAATGACGATCACCCCCTGCGAGATCAGCGCAACGATGGCTGCCACAGCCGCAGCCAGTACCAGCAGCCAGGCACCCACGCCGTTTTTCTTAGCAACCGGACTGTTCCAGGTCGAATCCAGACCTACTTCGCTGTCGTAACGTTTCATGGAAGGCACGGCATACAGGCGGAAGATAATCAGCGCCACCAGCATACCGATTCCCCCGATACCAAAGCCCCAGTGCCAGCCATGCGTTTTTATCAGCCAGCCGGAGATCAGCGGCGCGATAAACGACCCCATATTAATACCCATGTAAAACAATGAGAAACCGCCGTCACGACGCGCATCACCTTTTTTATACAGTGTGCCCACCATAACCGAGATGCATGTTTTGAACAGGCCTGAGCCGAGAACAATGAACATCAGGCCGATGAAAAACAGGCTGTCGCCCATGAAAGCGGAAAGCGCGATCGACAGATGGCCGAGCGCAATCAGAATCGATCCGTACCAGACCGCCCTCTGCTGCCCGAGCCAGTTATCTGCCAGCCAGCCCCCCGGCAGTGCCGCCAGATACATACAGCCAGCAAATATACCGACGATAGCCGAGGCGTTTTCGCGTGCAAGCCCCATGCCGCCGTCGTAAACCGTCGCCGCCATAAACAGGATAAGTAAGGGACGGATGCCATAAAACGAGAACCGCTCCCACATTTCAGTGAAGAACAATGAGCCGAGCGGATAAGGATGGCCGAAGAAAGTCCGGCTTTCGTTTTTATTAACAGAGGAATGCATAAATTCTCCAGAGAAAGTCTGTCGTAATCGTTGTGAATACCCTTGCCCGGCGGCTGTCTTGCAGCCGCTCTTAAGCATTCAGCGGTTATTATTTGATTGCTGAATACCGGTATTGTCTGGCATTAACCGCAGAAGTTTTAGAGGAAAAGTCGACTAATGTCCACTTTTACAGATTTTATAGCGGCAAAAAAACGGACATGGCAGGTCAATTTACGAAAAAATCCGCATGAGAGAAATGCATTCTCTTTCACAGGCTACCGTGAGCAAAATAGGTGCCGCTATAAGGTATGGGCAGATAATCGTGAAAGAGTTGTTTTAACGTCTGTTCAGGTTCGATATCCGCAAACAGTTCAGGATAAAGGGCTTTTGCCATAAACTCGGTGGCGGCAACATGCCACGGGCTGAGGTAGAAATTTTGCCATATCATCCCGGTGTGGCCGTTATGCAGCGCTTTAAGTTCCCGCAATCCGTTCTGTCTGGCGGTGAGTTCCCGCAGACTTTGCTGGGCTATTTCCGGTGTGATTTCAGGCCCCAGTTTCAAATCATTCTGATCTTCAGCGGAACCGGCCCCTGTGGCGAAATAAACCTCAGGTTGCGCCATGATGACCGTTTCCTCATTCAGCCGGCCAAAGACCCCTTGCACTGTTTTTCCGGCGATATTATCCCCTCCGGCAAAATTGAGTAGTTCACCCAGGCTACCTTTCACAGCAGTCACACAGCATTCATTGCGGCGTCCAAGATGTAACTGAAGCAACACCGTCGGTTTATGGCCGGAATAAGTGGCCAGCCGATCATGAATGACCTGCATATGCGCATCATAAAAATGATTAAACGCCTGAGCCCGTGCAGTCTGGTTAAGCACTTCGCCCAGAATATTCACACTGCGCTGAGTATTTTTCAGCAGATGGACACGAAGATCGATTTTCACTACCGGAATATGCGCCGCGTTGAGCATCTCTTTAAGACGCAAATCTGCATCGTCATAGCGCGCAAGACTGGGCAGGATCACCAGATCCGGTTTGAGCGCCAGCACCTTTTCAGGGTTCATATCATTTGTTCCGCCCAACCCCAGCGACGGAATCGCCAACATCTGCGGAAAACGCCGGGCAAAAATATTCCAGGTCTGGCGGTCATATTTCTTCAAATCGAGTGGCCAGCCGACAACCCGTTTCACAGGGTCACCGGTTTCCAGCAGGGCCAGCGTATAAAGCATCCGGCTTTCGCCAAGCACGATACGTTGCGGATTATCGGGAATGTTCACCGGGTTACCGTCGATATCGATGACGGTGCGTGCCTGCACACCGACGCCCGTCAGTGCCAGCAGCATAAAAACCATCGTCATGACACTGTATTTGCGCATCAGATGCGCGCGCGGCAAAAACCGCCGATCAGAATTCAACACTTGCCTGCACCATAAGATTACGGGTTTCACCTTCACGTACGCGCAGGTTACCGCCGCTGGACGTGTAATAATGTTTGTTAAACAGATTATTCAGGTTGAGTTTAAGCTGTGTCTTCTCCCCGAACAGACGGTTATTCCATGCAACAAAGCTGTCAGCCACAATATAATCAGGCAGCGTGAAACTGTTTTCCGGGTCTCCCGCCCGGCTCCCCACATAACGCGCACCGCCACCGATACGGAAATCTCCCGGCAGGCCGTTAATCACCAGATTATGGCTCAGATAGAGCGCACCCGAATGACGCGGCGCATTTTGTAAGCGGTTGCCGTTATTCGCTGAATTTTCACCATCATCCACAATTTTGGCCTGGTCATAGCTGTAACTGGCACTGACTTCCCAGTCAGGAAAGATTTCACCATTCAGTTCAAACTCTGCTCCGCTGGAACGCGCTTTATCAATGGCGCGTGTTTCGCCGTTAATGCTCAGTGACATGTCACGTTCATCGATGCGGTAAAGCGCCACGCTGGCAAACATGCGTGGCGTAATCTGCCATTTACTGCCCACTTCCCAGGTGGTGCCCTGTTCAGGCTTTCCGACATTGCCATCATCATCGACATCCGTTGAGGGGGTAAAGGATTTACTGACGCTGCTGTATAAAGACACATCGGGCGTGACTTTATAAATCAGACCGGCCTGTGGCAAAAACTTATTCCCTTCGGAATCCAGTGTCTGAACAACCGGATCAAAGCCTTTTGAAGCACGTTGCTCATAGTGCTGATAGCGGCCACCCACGACCGCAATCCAGTCTGATGTCAGTGAAATGCTGTCTTTTGCATAAACCGACCGGCTGTGGATCCGGTTCAGGTTATTGCCATTAGCCGTATTCTCAGTGGTGCTGTTGGCGACCGGGGAGAGAATGTCATATTGCGGATCAAAATAGTTAAAGCTGCTGTTGGCTTTTCCCTGGTATTGATGTGCACGATACGTCTGGTTCATCTCATAGTCTGTACCCAGCACAAGATCATGATTCATGCCCAGAATGTCCTGCGTACCCAGCAGATCCCAGGAAACGTATTTGGTCTTATGGTTAAAACCGCGGTTGGCATCCGCCCTGCGCGTCACGGCGCCGGTGGTGGTGTTCACCGCCGTCACCCTGACCTCGTCATTATTGTAGCGGCGCTGGTTCCAGCCAAGCGTCAGACGAGTACTCCAGTCATCGCTGAACTGCCAGTCATAGTGAGCGTTGAGCGTTTTATTATGGCCCCAGGCACGGTTTGATTTATCATCCAGCCGGTTTTTATAGCCGATATCGATAGGCTTACCGTTAATAAAAGCGGTTCCGCGATCATAAGGTATATCGTAGCGGTAATCTGAATAGCTGATCAGAAAACTGGCCTTTTCGCCATACCATTGCAGCGAAGGCGAAATCAGCGTGTGCTTATCGCTGCCAAAATTACGCCAGTAATCCTGATCTTGTTTTTCCGCAATCATGCGCACGGCAAAACCATTGCCAAGCGGACCGGTGACATCGACTGTCCCTGCCCCGCCGCCTTCACTGGCGTAACGTCCGCTGACTTTCGTGTGCCAGTCATACTGCGGCTTTTTACTGACAAGGTTAATGACACCGCCGGGATTTTGGATCCCGTAGAGCAATGATGCTGAACCTTTTAACACTTCAACACGTTCGGTAGTGGCATCAAAATTGAGACCCTGGCTGCTGCGCACGCCGTCGCGATAAACGGAGCCATCAGAGTTGGAACCAAATCCACGGCGGACAAATCCATCTTCCGTACCTGCGAGAGTATTCCCCTCACTGACACCACTGACAAAATGCATCGCATCAGCCAGGTTTGTGGCCTGATAGTCGTCCAGTTGTTGCCGGGTTACCACACTGACTGACTGTGCCTCGTTAAGACGCGAGGTGGGCGTTTTACTGGCAACAGAACTGGTTCCGGCGCTATATGATTGATCGTCAACTCCCGGCCCGGTGATCGTTAACGTATCGGTTTCCCCCGCTGAATATCCTGTAGCAGGTGTCAGCATCACGACACCATAAATCGCAGCTAAAATGGCTGGGTGGTCTTTTCTTTTAAAATCAAACAGCGTGTTATTCTTCATTTCAATGAACCCGGTGTTAAAAATGACGTCTTTTTCCGTAAAGAAATTCCGGACATACCAGTAACGACAGACACACAGTGTGTCCGGTTAACGCTCCTGACCTGTCCGGTTAATGTTGTTATTCTGATCCGGCAAAGGAAAAC